>PHDH01000002.1 GCA_002840935.1 Bacteroidetes bacterium HGW-Bacteroidetes-21 | reverse complement strand
GTACCAGCTGGCAAAGAAGTATCTGCATTTACATATTGCAGATCAAAACTAATCCCTGGACTGACATCCGATGGCTCATCTTTCTTACAAGCTTGGAAAGGAAAAATCAATAGCACAAGCAAGAGCCATATTAAAGTTCGACTTGCAAATTTTTTCATATCGTAATTCTAATTCATTTTAAAAGAGCGTTCTGGTTACAATTTACTTTTTAACGACTTTGATAATTCCGTATGCCAGCATTCCTCCAGCTGTACCCCATATAAAATGAGAGATAAGCGGATAAGCCAAACCTCCAGCCATATTAGTATAAACATAGCCCGTTGTTAAGCTGAAGATGAAGCGTACCATGGGAATCATGGCATAAGCGATACCTGCAAGTAGTCCTATAAAAACTACAGAAGTCTTTATTTTGGGTGTGACATAATAAAACAAATCGATCATGATTCCCGGTAAAAGGATAGCGATGGGCATGATAGGATCTTTTATGCCGGCAAAAGGCATGAGAAAAAATGCTGATGCACCAAGCGAAGATAATGTAGAAGCCGCACCGAGTTTAGACAAGGTTCTTCCTGACATGATAATTAGCATAAACTCCAGGCCGTGATGTCCGGGCATTTTTAAAGGAATGCGAAGTTTTGCATGTAAGAAGGCGGCAAAAAAGCCAATGACAAAAAGCAACAAAACTTCTGTAATTGTTTTGCTGATTGATTTGGTAGCGAAAATACTATTTGTCGTCATGAAATTTATGCGTTTATGGTTCTGAAAAACTTTTTTGTTACACTATAGATTGATTTGTCGAACTCTACTACCAGTTCGTCGTATGCCGCCAGCAACTTTAGGCCTTCTTCTGATAGTTCACTATGCCCTCCAGATACTCCACCTCTTGTTCTCTCGACAATATTAAAACCCAACATCCTTTCGGCTTTCTTAATTTTATTCCAAGCTTTACGAAAACTAATGCCGGCCTTTCCTGCTGCACTGACAATAGATCCCTCGTTTTTAATTTCGTTGAGAACATTAAATAACTCGACATCAATAATACTATTATCATCTACCGACGACAAGGATATTTTGTATCTCAGAAAAATATTATAATATTTTGATCCTTTAGGTCCGGCCATGTGATATGAAAATTAATTCAAGTCGCAAAATTATAATTTTTTAATCGGATAGCATCTTTATTTTTGCTTTTTCAGGCACTTTCCATGTGTTTTTTTCAACATTCTCTGATTCTACAAGGATTACCGCCTGATTTTCATGCATTACGGGGCGCATCCATTCTCCTGTATCGATCAATGCAAAATCATCAACGGGTTTCATGTTGGCTAGATTTAGTATGTTTTTTGCCAGCGACTGATCCAGCAATTCCTTTTTAGATAACACTCCCTTGATTTCTCTGAAATCCTTTCCAGGCAACCAAATAAGACGGCCATCCGTACCCGTGACACGAAGGCCTACTCCTGCCATTGAGCCAATAATTCCGGTATGCAAGCCCGTTAAACCTTCGAGATAAATGCCGGTTGACTTTGCCAATTGATAAGCTTCTTCCATGGTCAGCACTTCAACTTTTGCCCTTTGTCCCCACTTCATCACGGTTTCGTTTACCTGAGTTTCATCTGCTACACACAAACCCACATCAGAACCGGGCTCTCCAAACGTAATCATATGTTGTCGTGAGATTTCAATAAGCTTTTCTCTCACTCCGGCTATCACTTCAAGACAAGCCGAACTGTTGTGTGATGTATAAGGTATCGCCGAATTAAAAAACAGCTGATGCCGGGTAATTCCTACGACTTTTCCAAACCCAGATACATTAAGTTCTGCAGCTAATTGTCTCGATCTGTAACCGGTTCCCCTCGACTCCAGATTATCGGTATCATCAATGCCAATATAAATTTTCATGGAGCAAAAATAGTAATGAAATACGAATATGTAATAATATTACTCTTGTTTTCCCATAATTGTAATTGATCTTTTTCACATTCCCACAATAAGGTTTTTAATTTCATGAATTTTACTTATTTTTGATTAATATTATGACAAAGTATATGAGAACTTTTCTTCTTCTTATATTAATATCTATCACGATACATTTATCCTCACAAAATTATCATGTAATTGGCGCAGGACATGCCGATGCAAATGGAACATATGTGTATTCTGGCGAGATAAATGGTTATCCCAACTGGACTTTTGGCAATTATTCTCTCCATTTTACGAATGAAATTGGATGTATGCCTAAATGGGTCATCATGAATGTCGATACAATGATTTACAAAAACTACGATTGGATAGAACTTCCCCCAATAGACAACTGGCAAGTCACTTGCTATTCCGGCAGTATTTTCCCTGCCCCACAGGTTTGGTCTGATTACCCAAATCTATTATGGCAGAATTATAGCTATCAGGAAGATAATTCCAACTCAGGAAGTATTTCTTTAGATTATTCGGTGAAAATCATCATGAGAAGTATCAATGGACAAAGTTTTACAGGCAATGAAAATGATGACTATATTTCACAGGGTAAAGCCACAGGCTCTAATGTTCCAGAAGGTCTTACAATGCAAGTTGTAAAAATCAATGACAGTCTGCTGGAAGTAAGTTTTGCGGGGAATGCCCTTTTTCACAAAGTCATTAATTCAGTTTATAATATTGGTATCTGTCTTCACAATAATGCAACCACAATAGGCGACTCCCTACTTGTTCAAAACAATTCTTTTCAAAATATTAGCATTAATTTTAAGCAACCCAATGTTTCGAAGAATTTCTACTGGTTTTATGAAAACAGCACGAATGACGGCACCATTGATAATTCAGTTGCCAAATATATCAAATTGAACAGGTATGGCGGCGAAACCTTTTCGGGTACAATAGGAGAGGACTTTTATCAAACGGAAAAAGTGACCTTTTCAACTCTTCATCAAGGTATTACTCCCGAACTAATACTCATAAATGACACCTTAATCAGTGTTCGTATACTTGGTGCAGCCATTGCCCATAATTACGATTTGCCTAACGTCAGTGTAAACTTCACTAACGAAGCATTTTCTGGCAATGATGCTTATGAAATTTACGGGATTCCATTTGAAATTGGCTTTGACTTTCTAACTGAAATGATCAACAACGATGATATATCAAACAAACCCAATTTCTACCCCAACCCTGCCACTGATTATTTATATTTCAATACTGACTTTATTCCTTCTACAATAGAAATTTACAGCATTGATGGCACTTTAATTCAACATATGAATAGCACAAAAAATAATGTTAACATTTCATCCATTCAAAATGGCTTTTATCTAATAAAAATGACCGATGGTTCAACAACAAGAATTCAGAAACTCGTTGTAAGAAAAATAAATTAGTGACTTAAAAATCTATCCAATATAAAAAACATAGAAATGGCAAGCTCGAAATTCGAAAATCTTTAGGATTACTTTAAAATTTCTCAGTTTTCAATTTTGTATTCAATATTGATTTCCGCATTCCCCTTAATCATAGCATAAACAGGACAATATTTATCTTCTGAGAGTTGAATAACCTTGGCCATATCTTCGTCAGTCACATTGGAAGAACCTACGCTTATCTCAACAATAATTTTTGAAAAACATGTTGGGTGCTCCTCTCTTCTTAAACCTTTTGCATTGATTTTACAAAAAGATATTTCTCTGTTCATCTTCCTTAAAAATGTCAAAACAGCACTCCCTATACACGAAGATAAACTTAGAAGAAGTAGCTCAAGTGATGTATATCCCAAATTATCACCTAAAGGTGGCAGATAATCTATTGAAATGGGATCATTGTACCCGTTAGATCCAATGAAATTTAGTTTATCATTGATTAATGTAAGGGATGTGTCGAGTTCTTTAGATTTGTCTTTCATCTCAGTGTTTTTATTAGTTGATCCTTCATCGTACTTTTTCACAAAATAATTTCAATTGTTTTCATATTGCAATACAAATTCAATGATAATTATTCTATTTCACACTTGTATTGTATTATTGATATAATGTCTTTAAATAGCTCCGCTATTTTCGCTAAGTTCGAAACCTCTAACTCATTTATCGAAATATTTAATTCAAGAACAGAGCAAACTTCAACTTTTTCTAATTTGAAATTTGCTAAATAATTACTTTGTAAAAATGTCTTCCATTCTTTTGTCAATATTTTTCTCAATAAAAACTCATTGTTTCCCTTGATAATAAATTTATTATCAAAATCAGGATCGCCAATTTCAAGTTCATTTAATCCAAAATGTTTCAAGATTTTATCGAAATAGTCCTCGTTATAGATTAAAAACTCATTGGGAATAATTCGATTAAACGAATAGCTTACTTTTAGAGGTTTTATCTCAGTTGTTAAAAAGGTAATTTGTCCATTCTCGAATGGAATTTTCAACTCGAATTTTCTTAGAGTAGGATCTGAAATATTTGAAAAGGAATGGGAATTAATAATCTTAAATTCGCCTGCATGCTTTATTGCGAAATTCTCCCATCTTTGCGCCAGAAGGTCCATTTCAGACCACGAAAATTTATAACCTAAGCTCATATTCTGTATTCTATTCTTACATTCCTGGACTATTTTGTTTAATTTATAATGCGAATATAAATATTGAACTTGTTTTATTAATTATTCATCAATTCCAAATAGTTTTTTACAAAATAAACCCACTGGTCAAGTCTATCGTAAAGTTGAGGATTGGATGGAAAGGGAATCATTACATCTGGCGAAATCCCGATATTGTCTATCGGATATTCAGGCAATCTGCGAGAACGAGTCATGGGAAAAATGAGTTTGAACTTATTTGATGGCAAATTTTCACTAATGGCATTAGAATAATCTAAAACTCCGGCAGTATTTGAATTCCCAAACAATATAGTTTTTGTACTCATTTTAGCTTGTATCAGAAACTGTTCAGCAGATGACGCATTCCCTTCGTTAATAATAATTCCAACTCTTGAAGGATATTTGTAGATAGTATCATTTTTAATCGTTTTGTCGGACCCCATTAATGGATGAATTACAAATTTTCCTTTACTTTTTTTCATTTCTTTAACGAGACTCTTAGTCCATTCGATACCTTCCTCGCCATTACGGATTTCGCCATCTTCTAATGCCTTTTCAAACATACGGATGTTGTTTTCAGTGGCATACCACTCTACCCCTTTGCTTACATATGGAGTATTGTAAATCAAATCGGTTAGTATTTGAAAATAATTATCCTGTCCTCCACCATTGTTCCTAATATCTATTATCAGGTTTGGCTTCGACATTATTTCATCCCAATGTTTCTTTACAAGCACATCTGCAACATCACCCATAAAGGAGGGAATACGGAGATAAAATGTACTGTCGTCCAATGAAAGTGCCACGGGATAAACATTCGACCCATTAGGAAATTCAGGGATATACGAATACAAAAGAGCATTGTCGGAAACTGTTGAATTCGTTTTTTTTACAAATCGAGTATCCTCATGCAGCTCAAGCACTTTATTTTGTATGTGTATGGAGGCTTTCCCGTTTGCGGGAAGAAAGTCATTGTAATATGGATAGGATATCAGCTGAAACTCATTTCCCAATCGATTTGAAAGCTTGAAGACAAGCTGATTTTTTTCATAGCCCCGATAAGAAATCGAAATGCCAGAATACTCCTGCGAATCAGCATTGTAAGCTATTGCGACATCACCCCCGAACGAATGCCAAATTCCCTCTAATGAATCACTTGTTTGACTAAGAATTGTATCGACATTCCCAGTGAAGAAAATGTGATTTGAAGTTTTTGATTTATTTGAACCTGAAGAAGGCCATATTCGCTGAATTCGTAAATGATTGTCTTTAAACCAGTCGGTATAAAAAGACAGAAATTTGCCACATGAATCTGGATATAACCGGATTTGCTCTCGAATTTTTTGTTCCAATTGGTTTAATTCCTCAACAGATTCCTTTGTCACTTTATCCTGATATCCAGGATAATCGGCTTTAATTTTCTTGACTAAAAAATCAAAGTCTTTCAAACATTCATTTGTCTGAGATTTGATTTGAGACGTAATTCCAAGAAAAATTATTAATAAAAGTATATTTTTCATCGTTCGTTTTTCAATACTGAAATAAAGCAGTTAGCATAATAACTTAACAAAAGTATAAATTATTTGCTTTTGAAAACAGAGTTCGAAATTATTGTAAAATAACTTACGTTTTTCATTTTTTTAATTTACACACCAACCCCCAACAATTTGAGAAATAGAAAAAATAAATATCTCACTCTGAAATCCTAGGTTTTTAAAAATCTGGATTTTTGTCACATGGCACGTAAAGGTCTTTATATTTTGACTATTTTTGCTTTATAACCCTGCATATAGATTTTGGAACCAACATCATACATTAAACTAAGTCCCGGCGTATACTACGGAACCCTTACCGCTCCGCCCTCAAAAAGCTATTTACAAAGGGCTGTTGCCTTTGCTTCGCTATGCCCCGAAACGTCAGTCATAACTGGCTACAAAGCTAACAACGACACCGACGCTGTTCTCGGCTTAGTTAAAAGCATAGGGGCAGAAGTCAATATACAGGGAGATACCATTCACATTAAAGGGTTGTCTCAGTACGATCTTCCAGTTCATTTACATAGCGGAGAATCGGGTCTGGCAGCAAGAATGTTCGGAGGTATTTCGACCCTTTACAACAACAGCGTAGTGATAGAAGGTCGGGGTTCCCTTCTCAACCGCCCCATGCACATGGTTGAACAAGCCCTTCAGTTACTGGGAAAAACCGTTGTCAGCCAAAATGGATTTCTTCCTTTACATATTAGCGGAAAATTACAACCCGGTAAAATCACGATCGATGCTTCGGAGACTTCCCAGTTGCTTACAGGTTTACTCATTGCTCTTCCTTTGGCAAAAGGAGATACGACCCTGCATGTACACAACCTTTGCAGTCAGCCATATATTGCAATGACTTTGGAAATGCTCGAAAAAGCTGGCGTGTCTATTCAGCATAAAAATTTTAGCGATTTTTTCATTCGTGGTAATCAACATTTTAAGCCTTTACAATATCAGGTCGAAGGCGACTGGAGTGGTGCAGCTTTTCACATGGCGGCTGCCGCTATCAGCGGACACGTATGCATCAAAGGGCTAAACCCAACTTCTGCACAAGGCGACCGGATAATTTGCGATGTTTTAAAGTCAGCCGGAGCTCTTGTCACACTTTCAGACGAAGCAGTCACGGTCATTAAAAGTGACCTCCATGACTTTCACTTCGATGCAACCATGTACCCCGACCTCTTCCCACCTCTGGCAGCCCTTGCCGCACACTGCAAAGGCACTTCTGTCATCACCGGCACACAACGACTGACGCAAAAAGAAAGCAACAGAGCACTTTCCCTGCAAAGTGAATTTCAAAAACTGGGAATACAAATCAAACTTTCAGAGAACGAAATGCATATTACCGGGGGAAAAATTACAGGAGGAAGTGTCAATTCGCATAATGATCATCGTATTGCTATGGCGCTGGCATTAATGTCGTTAAACGCAAAAATGCCGGTCGAAATTGAGCATTACGAAACAGTCAATAAATCGTATCCTGATTTTTTTTCGGACTTTAACGAATCAAAACACTGATTTTTGATTATATTTGAATAATTAACAAAAATAAAAAAACGCCTATGAAAACATTAAAATTTACTTTTTTAATGACCCTTATTTCGGTCTTTATTTTTACATCCTGCTCTATCGAAAGAAGAAAATACATGCCGGGATTTCATGTTGAAAATAAAACAAAAACCGCAAACGAAAAACCGTCAACAGCTCAGCAGACAAATGTTGCCATTAAAACTAATGATAAACAGCAGATTACAGAAGAAAATACAACAACAGCTGTTGTGAAAAATGATCAACTTCAGGCATCTACCTCTTCTAAAGATAATCCTTTAGTTAGTAAAAAAACAACTTCAACAAATGTAAATTCCACTTCTGAGATACAAATTGCTAAAGAAAAGAAAACCATTAAGCATAGTTTAAGAAATAGTGAATTGAATAAAGACATATCGTATGGCGTAGCTTCTCCTTCATCTCCTGCTGGCGAATACACTCAGATTATTGCTTTGGCACTTTGCTTTTTCCTTGGATATCTAGGCATTCACAGTTTTTTTCTAGGAAACACAAAAAAAGGAATTTGGCAGCTCGTAATGTTTCTTGTAGGAATTATTACTTCAATAATTTTAATAGGCTTCGTGATTTTGATCATTCTCGAAATATGGGTATTGATCGACTTCATTCGCTTAATCGTTGGCGATCTCGGCCCGGGTTGGTAGGCTGAAAAGATAATAGCAATTAGTCCTAATAAAATAACTGTTTGGCTAAAGTGAGGGATCAGAATTAGACCTGACCTTTACTTTAGCCTTTTTTCAAATAAAACTTAAATGAATTAGCATTTATCAGCTTGCTGTCAGCAAAGCTTAGCGATTTGTTGCAGATTACACCCTGATACCCATAATGGTGATATCGTCTACTTGTGCATGTTTTTCCTCATGTCCGTTCATCCATTCGTCCAAGGCTTTTTCTAATGCAGCTTTTTGACTTTCCATAGGCAATGCCGCGTTTTCGGTCAGCAGTTCTTTCAAATTTTTCGACATAAACTTCTTGCCTTTTTCACCTCCAAACTGATCGGGATAACCATCCGAAGTCATGTACAAACAATCCCCCGATTCTAATTTCACTTCGTGACAGGTAAAAGGATACATTTTAACGTGAATGCCGATGGGCATTTTGTCAGCTTTGAACTCAACTAATTGGCTGTTAGCTGCATTTCTAATAATATACAGCGAATTATTTGCCCCGGCCCACAGGCATTGCATTGTCTTTATATTAATTGCGCAAAGGGAAATATCCATACCATCTTTTTGTTTGCCTTCAGTTAACGACTGTCTGAGAGCTTCAATAACGGCATCGCGAAGAGCATTGAGGATTTTATCGGGTGCTGTAACTTCCTTCTTGCGCACAATTTCATTGAGGAATGATATTCCCAGCATGGACATAAATGCGCCGGGCACACCGTGTCCTGTGCAATCGGCAACGGTTATCACGGTCCAGTCGCCTACCTGACTTGCCCAGTAATAATCGCCACTAACAACATTTCTGGGTTTGTATAAAATGAAATGCTCAGGAAAACAATGTTTCAGTAATTCTTTGCTGGGCAGGATGGCTTCTTGTATTCGCTGAGCGTATGTGATACTTGCATTAAGATCGTTAAGAATCTCCAGTATGGTTTCTTTCTGAATTTCAATTTCATGTTTCTGGGCAACCACTTCCTGTGTTCTAATTTTCACAATTTCCTCCAGTTTGCGGTTCTTCTCCTTCAAACGACGAGTGTTTAAAAGGATTAAAATATAAATGAAGAAAATCAAGCCTATTCCATAAATTACATACGCCCACCAGGAACGGTACCATGGAGGTAAAATCTGGAAATACAATAGCGTTTCGTCGGTCTCCTGATCACCGGGAGTAACCGCCTTAACATGTAAAACATAGCTCCCTTCGCGAAGGTGAGAGAAAGTTATAATATGGTCATTGCTCCAATCAGAAAACTCATCACTCATACCTTCAAGTTTCCACGAGTACCGGAGTCGAAAACCATTGTCGGAAAAGAGAGAAAACAAGTCAATGCGTAATGAATTCTGCGTAAAAGGCAACACAATTTCTTTTCCAGAATAAGGAATATCTCCTGACCATATAACAGAATCTTTACCTACGGTGATCCTTCGAATGCCCATCTCGGGAGACATCTTCTGAATTGTACTGGCTTTTCTGGCATCATAAAGGGCCAATCCATCGTCACCGCCTATCCAAATATTTTGTTGTTGCTTATAAATCACGTTGAACCGACCCAGTTGCAATGTTTTGAAGAAAGAATTATTCATTGTACTGTCTTTCAAATCGATTTGATATACAAAATTATCAAGTGCCGCAAACGACAACGCATCGTTATATACAAAACTGGTCACCGACTGGCCAGAAGAGCCTTTGGGAAAATCGGTAATATCGAAATAACCTCTGACTGCCGTTGTATCATGAGTCAGTTCGGATATTTCACTGGAACTTATAAAGCGTAGCATTCCCAACGATGTTCCAAACAACACCTTGTTTTTTGCCTGAAAAGCACAAACCCAGTCGTTGGGCAATCCATCTTCCATGCCCATATAAAAATCAACCTGATACTTGAGGTCATCTGTTACTATAATCTGACTTACCCCTTGCGTTTTCGAACCCAACCAAATTTCGCAGGCGTTTTCCGACGTCGTTTGACAGGCAATTCCATAGGCGTCAAGCATTACTTCGGGTAAATCTAGAAGCAGGGTAAATGTCTCGGAATTATAAAAGCGAACCCCTGCATTTCCGGCGACAATCAGCCATTTTTTTTCGGGCACCAAGAGCATTCCTGAACATTGCGCTTTAGAAATCTGAACCATCCTTGTTCCATCAGTAAACCAGACACCACTCTCGCCCCCGGCAAAAACCCCACGTTCATTTTGACTGAGGACCCACACACTGCCCTTCATCTCATTAACCTCGGCAAAGACTTTCGATCCCGACAAACCATTATAGTACAACCCCTCTGTTGTTCCTACATAGAGCAATGACCCATAAGAAGCTACAGCCTGAACATTGCCCGACAAACCCGATGATTCACCATATACAGACAGGGGAGAATTATATTGTATTCTGCTAACACCTTTTTGTGTCGCAGCCCAGATATTACCATACCTATCCTGCCAGATTTCATGAATCTCTGATGACCTCAATCCTGCCCCACTTCCATATACAGACAAGATTTGTCCTTCTGCATTAATAACGATAATCCCATCTTTCAGTCCGTACAATGCATAATTTCCGTCAGAAAGTTTGCGTGCTCCAATAATCATAGATTTTTGGAGACGATCTTTCAATCTAATATGGAGGGGAACGAAGACAGAATCTGTCCACACAAAGAGACCCGCTTCCTGAGAAACAACTAGTTTTGAATTCTTTTCGTAGGGAAGTATGGCAAAAATCCCAGTATCGGCGAATTGTGCACCTCCATCCACCAGTTGAAAGCCATTCCCGGAAAAGGCAGTCAATCCGACTTCTCTTTGTCTTGCATAAAGGGATGTCCCATCGGTAAAAGCCAAATGAAAACTCGTCTGAGGACGTACAACTTTTATTTTTTGGTTTTCATATAGGAATATTCTTTCGTCGGCCTGAAAGACAACCTTATTGTCATATACCAAAGTCCTCCATATCGACGTGAATCCTTTATCTTCTTCGGCCACTTGCTCCAGCAGTGAGATATACGTCAGCTTTCCATTTGCGTCGGGCGACAGATAACCAAAATCCCCCTGACTACCCACATAAATAGTCTTATCAAAACAGGCCAGCGAAGTGACAAAAGCACCGGCTTTCACTGGAATAAACTGCCATGAATATCCGTCATATTGCAGAATTCCGTAGGCTGTTCCCACATAGATTAAACCCTGCGCGTCTTCAGTGACAGCTTGTGTATAGTTGGAATAATTCTGACCGTAATCCCTTGGTGAGAAATTAGTAACAGTCTGCCTATCGAACTGAGAAAAACATGAGATAAACGAAAAAAAACAACATAAAATCAGGAAGGTTTTTCTCATTTTAAAGAAGGCTTTGTAAGTTCAAAACAGATACGATCAAACTATTTTTTCTTTAATCCGAAAGTTATATCTAACCATGATTCGACATAGGTCTGATCGATGGCGCCGTAAAAGGAAGTCAAAAAATCATAAACTTCAGAGAATTTTCTTTCGTACGACTGTTTTTTGCAGGCATCGAGTATAAGCTGTACTTCGCTTTTCAGTTGTTCATTAGGAATAAAAACCAGATTAAATGAACTGATGAAAGTAGCTTTAGAATTATCCCCATTAATTTCGTAATAATATAGTTTCATTTCATCAATTTCGGGATTGGGAATGGGCTTGCCATCAATTGCATATAATTCGGACTTATCAATAATTAAAGTATCCGATTTATAGGATAAACGTTTATTTATTTCGTCGCCGTTGTACATATAACGGATGAAGAAATAGGCGTTGGAATTCATGGGAAAAACCTTGTTGCTGATTTTTATCTCGAGTCTGTCGACTACCAGAAGTTTTTCGCTAAAATAGGTAGACACCTGATCTTTTGTAAACATAACATTACTGCTTGTACCACGTGTACTAACAGAGCTCATAGCCGGTGCAAAAGCCGCTTTATTAAACGCATTGGAGGAGTTCTGTTCAGTTAAGATTACTCTACCTAAGTCGGGATTAATTAATGCTGCCCGAGAATTTGGTTTGATAAAGGCGAAATTATCGTCGCTTTTCACTTCCAACCCACTCTGCAAATTCACATTGGCTTTTTTAGCTAATATCTCACCGTTAACACTGATCACTTTAAACGGATTCTGAGCAAACGAATGCAGAAAAAATGTAATCAGAATAATCAGAATGGCTGTTGTTTTCATAAGACCTTAATTTTAAGCAAAAATAAACTGTTTTGATTAAAGATGTAGCATTTTCAGAAGAAATTATTCGTAAGCGGGACAAATGGGCTTTTTACTTGACATACCCCGATAACTAGCTCTGCTTTTTCCTCCTTTTTTCTTATGTTTACAAGAGAAAAATAAAACAAACCCAGCCCGTAAAGTAACTTCTTCACTAACCACGGCATAACGGGGCTCTATCATTCCTTTAAGACAACCCCGGCCAATCCACACCCCGGCACCAGCCTCGCCTTCAGCCTCATATGATTTTTCGTTGCTAGCTGTAGAATCGTTTACCGAGACACTTACACTCCCCCTGAAAGTCCCGGTAACAATGGCATAAAAAGAAAAAGGTCCGGTTTTGTAAAAAGTATACATTCCAGCAAGTCCACCTGAAAAATTATTACTTGGAAAATAATAATAAACATAGGGTATTCCATAACCTTTGTCTTTTACCGGGATAAGGACTCTGGCACCTATCCCCGGCTCTTTGGTGTTGAAATTGTAAATCCCGCTGGCTCCTACACCCCATCCTTTCTGAGCCTTGAGATTAGCATATGCACCTATAAGGATAATTACAACTAAAAATATTTTAACTATACTTTTCATTCAATAAAATTAGGCAGGTAAATATACGAAAATCGTACCAGATTGAAAATTTGAATTTTTGCTATGAAATGGGTTGATAAAAAACAATACATATGGAAAATGATTTTTAAAACTTCTGTAAAAAAACACTCCCTTTTCACAAACTATTTTCGTTCAGGGTCGTAAAAAATTTATAGACAACTCATTTATTAACCAAAACCAATATATTATGATGCGAGTTTTATTTATTATCGCCATGGCACTGAGTCTGGGCTTCATTATAGCTGATTTCTATTACATGGAAGAAGTGTCCAGTGCCCGTTACAGTAGTTACTACGACACATACAATTCGGATCCTTACGATTATTCTGGCTATAATTCATACTCTGCCTATGACAATGACGATGATATTACCGAAGAAGCCGGTGTAGTGACCATGATGTTTTTTCTGGGTTTTACAGTATTATTTATTTTGTCGTTGGTGAAACTTAAAACCAAAACGGTAAAAGTCTTTTCTATCATAGGTCTTTCATTATCCTTCATAATGATATTATGGGACGGACTCATGATATCGTCACCCAGTCACATTTCATTCGACGAAACAGGCTTGGGCTGGGTCGCCTACGGACTATTTATGTTGGCATTTACAATTATCGGAACGGTGCACGCTTTTAGGGTCAAACCCGTTGTGTAGAGAAGTTATTTCACAGAGTAACACGGAGGATATTTGAATACAAATACATTTGCCACAGATTACACAGATTTACACAGATGAAAATTCATTAATTAATCAGAATCGAATCTGCGAACATCCGCGGGATCTGCGGGAGATAATTTCACAGAGTACCAATGAGGATATATCAATACAAATACATTTGCCACAGATTACACAGATTTACACAGATGAAAATTCACTAATTAATCAGAATCGAATCTGCGAACATCAGCGAGATCTGCGGGAGATAATTTCACAGAGTACATACAAACTACTCTACCAACACAAAGGCAGCCCAATAATACGGATCATATTTCTTCCGCATTTCTTTTTGTGTATCCGAAAACGATTTTCGAATGTCTTTTGATTTTAAAAGTTTGGTGTAAAATGTTTCCATAAACTCGACGGTTTCTTTGTCCGGCACCTGCCATAAACTCATTACGATGTATTTAACTCCCGCCATTTTAAAAGCACGTTGCAGACCGTAAACCCCCTCACTTCCCTTGATATCGCCCAGACCGGTTTCGCAGGCTGAGAGAACAACTAGCCGAACTTTCGACAGATTAATATTTGATACTTCGTAAGCCGTTAAAATACCATCTTCAGCCAACCCGGAGGTGGAAGTCCAAACACTATTTGCACCTGACAATGCAAGACCTGAACGCAAAAGCGGATTAGGATTATTGAGGAAAGATAAAATGGCCTCAGAACCCGTTCCGCCACGAAATGTAACTTCGGCCAGAACAGGGGCTTCGTTTTCATCTTTCACGTTGGTTTCATTGGGATCTGGATAGAAAAAACCATGGGTTGCAATGTGCAGTATTGTCGGCGCACTTTTCCCGACTAACGCCTTTATGTTCTCCTCACTCGCTTGCTCACCAGTAAAGACTTTATTTTGCACTTTCTGGCTGCTACATATTTTTTGTATTTGCTGTGCTTCCGTCAACGTTCCTTCTAGATATTTCCAGCCTTCAGCAGGCGCTTCACCGCTACTGTATAGCGCTCCTCCAAAAATGGCCGCATCGGGATTACCTGCCATTACATTACCTTCATTTTTATTGCAGACCTGGAAAGTAGACGAAACAATATTCAGCGAATACATATCTGACAAATACAGGTTTTTTGGCGTTTTTACCGAAGCAAATGCTACCTTATGCAATAATCCATCCGGAGCGATATACAACGTAAAAATACCGTTCAGGTAAGGCTCCAGCAGCTGCCATATTAACCGATACAGATCTGGAGTAAAATACAGACCAGAAATGTAATTCAAATTATTTCCCTTGTAAGTGCCAAATACTTTAGCAAAAGCCTCGACATTAAATAATTCTAGCATCAATGGATAAGGCTGATCGGACCGAACAATTAAGGCGTAATAGTTATCGCTGTAAGTGTTATCTTTTTCTAATCGCTTAAAATGACCAAACTCAATGGCTGCTTCTTTTTCCTTTAATGATTTCTGAACTGTTTGCCCATCGCGATAGAACGATTCGTTTTCGTCGTTAGGATCGGAAGTAACTGCTACTAGTTCTTTTTCAAGCCGGTTTGCTTTTTCTTCTACTTCAGACACTGATTCAAAACGATCCTTTTCGGGCATCGTATATAGCTTTGCCAACTGCTGCCTGAAGCCTATCCATTCATTATATTTTTGTATAAGTGCCTTATCATTACTTTTAAACACCTTGTTTTTCATCTCCCCCGAAGAACGTAAAAGTATTCCTTTATTGATCAGTAAATTACTATACAAATCACTGGTAGCAGAGGGATTAAGTGCTTTGTTTTTTAAAACAAAAGCGGCAAACATATCGTTATAATGAGCCAATGTTGTGAGGTAATTGGTTTTTTCTTCCTCGGATAAGAAAGCAAAGTTCTGTCGTACCATTTCATAGTTTAGTTTCAGCGCCTTTTTGTAACATGCTTCGGCATCCTTAAAGTTTCCTGAACTTTCGTAAACATAAGCCAGACTCGACAATACATCAGAGCAAGCCGTGGAGTTTTCGCCATATACCTCTTTTTTAAGTGCCAACGACTTTTTGCAAAAATCCTCCGCTTTTTCGTTCATGCCAGCCCCATTGTAAAGCAGCCCCAGATTGTGATATATCACGGCTAACGGCGGAAAACTTTCGCCGAATTTCTTTCGTTCAGCTTCTATAACTTTGAGATAAAGTTTTTCTGCTTGTTCGAACTGATTGGTATTTCTGTAAAACTCTGCCAGATTATTCAAATGCGAAATATAATCGGGATGATCGCTACCATATAAAAGGCTATCAATGCGAAGCGAACTCAATAAATAGGACTCGGCCGTTTTTGCCAAGACAACTGCTTTTGTTTCATTTTCCTCGACCATTATTTTTGCCAGATAAAGAGCTCCCAGATTACTAAGTATGGTTGCATATTCTTCAGTTACTTCACCTTTCAGTGCTTTCGATTTCTCTAATGCTTCCAGATAAAAATTTTCGGCTTTTTCGTAATTCCCTGTCTCGAAATTAAAAACACCCAAAGATAGAATCGATGTAACATAACTTGGATGCTCAAGTCCCAATTTTTCCTGAACTATGCGATTCGATTCCATCAGATATTCTTCGGCCATTCTATTGTTACCTATTTTCATCATTACATTAGCCAGATTGGTAAGCATATTCACATTATCCGGATGATCTTTTCCATAGGCTTTCTGTTGAATGTCGAGCGACTTTTTTAGCGCATTCTCTGCTTCATTATACTGACCCGACTCAAAATAATAGAGTCCCATATTATTCAAAAAAGTAGCATACTCGGGATGCATATCGCCAAAAGTCAACTCAAAACCTATCTTACATTGCTGATACAACTCGCCCGACAACTGATAATTTCCCATGTAACTGTACAATCCGGCAAGACTGTTGAGACAAGTGAGATAAGAAGCATGATTCTCGCCTACAGCTTGTCGCTGAATTGCCAAAGCTTCAGTCAGTAATTTTTCTGCCTCACTATATTTTCCCCTAACTGTCTTTATATGAGCCAAACTGACTAAAGTTGTGGCATAATCGGTATGACTTGCTCCCAGAACTTCTTTTTTCAACGCTGCAACTTTTTCATAGATAGATTCTGCCATATTGTAATCACCCAATTCTTCATGAATGGTAGCCAGATTATGAAGTGTATTAATATACCCAACATATTTTTCGCCATAGTTTTTTTGTTGTATCTCTCCCGCTTTTAGCAATAACTCCATTGCCCGAAGATACTTCCCCGATCCCGAATAGACAGAAGCCATATTACTCAGCGCAACAGCATAATTCGGATTGGATTCGTCGTATACTTTTGAATAAATACGAATGGCTTCTTCGAGAAGTTTTCCGGCTTCCTCATTACGACCCATATTATCGTACAGTACTGCAAGATTGGATAACGACAAAGCATAATAGTCGCTCTCTTTTTTATACACTTTGGCTTTTATTTTCAGACACTGAAGATATAATTCCTCAGCCTCCTTGTTTTTTCCTTGCTTTTCATAAGAAACAGCCAGATTGTTGAGTGCAGTTGCATAATCGGCTGAGTTTTTTCCATACATATCAAGGCATATAGTTACCGATTCAGCAAAGACTTTTTCCATTTTCGCATACATCCCGGCATAGAGATAAAACTCGCCCAGACTGTTTAATGTCAGCAAATAATAAACGTGCTTTTTCCCATACACATTTTCCATAATACTAACAGCGCTGACATAAAAAGGTTCAGCTTTATCGTAACGACCATTCTGAAGGTAAAAAGGGGCAATAATATTCACCATTTGCTGATACAGAGAATCGGTCTCCGTGTATTCGCTTTTAACGACCGAAAAAATATCTTCGTACACAGAGGCTGCCAAATCGAAACTTCCGGCAAGATTGTAAATATTAGCCTGCTGTATGCCCGTATTAATGTAATCCATGCTGTGTTTCGTCTGATCTTTCTCTATAAAAGCCATGACTTCTTCCATCAACGGAAAAGCCAACGAATACTTTTTTACATAAGTATAATTGACTGCCAGATTGAAAGTTGCCATGATATATTCGTAGTTCTCCTTACCTTTAAGATCCGCGCAAAGTTTTTGACATTGTTCGTATTTCTCGACCGCCATAGGATAATCCTGCAAGTTGTAATAGCTAAATGCCAGATATCGCAGAACGTCTAAATAGGTTGTATCCTTAATAGTGGATTTCTGCAAATACTGATTACCTGCGGTGACGGCCGACGTAAAATTCTGCGCCTGATACTCCTGATAAAAACTGTTCAGCGTTTCTTCCTGTGTCTGAGCACAAACAGCAATCGAGAAAAGTATTAGTACCAATGAAGTAAATATCAATTTCATCTTCTTATTGATTCACAATTGAATTACAAATATATGAAAAGCAAAATCACCCCAAACATTCAATTAAATTCTTCTCATATTTTATTTCCGATTGAATGTAAGTTATCCCCACAGATATTCTTACGGAGTAAATATTTACTACTTTTACATTTCAAATACATCTACAAATGAATTCCTTTGGCACAAAATTCAGAATCAGTATTTTCGGCGAATCTCACGGAAAGGCAATCGGCGTTGTAATTGACGGTTGTCCCTTTGGCATACCATTGAAAGAAGAAGATTTTATTGACGATATACTCCGTCGTAAAAGCGGAGCCAAAGGGACAAGTCAGCGGATTGAAGACGACATACCTGAAATTATCAGTGGCACTTTCAACGGTCACACTACCGGCGCTCCGATAACCATACTTTTCACAAATAACAACATTAAATCATCCGATTACAGCAAATTGGTCGACACACCCCGTCCGGGACATGCTGATTATACGGCACAGATAAAATTTGGTGGTTTCGCTGATTATCGTGGCGGAGGGCATTTCTCGGGACGTCTTACTTTGGCGTTGGTTGCTGCGGGTGTGGTAGCAAAAAAAATAAGTCAGGATGTGCATTTCGAAGCAAAACTAATAGAAGCCGGAGGGATGAAAAATATTGAAAAAGCACTAGAAAAAGCACTTGCAGAAAAAGACTCCATCGGAGGTATCGTTGAGTGTCGCATACTAGGACTGTCAGCAGGGTTGGGCGAACCCTTTTTCGATTCGGCAGAATCCTTAATCAGTCACCTTGCTTTTTCCATTCCAGCGATTAAAGGAATAGAATTCGGTGCTGGCTTTTCGGCAGCTTCCATGAAGGGCAGCGAACACAATGACGCCATTATTGAAGCCTCCGGTAAAACAAAAACAAATAACTCAGGAGGTATCAATGGAGGAATAACGAATGGTAACGAACTTGTTTTCAGAGTAGCGGTTAAACCAACTTCCAGTATTGCCAAAAGTCAAAAAACACTCAATATTAAATCCGGAAAAGCAGAAACCCTAGAAATTAAAGGGCGTCACGACACTTGCATTGCCCTTCGTGTTCCTGTTATTCTGGAAGCAGTGGCAGCTATTATAATGACAGATTTAAAACTACAGTATGAATAAACTTTTTTACTTAATCTCTGTACTGTTTCTTTTCTCTTGTTCAGAAAATCAGGAAACGAAAAAAGAAGTTGTAACACAACCCGACAGCACCCGAGTGGTTTCAAACGACCTGCAAATCATACTCGATTCGGCAGATGTGACAGGCTCCATCCTGATTTACGATCCACAATCAAAAACATGGTATTCAAATAACTTCGACAGATGTAGTCAGGGGTTTCTGCCAGCATCTACTTTTAAAATCCCCAACTCACTCATTGCTTTGGAAACAGGTATTGTTGAAAACGACAGTACCCTTTTTACATGGGATGGCAAAAAAAGAAGACTTCCGGTATGGGAACAAAACCTGTATTTCAGTGAAGCTTTTTATGTTTCTTGCGTACCATGTTATCAGGATGTTGCAAGGAAGATTGGTGTCGAAAGAATGAAGAAATATCTTACCGATTTTGATTATGGACATATGATTTTTGACTCAACAACCATAGATCTATTCTGGCTCGAAGGAGAATCAAAAATCACCCAGTTTGAACAAATTAGTTTTTTACAACGATTTTTCAATAAACAACTTCCCATTTCCAACAAAACATACGACATCATGAAAAGAATGATGATTATCGATAAAAGCGGCGCATATGTTTTCAGCGGAAAAACCGGATGGGCTATCAGAAACGAAAACAATATCGGATGGTTTGTGGGATATATTGAAAAAGACAGAAAAGTATACTTTGTGGCAGTAAACATCGAACCCAACGAAGCCTTTAACATGGACATGTTTCCAAAAATACGGACAGACATCACTATACAGTCGTTTTTAAAACTGGGGTTTATTTAATTCTGTTTTTTACTGTAACTTTCTCTTTCTTGCACCGTTTTAAGCAAAATTCTTTTTATGAATAAAGTATTACTTGTACTGTTTATATCCTTAAGCACAGCATTATTTTCGCAAAATAAAGTCGAAGTCACAGGGCAGGTTAAAGATGCTATAACCAAAGATGCGTTAGAGTTTTGCTCTGTATCTGTTCAAAATCCAGCGAAAGAAATAGTGTCCGGAACGGTGACCGATCAAAAAGGTTTTTTTACTATTTCTCTAAATCCCGGAGCCTATCGTTTTGTCTATAGTTTCATAGGATATGTAACAGACACTTCAGAAATGACGATGGTGGGGAGCAATAAATTTGTGGGCGTAATAAACCTCGTTCAAGATGTTAACTTTATTAGTGAAGTGAACATTAAAACCAATTCGAGTGAAAACCTGCTCGATAGGGATGTCCAGATTGTAACGGATAAAATGAAAGCCGGAGCCAGCAACACCAAAGAGGTTCTTGAGAAAGTAAACGGCGTAACCTACGATAGATATAACAATTCCATAAAAGTAGACAACGACAGCAAAGTAATAATTCTGGTCGACGGACTTGAAAAAGATCAGGAATACATTAAAAATCTGGCCCCCGACCGTTTAAAGAAAATTGAAGTTATACGCGATCCGGGCGGAAGGTATGCGCTTGAAGGATATTCGTCTGTCATTAATATTATTCTGAAAAAAGATTATCAGGGCACCGAAATTTTTATCAGCGAAAGAGGAATGCTGGACACCGATCCCCAAAAAAAGGAATATATACCGGTTCAGAACGGTGCTTCTGCCACCCTCAACTATGTATACAATAAAGTAAATATCTACGGGAAATATAGTAGTAACTTCAATAATTTCAATTTAATCTCAACAAATCTAAAGGAATATCAAAATGGGTTTATAATTGAAAGCGTTCCAGAAGGCGACGATATAAATACCAGAGTGAAGCAACTTTATAATGGAATTACTGTAGGCGCGGATTATTACATCAACCCCAAACACACCATCAGCATGGAAAACAATATAATGACTCAACCCTACAATATCAATAAGACGGAAGAAAATTACAGCGTGAATTACTTATCAAACGGCAGTTTAGTTAATCATCTAAACACTTTGTATAAAAATCAGACAGGGTCAAAAAGCTATTACAGTTCATTGTTTTATAATGGAAAAATCAACGAAAATAATACGTTTAATTCCAATTTCGTTTTTGCTCAATACGCTGACAACTACACCAATACATACAATGAAAACGATGTTGATATTCGGACTGAAAACGGAGACAACAACAGAAGTAGTACTAAATTTTATTTCGAATACAACCATACTATCAACAGCAAATCAGGCATTCAGTTTGGTTACGGCAATACATGGGTTCAAAGCAATAACACTTATACTGTTGAAACAACCACAAATAATTTTGAATATTCTGATATCAGAAATAAACTTTACAGTTATTACTCCTTACAGTTCACTAAAAAACTAGGCATGAAACTCGGTTGTGCAGCCGAAACCAGCGCTCCGGTAGCAGATGGAAGAAAAAACAACTACCTCATTTTCCAGCCCTACGGCGATTTTAAATATAAACCCAACGAAAAAATTGATTTTAAGGTAAAATACCGTTCTGCCTCCAATTATCCCGGTATCGGACAATCCAACCCCTTTACATACATGCTTGACTTACAGAGCGTCCGAACAGGAAACCCCTATCTAACACCAGAAGTCACACATAAAATTTCGATGCAAACCAATATACTTGGAGGACTTTTAACCATAGAACCCTATTATCATTTTTCCAACAATTACATTGCAGAAATCGGCACTTTACGCTCCGACAGCATTTTCGAATACAACTATGCCAACACAGGATTTTATCAGAACTACGGTCTCGAGGCCAGGATGACGATTCCTTTCGGGAAGTCAATATTTCTTCAATCAGACTTCGACTTTTACAAAAGCAGTGTCACCTATTCAGGCAACGAATACAGTTTAAATGACTGGTCCATGTCTAATCAGTTTATTTATGTCAACCAAGCCCATGGAACCGTTGTTGGAATTCAGTATCAGAATAATTTAAGGAAGTTCATCACATCCCAGGGCTACAATAAAGGCGACAACGACTTTTGGATTGCGTTTATCCAACAACCTTTCCTAAAAAAACAACTGACTGTCATGTTGCTTTACTTTACACCTATTACATGGGGTGTCGATTTTAATCAGGGTAGTTTTATTCAAACTTCGGGATATTCCGAAAGTAAGTTCAACGATATTGGCTTCCTGAAAAACATGATTATGGTCGAAATAAGCTATCGTTTCAATAAAGGTAAAACTGTAACTAAGATTGAAAAAAACATTGAACTGGATACTGAAAAGAAAACCAAGGGAATGTTTTAGTGATATTAGTAGTCATAAAAAAAGGCTGAGTTTCCTCAGCCTTTTTTTGATATCATTAATCAGAATGCAAATCCGATTCTAAATCCTAGATATTTAATTAGTTCGCCACTATTATAATTTAATCCTCCTTGTATAAATTTATACCGTGCATCTACCCCAACTGTAAAGTATTTTGAACTTACATCATTTATATCTTTTAATGAAGTACCAAAACTATACTTTATCATAGGAGCCGCATACAAGTCATCAGAAATTTCAATATTATAACGGAATCCTATAGGCATATTTAGAATAATTGCACCGTCTGAACCATTAATATTAGAAGTATGCTGCCAGAAATGAGTATTAACACCAAAAATTGTCAATAAAGGCAAATCGAGAGATTTAAAAAACTGCCAGTTATAATTAAAGTTAAAATACCCCATCCACTTAATACTATCATCATTAACAAAATAGTACTCAAAGGTTGTTTCCCTAAGTTTCTCGCTAACAAAATTCACTCCAACTCCTAAAGAAGATCCTTCATAAATATTTGCTCCATTAACATTTTGCTCAGCAAGACTTAAGTTTTTAAGATAAGGGTTAAATGTTTTGTAAACAAAATTATCCCTTTCGACTTCGCTATATGTTGAACGGGGTGTGCGTGTTGGTGTAGTATACTGAGGATCTGTGGTAGTTGTTGTGGGCACAATATCCGTCAGATATTTAACTTCGTTAGAGCATGGGCTGTTAGAAGGCAATCCTCCTTTTTGTGCCGCATTTTGCAGTGTTGAAAGAAAATCAAATTTTTCTTCAGGCTTCACTTCTTTGGGCTGATCCGTATACACATCCTGTCCTTCTCTTGCAAGTTGTAACTGAAGAATTTTAACTTCTACACGACGATTTTTCTGACGTCCTTCGTCTGTACTATTAGAGGCTAAAGGTTGAGACTCGCCATATCCCACTGCTTTGATACGTTCAGGTTTAATTTGATTATCAATCAAATACTGCATAACAGAATTTACCCTCTCTTGCGAAAGTTTAATATTTGACTCATCTGTACCAATGCTATCGGTATGTCCTCCTAGCTCAATAACGATTTCGCTTTTCTTCATTATATCCACCAGTTTATCAAGCTCAGTTTTTGATTCTTCACGAAGGGTAGCCTTACCGGAATCGAAGAAAATATTTTTTAGTTCGAAAGTTGCCCCTACACGAATTGTTTGCAATTGAAAATCTTTACGGACATCCATAATTTTATCTTCTTTAGACATCCATGCGAGTTTTGATTTTTTAATAGAGAGGTCTAAACTATTAAGATTTGTCCTATATGCTTTAATAATATCATCATAATTTTTAAAAGCATTATCAATATTTGTAGAGTTTTCGTTAATCACTGAGAATAGCTGATTATTAAGTGCTGTCAGTTTTTCTTGCATTGCCTTAATTTCAGGAAGTTGCTCTGCTAATCTTTCATTCATATATTCGACCTTAGTAAACTTCGACAAATCAGTAAGATCAATTACATCGGTCAGATAAAGATATCCTTTCATATCGATGACAACATTGTATTTTTTTAATGGAGGTAAAGACACCCGATATAAGCCATCCGTAAAATTACTACTAGCCGATGCCTGCTCAACACCTGTTACTGAGTCATAAAAACGAACAACGGCTCCAACGGGAGCTTTATTCTCATCTGTAACATAACCATACACATTAATTACAATTTCGGGGCGCATACTGGGAGGAATGATAAATTCATAAATATCCGACTCACCATATCCTTCGGGCTGATTTGTTCTAACTGTATATGCCTTGATTCCGGATGATGGAATAGATAAATACTTATCATCATCTAATGTATTAATGTATTTACCCATATTCACAGGTTCGCTCCAATCTGTCCAGGATTCACCGATTTTTTTAGCCATAAAGATATCATGACCGCCAAACCCAAAATGACCATCACTGAAAAAATACAAAGTTTTGCCGTCAGCGGCAAGGAAAGGCCAGCCTTCGAACCCAGGAGTATTAATCTTAGGGCCCAAATTCACCGGTTTGCTCCAACCTTCTTCTGATAAGACTGACACATAAATATCAGCCCCACCCCCAAAACCGCCTTCAACATCACTGATAAACAATAAAGTTTTTCCATCAGCAGCTAAACTTGCTTGCGACTGCCAGTTTTTCGAATTGATTGTTCCTCCCAGGTTACAAGGCATAGTCCATCCCTTTTCCGTTTTAACAGAATAGAATAAATCGCCACCACCGAATGAACCTTCATAATTACCAAATAGGATAGAAACGTTGCCATCTCCCGACATAGACATCATACACTCATGACTCTTTGTATTAAGTTGTGTATTGATATTCTGGGCTTTTCCCCAAGTGCCATCCGAATTTCTTTCGCAAAACCAGATATCTTCTCCACCAAATCCATTAGCACGGTCTTTTGTCGTAAAATACAATGTATTACCATCTTTTGATACATACGGAAAATAATCAGATTGAGGCGAGTTTAACAATTCTCCAGAGTTATTTACTTCAATATACTCATCGTCTCTCTTCAGTAGAGTTATCCATTTATCAGCTAGAGCAATATCTGCTGAAGTGTACAATTTTTTATAATTTTCAAGTGCTGCAATTGATTTATCAAATTCTTTAATTGCAAAATACGCTTTAGCCAGATTGAAATACTTTTCAGGTTTTGATTTAATTTCCTGTTCATATCTTGCAATTGCACTGGCATATTCTTTTTTTGTAAAATACTCATCACCCGTTTGAGCAAACAGTAACACTGAATTTACTAAAAGAACAAAAAATAATAGTATTCGTTTTATCATACAAAATAATTTTTAGTTTTTAGAAGGAGCAAAAATATATTATTTTAACATATGTGTCAACTTCTTTATCACAGACAACAACGCCCTGTATTTATGCTCATTACGAAGGATAATCTTACGATAAATTTTTAGAATCTTAGGGGAACAACAAGAACAACTCGAGATACGAATATATATTGCTTATTTTCATAACATTATTACCTACTCACAAAAAACAATTAAGAGTCAAATTGCGAAAAAAATATCGTAAACGATAAGAATAAAAAATAAATCATTTTATTTTGAATAGATAAATTGTAACGAAGAATACTATAATTTAGCAAAAAAAAGCAAACTATGAACAAGTTACTTATAGGTACATTTATAACTTTTTTGACATATACAGGGATTTTTGCCCAGGAAAGCAGACCCTTGTTGGTGATAAATCCGGCGGGACATAAAGGGCAAATAAGGGCTCTACTTGTAACTTCCGACAAAAAACAAATTATTACTGGGAGCTTTGATAAAACAATAAAAGTTTGGGACGTTGAGTCAGGAGAAATGGTCAGGGAAATACTCGGCGAAATAGGCCCCGGAAGCAACGGGATGGTCTATTCTATGGCTCTTTCGCCCGACAATAAATACCTCGCCACAGGAGGCTGGTTTGGCAAACACGATGAATCGGAGGTTATTGGAGACATTCGAATTTATGATTTTAAAAGCGGGAAACTTCTTTTTTTACTAAAAGGTCACAGAAATGTCATTCATGCATTAGCTTTCACTCCCGATGGGAAAAAGCTACTATCTGGAGACGCAGAAAACGAACTTTTTCTTTGGGATGTTGAGGGTCAAAAAATTATTCAAAAATACAATCATCACGACAAAAATCTTGGACTTGGCCAAGATGATGATATAATGGACATTGCCGTTCACGACAATCAATTTATTACAACCGATCAATATGGAAGAATTAAATGGTGGAACATAAATAAAAAAGATAGTTTGTATTGCGACCATTATTACGAACAAATTGCTGGAGATGGTGTTGCCTGGTCGCCCGACGGAAAATATACTGTTGCGGTAGTTGACACATTTATGACAATCTATGATGAGACCTACAAACCAATAGCAGAAGCAACAGGTGATATGGAATTTATTTTCGCAGCCTTTTCTCCCGACAGCAAAAAAATTCTCTTCGGTTGTACTGGAAGGGGAAGCAAACATACGGTTTCGGTATTAAGTCTGGAAACTGAGGGTTGGACGCCCTATGCGGATTTTGAAGACGTTGATAATTCAGTCATTGCAGGAGCCTTCATTGACAATGAAACATTTGCCATTTCGGGAGGAAGCAAAGATGAAGTAATTGTAATTAGATTGAAGGGGATGAATGAAAAGCCTGAGGTTATTCAAAGAATGACTGGAAAAGGTAATATTATGTTTTCTGCAGCTCTTTCTGGTTCAAAAATTGCGTTTGCCGACCAATGGACTGAAAATTTCGGATACTCGAAGTTTAATAAACAATTCGACCTCATTTCGAAAACGATAGAAAGCCCCGACATGTCAATTGCCTGGAAACGGCCTGTAAAAACAAATGGAAATATGAGTATCGAAAGATATCGCCGTGGCGATGCTCTTAACGGCGGTCTTTATATTTATAAAAATAAAGCCATTCACGATTCCATACCCCTAGAATATTGGAACGGCAGTGAACACCGTTCCTTTTCATTCGTTAACAATAGCATTATTTCCGGAGCATCTTACGGAACGCTTAAAGCATATAATTATCAAGGCGTTGAGATATCACAGTTTATTGGACATATTGGAGATATTGAAGGTCTAAGTATCTCGGATGACGGCAAAAAACTAATTACTGCCAGTAACGATCGTACTATAAAAATATGGCCGTTGAATGAGTTAGGGGCCACTGTTAACCCCAAATCACCTGAATCCGTTACAGAATTTTGTAAACGTATGAAAATCTATCCGACATTTAATAAAGTATTTAAAATCATAGGCGTAAGTGCTGAATCCCAAATTGCTACAAAGGAAGCTTGGTTAAAAGTTATTAATACAATGGTAGAAAACGATTATCGATGTTCGTCTTTTAAAAATCACTTTTCGGAAATATATAGTAATGAAATTTACCCCGTGGTTTCGGTTTTTATTGATGAAAACGGAGACTGGATTATATGGAATGAAGATGGCTACTTTACCAGTTCCAAAAAAGGAAGCAAATATGTTGGTTATCATGTCAATCAAGGAAAGGAAAAAGAAGCAAAATATTATCCATTCGAACAATTTGATTTGAAATACAACCGTCCTGATATCATACTTAAAGATCTGAGTATGGTGAATCAAGATGTCATTAATGCTTACTATCTCGCTTATCAAAAACGATTAAAGAGAATGGGAATGGACGAGACCCAATTGTCTGACGATATTCACCTGCCTGAAATCCTGATAAAAAATCAAAATTATGATGAGACTAAACAAGAAGTCAAAATCCAACTTTCTGCCATCGACAGCAAATACGAATTAGACCGATTAAATATTTTTGTTAACGATGTTCCCGTATACGGTACCCAAGGATTATCCATTAAAGACAAATCAACAAAAAACTTCAATACAGAATTGAATATTCCACTTTGCCCAGGCAAGAATAAAATTCAAGTTTCTGCATTAAATACAAAAGGAGCCGAATCACTCAAAGAAACATTTAACATTTTAAATAAAAATATTACAAAACCAGATTTATACTTAGTTTCGATAGGTGTTTCGAAGTATAAAAACGAAAAGTTTAATTTAAATTATGCCGCAAAAGATGCTGGTGATGTGGCAGAATTCTTTAAAAAATCTGACCAATACAACAAAGTATTTATAAAAACACTGACCAACGAACAAGCCACAAAAAATGCAATTCTTGATCTTAAAAACAATTTTCTAAGTCAGGCTCAAACGAAAGATGTGGTTATTATTTTTGTTGCAGGTCATGGAGTTTTAGATACTGATCTTAATTACTTTTTTGGAACTTACGATATGGATTTCAATAATCCTATTTCGGGAGGAATTGCGTACGAGGATCTGGAACTATTGTTGGATGGCATTAAGCCTATCAAAAAGCTTTTCCTGATGGACTCTTGTCACTCTGGCGAACTGGATTTGGATGAGTATTCCATTGCCGACAACACAAAAACAGAAACATCTGAAGTCAAGTTTCGTAATGCAGGTGCTGTTACTACGGTTGCAAAAAATGGTTTTGGGTTGTCTCAATCAGCACAACTCGCATCCGATCTATTTGCTGATCTTAGGAGGGGAACCGGAACCACGATAATATCCTCGGCGGGAGGGGCTGAATTCGCCATGGAAGGAAAGGCCTGGAACAATGGTTTATTTACATATTGTCTTCTCTCTGGCTTAAAAGAAAAATCGTCTGACCTGAACAAAGACGGAATCATATTGCTCAGTGAAATTGAAAACTACGTCTACAAAAAAGTAGAAGAACTTTCCGGTGGAAAACAACGACCAACTACACGAAGAGAAAATTTGGAGTTTGATTTTAGGATATGGTAAGTATAATCAGTCGACCAAACAAAAAAAGGCTGCCTTTTCAGACAGCCTCTCTTTAGTTTTCTAAGAAAATATTATAAAGCTACACGGCAGAACCAAATAGTTTTACCACTTTTATCAGATCCAAAAAATACAATTTTATTACCTCCGTCGGTTTGTAAAAAGGGAAACTTGGGATCAAGATAATAATCCGCTTTTTCAATTTTACCAAAGGCAGCAGGATCTGAGATAGTACCTGTATTAATATCAATTTTGCCAATTCGGGGATAAGTAAGGGGTTTAGGATTCCACATGGTTACTCCTTTTATCTCCATCATCAGCCAATACATTGATTTGTTCCCTTCAATCAAATCCTGAGGACAACCGGCAGCTTTGGAATATTGATTAGACTCCAATAAATCGACAGCATATTGTGATTTCAACACTCCTTTGTTATCAAAATGGAAGGTAAGTACATCTTTATATTTGTTCCCTTCCTTTGCTTCATCAAATTTCTGACCAAGTACAAAGAAATCACCATTGTCAGACACATAGTAATTGGCAAAATGAAACCTTTTCCCTTCATATGCTTCAATCTTCTTCTGGGAAGGAGGAAATTTTACTTTCGCGGCAAAATCTTCTAACGTTGTTTCTGTCAGATATTCTACTTTTCCACCAGCAATTTTCATGAGCTGGACCCCTTTAAACTTAGTCACATTGGTTATCATGTTGTAATACTTTTCTTTACCTGGAGCCGATACTCCAAAAATGTAAACAGCATCATCAGCAACCACCATTTCATCCATTCTCCAATAAATTGCAGGAGATTCAAAAGAAATCCTTTCTTTTAGTGATGGTGTTCCCTCTGTATTAAAACGAAGGTAAGTATAATTATTCATTTTAGGGTCTGCAAATTTATTCATACCCGGACCACCCATGGGAACTGTAACGAAAACAATACCAGAAATACCCGGATTATCAGGATCATCTTCATACATCTTTGTTATGGTTGTTCCAAAAGCCACTTGCTGTGGAAAATCAAATTTTACAGGAATATCTCCAACAATATCAAGATCAGCATTAAATTTCAGCAAGTGAATATCCATCTGATGACGATAGGCAGCAGCATTATCATCTTTTGCATCTTTCATATTTGCTTTCACTCCACACAAGACATAAATATCTCCAGTTCTATCATCTTCAGCATGTTTCAAATAAAATAATTTTCTACCATCATCTGTTTTAGGTTTAACTTTTTCAAGAATTTCAACCGTTTTATAATAGCCTAATAACAACCAATCATACTTATAGGTAATTTTCTTTTTTTTCAGCACTAATGTCCCTACGAGATTTGGCTCTACATAATTTCCTGTAACAGAATATAATTCACCATTATACTTAAACCAGGTATATTTCGTTTTGGCCTTATCAAATTCAATTTCATCTTCAACCATATTGAGAAACTTGAAATCTCGGTCGAAAGTATAGACCTGAAATTTTGCCTTCTTCTCGTTAGATTTTGTGACATATACTAATGTATAAACACCTGAAGCCTGATCATACTCCACATGACCTAAGGCACCTCTTTTTGCTTTTCCGGTAATTTCATAGGTATTTTGGACCTCTATAGTTTGACTATAAAGCATAGTCCCTATCCCCATAAATAATAGGAAAGATAAAAACATGATTCTTTTCATAAAGTTAAATATTAAATGATTAAGGATGCAAACATAAGAAATTTTAGCAATCCACGTCAAATTTTTATTCAACTATTTCTATTTTAAGCTATAGATTAAACACAGGCATTTAAATTACCAGTATAATATAGAATCTAACTAAATGAGGATAATAACTAAAAAAATATCAAAAAGTTGCTGCTTATTCGGCTTTTATATCGTAAACGGGAGGAGGTCTTCTTCCGCAAGGATGCGTACACGAACCACAATTATGGTCGCAACCTGATCTTACCTGAACTGGCATTATTCCATAATAAAACTGATACACAGGAGACCATTCACTGAATATTTTTTTTGAGGCAAAAGCTCTGACTTTCCAATAGTAGTTTGCATTCTTTGTTAATTCATTTGCAGGAAAACTATAAGACGTATCTTTCACACCAAAACTTTTCGCATTGATAAAATCTGGTGATGTAGAAATCATAATTTCGTATACATGCTTTTGACCGGTTTTTGTCCACATGAATGCCACATTCTTCCCATCCATATAACTTCCATTAATAGGGCTAATAATGGCTGGCGGAAGAAGCGTATCCGAAGCATCCACCTGATTAATTGGCATTTTAGAAATATCATTCAAATTCGAATTGAAAAAACTAAAAAGAAAAACCAGAGGAAAAAATGCGAATAAAGTTGTTTTCATATCTATCGATTTGTGAACAGATTTACAAGAATAATACCAAATAAATTTTTTATTTTTCTTCAAGTCACCAAAAATGAAATATAAAATTTCATATTTTGTTTTGTTTTGAATATTTACCCATATTTTTCACACAATTTAATTATTATTTTCATTTTATATTTACATTTGCCCCAAAAAACACCATGTCATCATTCAGAAAACTTGCATTAGAAATTATTGGACGTCGTTCCAATACCTTTCAGGCTCCAAAAAAGGAAAACCCATCCGCCATTTTCTCTACCCATGTATTTACAATGAGCAGAATGAAAGAATTTCTTCCACTTCATGTAGTAGAAATGATTGAAAACTCCGTTTCACAAGGCAAGCAGATAGACAGAGACATTGCTGACATGGTAGCTTCGGGCATGAAAAACTGGGCTGTATCTCATGGTGCGACACATTTCACCCATTGGTTTCAACCTCTCACAGGAGGTACTGCCGAAAAACACGACACTTTCCTGCAACTTAACGAAGCAGGACAGCCCATAGAAATCATGGCCGGTGAAAATCTGGTTCAACAGGAACCCGATGCATCGAGCTTTCCCAGCGGGGGCATCCGAAACACATTCGAAGCCAGAGGATACTCTGCCTGGGACCCTTCTTCACCTGCTTTTATTATTGACAATACTTTATGTATTCCCACCATCTTTATTTCGTACACCGGCGAAGCCCTCGATTTTAAAGTCCCACTCATCAAATCACTTTCTGCTATTGACAAAGCGGCGACTGATATCTGTCAATACATTGATAAAAATATTAACCGAGTATACGTTACCCTGGGATGGGAACAAGAATACTTTCTCATTGATGAAGCTTTATATAATGCCCGCCCCGATCTAGCACTCACCGGACGCACACTGTTTGGTCACGAAGCAGCCAAAGGCCAGCAACTCGAAGATCATTACTTTGGGTCTATCCCCGATCGCATTCGTAGTTTTATGGACGATTATGAGCACGATGCCTGGAGATTAGGAATACCCGTCAGGACCCGCCATAACGAAGTCGCCCCCAATCAGTACGAATTAGCGGCTCAGTACGAGGAGGCAAATCTGGCAAACGACCACAATCAGCTCATGATGTTCCTTATGCAAAGATCTGCAAAGAAACATCACTTTAAAGTACTCTTTCACGAAAAGCCTTTTGCCGGAGTAAATGGTTCTGGCAAACACAACAACTGGTCACTGGCCACTGACACAGGGCGCAATCTCTTATCTCCTGGTAAAAATCCAAAATCCAACCTACTGTTCTTAACCATTTTCATAAATACCATCAAAGCCTTTCACGATCATGCTGACCTGTTACGGGGTTCCATCGCCTCTGCCTCCAACGATCACCGACTGGGAGCCAACGAAGCCCCTCCGGCCATCATGTCTGTCTTTGCGGGAAGCTATCTAACCAACATGCTCGAAGATTTTTGCAAAAAAGTAAGTAGTAACAAATTTACACCGGAGCAAAAAACAGCACTCAAACTCAATATTATCAAAATCCCCCCCATCCTCATCGACAATACCGACAGAAACCGGACTTCACCTTTCGCTTTCACCGGCAATAAATTTGAGTTCAGATCGGTGGGTTCGTCAGAGAATTGCGCTGCGGCTATGATAGCCCTCAACACTGCTGTTGCCGGTCAACTAGTTCAGTTCAAAAAGGATGTCGACAAACTCTTAAATAAAGGTTTCGAAAAAGACGAAGCTATGTATATCGTACTGAAAGAAACCTATAAAGCTTCCAAACAAAGAATTTTCGATGGCAACGGGTACTCATGCGACTGGATCTCAGAAGCTAAAAAACGTGGATTATCAAATATTAACAATGCCCCCGAAGCACTAAAAACATATATCAATGCCAATACAATTAAGCTTTTCAAAAACAATAATATTTTAACTGAAAGAGAGTTGGAAGCCCGTTACGAGATTAAACTGGAAAAATATTATAAAATCATACAGATTGAGTCACGTGTATTAGGCGACATCGCTCTTAATCATATCATTCCAGTGGCACTCAACTACCAGCATTTGCTTATAGAAAATGTAAGAGGATTAAAAGAGATATATCCAGACAAAGAATTCCGTAAACTGGCCAAAATGCAGATGCAAATAATTGAAGAAATTGCCGAAAGAATTTCGTCCATCAAAGACAACGTAACTGCCATGACCGAAGCCCGAAAAAAAGCAAATTCCCTCGATTCAGCAGAAGAAAAGGCTTCTGCTTATTGTAAATTAGTATTTCCATATTTTGCGCTGATAAGATATGAAGCCGACAAAATAGAGCTACTTGTAGATGATGAAACATGGACTTTACCAAAATACCGCGAAATAATGAATGTCTACTAATTTGTCGTTTTGCTCTCATTAACTGACACATACAAAACTCATTTTTTCCCATAAAAAGTAAATTCTCAATTCTTGCAAAAATTACGCTTTCAAAAAACGAGTATCATTAATTTTCTTACATTTGTAAGGAGATTTCTAAGCAAATAATGCGGCAAAAAGGGTTAGTAATAATAGTTTTACTGACGGTTTTCTTCTCCTGCAAAAAAGAAAACGGCTTATGTTTTTTGCGTGTCATCCCCCCAGCAGATACCACGATTAAAAACCTACAAATCTTTGACGCATCCGGTAGCATACCTGTTGATGGAAAATTCTATCAAGCAAACGAATATGTCGAAATAAAATACGATTTATTCCATGTAGTCAAATATCAAATCAAAGACTGGACATCAGAATTATTATACGATGAATTCGATTATACCGACTTGCATATCCACGAATATATGGGGGAATTCGAGCAGAGAGAAGAAGATGTATATTATACGTTAACTATTAAAAATTTGTGCGTAAAAGACGATGAAGCAATTCTCAACTCATGGACCGGGTACTATTTTTACGTCTATGATTATTTCGACAGAAGCCATTGGACGACCAGATTAAATCCAGATGGTTTATGAGAAAACTACTACTGTTTTTCGCCTTTGCATTCTTGTCTTTGACTTCTTTTTCCCAGTCATATCGCTTGTCTATAGGCAGTAGTCAGATTTACCTTCCTGCCTTTGATAATAAACCCTTCTATTTTTATGGCGCTTCCTGGCAATATACTTTCCTTTTAAATAGATTCGGTATATACTTTGGAATGAATTATTATGTACCAAAAAATTATTATGGAACCGTGAGAAACTATAGTTTTGATGAATTTGATTATAAGTCCGTTAAAGTAAATGCGCGGGGCGGAGGCAATACCTTCGACTTTGGAATTTCTTACGATGTAATCCGAAGCAAATCAGAGAAGTTGAAAATTGCTCCTGAATTTGGAATCACAATATTCAGTCACAATGCCACATATAATAAAGATCCTTATATTAGAATATATGGCTCTGCCTATGATATTTCAGCAAGCGTCTTTACTCTAAGAACTGGCATTAATACGATTTTCAAACTGGGAAATACACCCATAACCTGTACATTATCCAGATGCAACCGTGCAGACAAAATGGAATACGATAGTTTTCAGATCTCCAGTTTTTATGAAATAAAAATCGGTGTAGCTTTCCCTATACTTGTTAGCACTCCACCGAATCAGATAAAAAGGATAAGCTACGAATGAGAAAGTTGCTCATCATAGGATTCATGTGCATTTATGCAAGCCTTTTTGCCCAGAAAATGGAAACCGGTATTGTATACTCCCCTTTATTATTCAGCAAACTTACTTTTGATAAAGAATACATCATTTTTAAAGATTATACCTCACTTACTGCCGGTGATAATAAGTATCACACTTATCTCACAGGATTGTCTACAGGGGTTTTTGTAAGATATAGAATGCCCCACATATATTTTCAGGGCGAAGTTAATTTTTTTGAAAATAAATTCAGGAAAAACATTCCTGACTGGAAGACCTCCCGAGATAAATACTTTACTTATTCGGCGCTGGAAGTTCCTCTTTTTTGTGGGCTTACAATTAATCCTGGCAGCCTTGTCAAAATCAGATTCTTTGGAGGAATAAATAACCGTATTGGTCGATTCAGAACCGTATTTTTCTCTTCAATAACTCTCGTAACGGATCAAAACTCAAATCAGAATTATTATTATTATGCCGATGCGACGAGAAAAGATGAGCTAATGAAGAAATTCAACAATTATTACATGGACATCATAGGAGGAATAGGTTTTTCGTACTATAGTAATGCACTTGATATCCGGTTTGAAAAAAATATTACAGAACTTAACAAAGAAACTTTTTTGTACAATGCAAATTATAAGGACCTTATAATGATAAGAGTTTGCTATAGTTTTACATTATTCAACCCTTGGATTAAAAAGTCAAACCCCAGCTCATGAAAAAAAGAAACAACCACATAGTATTTTCTTTCAGTTTCAAAGCTTTAGCTGTCTGTCTTTTTTCAGTACTGATAATCCTGCCATCTTGCAAAAAAGAGGAAGAGAAAATCATTAAAAACTATTATTCAGTAGGGATTTTATCCAACGAAGTACTGAGTTATACAAATTTAAAGTCAGTTGTTAAAGTTCGCTTCTTTGTACTGGACAAATCCAATGCCGACGGTCTGGTTCGTTTCGATATAAACGGGAGAATCTCACTGTCAGGCGACTACTCAGGTGCGATTGATAGTTTAAAGCGTATTACGACTCCGGAGAAAGGGAATTATTCGGCCGCTATATTAATGAGTAATGGACTAGACGTCACCATCAACATGAATGGCATTTTTGATAGAATGGAACCAACCGTTCGAAAAATTATTCATGGTTCACTACCTTCCAATGAGATACTTCTGGCAAAAGTAGGCGATAAACAAATGCCTATTGAACTTTTGAGTAACGGATTTATCTCTAATCCTGGCGAAACAGACCAGATTATTTCCCAATTTTTTCATACAGGTAATACCGAAGCATTCGACACACTTCGGCTGCTAACAGCCATAGACTCTATGCTGGATTACCTCAACGCAAAATCGACTTACGAAAACCAGCATTTGTTTATCTTTATGACGAGACGAAAAAATTACTGGCAGGAAATCAATCTATATAGCCTGATGAATAAAGCGCTTCAAAGTAAAGTCATTTGTCATTTTTTAGAATTTACAGAACCTTATACATGGAGCAATAATAATATTCATGGTTTTCTGGAGAGACTTAATGCCGGTACCCAAGGCATCTATTACAAACCACCCTACAGCTTTGATTATAATTACGATGACGGGGAATTACCCATGGACTTCCTTCAGATTTCAGGAAAAATACCAGAAATGATGCAAGGTGGGTTTGATTGCTTTGAAGTCGTAATGACACTTGAAAGTCCAAGTCCCGAATTTTATAATGGCTGCTCTTATACTTCCGGCTTAAGAATTATGCTGAATACTGATTTTGAGCAAGAAACCGTGGAAGTACCTTTTAACTTTTTTATAAAATAAGCCATGGCAATGATAAAAAAACAGTTATTGCTTTTGTTGTTTGTCCTGGCTACTCCCATTCTTTGGGGACAAAACCCAGAACTCACGTTGCAAACGGGCCACTCGGCTCCCGTGACTACAATGGCTTTTAATCAAGATGGAACCCTGTTGGCTACAGCTGGTGCCGATAACATTATTATCATTTGGGATTTCAGGTTGGGAAAGCAGTTAAAAGTTTTAAAAGGACATAGCCAGAAGATTAATGCAATTCAGTTTCTACACCATAACAATCAACTTATTTCTGCCGGCAATGATGGTCAGATTCTGTTCTGGAATATCGAGGAAGGGAGTATCAAAGAATCCATTCAAATGAAACAGCCCGTTTTATCTTTTGACATCAGTGAAAACGATGCACATCTAATAGCCACGGGGATTTTTTCTTTTATTAGATGTTGGAAAATTTCTGAAAAAATTGTTTTCGACAAGGATATTACCCTGTGGTCATCAGCTGATAGTATTAAATATTTTGAGACTCTCCTTAAAAAAAGCGGAATAAAAAAGAGTTATAAAAAAACAGGGAAATTGATGTCCATGTTTTCCCAAATATACAAGCCAATACCCGCTGGCGTTTCGGTTGTTTTTGGATCCAACGAGACAGAAATTATTGCTGCAAGGGCCATTTCCTTATTATCGGGCTATAATTTCTTTTCCTATTTTGACACAAAAATGCTCTCGTGGGATGGCTCCGAGAAAATGACTATCCCATGCAAAGCAAATATTATCTACCATAAAATAGAAAAAGCAAAACTATTTATATCCTGTGTTCCATCTAGAATATCTTGCTTCGATCCAATAAAAGAAAAAGTCACCTATACTCGTTCAGGCGATTTTAGAAAAAAGAATTTCATTAGTATCTCTTTAAATGCTAACGATTCCATTCTAACAGCTGTAAATGAAGATGGAAATATTTACAAATGGAAAAGCTCAGGAGCCTTTCTGCAAATATTTGCAGATCCTCTCAATATTTATACTTCAGTGGTTTTTCATCCACTGCATAAAAACATTCTAATTGCAGGAAACAAGTCGGGGGATGTTGTTGTCATTGACATTAGCAATAATCAAATCGTTCGCAAGCTCGAAAGTGGCATCCATCCTATTGTTCAAATGGCGGTCAATCCCGAAGGCAGCTATATTGCCCTGGGAGGAAGCGATCACTTTATTAGTTCCATTTTCCTTGATAACAAAATTTCTATTATGGGCTTTTCCGGGCATCAGGGTAAAGTCACCGGAATGCATTTCGTCTCCGATACGATGTTGGTTTCCTCAGGCAGTGATAATCGTATTGCTTTTTCCAATATGAAAACGGGCTCCACAGCAAAGATTAAAGGAAATCATAATCCCAGGTGGTATAATGCTATCGCAAATGCACCTTTGTACACGGTTTTTCTTAATACTATAACTTCCTTTGATTATGCCCGAAAATTCCTGTGGGGAAATTTCGAATCACAAGATGTATCAGCCGTTTCACCCAATCGAAAATATTATGCTTCAGGGGGAAAAGGATTCAACAAAGGCATTCTTTATCGATTTTTCGCACCCCGTATTTTCCCCATCCATCTAATTAACACTGCAGAATTAAAGAAAGAAAAAGTTATTGGCGCACATTACAAATCTATAGATTGCATCGGTTTTAATTATAATTCTTCCATTTTTGCCTGTAGTGGACGAGATTATAAGACAGGAGCACCTGCACTTTCAAAAAAATTTAGTAAAAACATGGCGATTTCTCTTCTGGTACCTGTCCTGGGCATGTATCTGGCAGTAAAAACTTTATCTCAAAACACGGTTCTTTACGACTCATATAATTCATTAAAAATATGGGATTTACAACAGACAAAACCAATTAAAACATTTGATTTTCAATACGAAATAAAATCTTTCTGCTTCAGTCCTGTTAACGATACTATGCTGATAGCTGATGAAAAAGATAAAATTCTTATATTTGACTACAAAAGGGATTCTGTTAAAGTAATTACTTCAGGAAAAGGACCTTTACTCTATGCTTCCGATGGAAAATCATTTCTTTTTCAGGATCAGACCCACTCCATGGTCAAATTTGATATCGAGCAACAAAAAATTACAAGTAAGTACACGGGGCACAGCGATTCTCTCACTGGAGCAGCATTTATAACTGGCGGAAAACAGTTAGTCACATCGTCGCTAGATGGGTCCATGAAAATTTGGGATATCAATAGCGGGAAAGAGATTGCCACCTTATTTACAATGAACAACAGTGATTTTATCATTAAGACCCCCGATTATTTCTATTATTCAACAAAAAATGCTAAAAAAGAAATTGGGTTTACATTCGGGCTAAAATTTTATCCCTTTGAACAATTCGATCTTCAATACAACCGTCCCGACATTGTCATGGAACGACTTGGATGCGCCACGCCAGAGATGGTTAAAGCGCTACATATGGCATATGCAAAACGACTACAAAAAAGTGGTTTTACAGAAGAAATGTTTGCCAACGATTTTCATCTTCCTGAAATAGTGATTACAGAAGCAGATAAAATTCCTGTTCTTACTGAAAATTCATCACTTACATTCACCCTCGTGGCAAAAGACAGCAAGTATTATCTCGACCGAATGAATGTCTGGGTAAACGACGTTGCTGTTTTCGGATCTCAAGGTTTTTCGTTGCGCGATAAAAACCTGAAAGAGTTTTCCCGCGAAATAACCCTGACCCTTTCGCAAGGAACAAACAAAGTCAGGGTTTCATGCATGAACGAAAAAGGGGTTGAAAGCCTGAGAGAAACGGTTGAAATCATCTGCACCAGTGCCGGACAAGCAAAACCGGATTTGTATGTCATTGCTATTGGTGCTTCAGAATACGCAGATCCTGAGTGGAATCTCTCTTTTGCCGCTAAGGATGCCAGTGATGTTATCTCGCTTTTTGAGAACCAAAAGAACAACTACGGGAAAATCACTACCCGCGTAATTCTTAACAAAGATGTAACCATAGGAAATATTAAAAAAGTAAAGGAATTACTTAGCAACACAAAAGTTGACGACAAAGTACTCGTCTTTTATGCAGGGCATGGATTATTGGATGAGAACCTTGATTATTACCTGGCTACTTACAACATAAATTTCAATAAGCCTTCAGAAGGCGGTCTGAAATACGAAGAACTGGACAGACTACTCGATTCCATCCCGGCACGCGAAAAGCTTTTACTCATCGACGCCTGCCATTCCGGAGAAGTGGATAAAGATGCAGAAACGCAAATAGTAGCACAAACAACGACCGAAAAAGATGTCATATTCAGAGGCGTGAAACCCAGAGGTTATCAGTCTAACACAACGCTCAGCTATAATAATTCGTTTGAGCTTATGAAGGAGCTTTTCGCTGATCTTCGCAAAGGAACGGGCGCTGTGGTGATCTCCTCGGCAGGGGGAGGCGAGTTTGCTTTCGAGGGAGAACAATGGAAAAATGGCGTATTTACCTATTCGCTTCGCGAAGGGCTATTGTCCGGACTTGCCGACCTGAACAAAGACCATCAGATTACCGTGTCTGAACTGCAAAAATACATCCTCGAAAACGTGCAAAAACTCACCGGAGGCAAACAAAAACCTACCATGCGACAAGAAAATATTGAGAATGATTTTGGCATTTGGGCAAAATAGTTTTCAGGGCACACAAAGCCTTTAAATTAATCCTCTATTCGCCTTCCAGTCCTGAATTTTTACTCCAGCCTCTGTCCTTTTTTTTCATGGCAGCCCGTTTTTTTTCTTCGGAACGACGCACTTTAACAGCGACCGACAATTTTGTTTTTTTACGCTTTTTAGGTGGGATTAGAGCTTGGTTTATCAATTCGTAAAAAGCAAGAAGGCACTTTTCCTTATTTTTCAATTGTGACCGTTCGGTTTGTCGGACCAGAATAAATTCTCCGTAGGAGTTAATCTTCCTTTTCAGCTTTTCTGAAATAAGCATTTTTTCTGCATCTGTCAATAATTCACAGGCATGAACATTAAAACGAAGTTCCACCCTGGTATTGACTTTGTTCACATTCTGTCCGCCTGGACCCGAACTTCGGGAAGTCACAAAGACCAAAAAACGCAATAAATCGCGACCATCTTTTAGCATGTACAACGACTAGGGTCTGATTAGTTTAAAACTCTTACCATCCACATTCAGGATATACACTCCCGACTGGAAATTACTCAAATCAATTACCGCCATTGTACCGTTCAATTGAAACTGTATAGTTTTTCCTGTAATATCACAGAGCCTAATGCTTTCTTTTCCGGTCAAGCCACTTAGATTATACAAACCTTGTTGATTCATAGAATGTAGCATCACTTCCTGAACAGGAAATGTTCCTGCTTGTGTGGCCAGGTCCATCACTACTTCAATTTCTTCGGAATAGCAATGATTAGCAGCTGTCAGTTTGAGAGTATAAGGACCAGCTCCGGCATAAGTATGAACGGGATTTTCTTCTGTAGAAAAAGTTCCATCGCCAAAATCCCAGGAATAATTCATTCCGTTGGTCGTTGTATTTGTAAAAGTCACAGCATTACCATTCACTTCATAGGTGAAGGAAGGTGCGGGAGCAATAATATTACCGGCAAAACTGCCCGTTCTGAGAACGACACCCGAATCATAAATACCATCACCGGCATCAGCAATAACGGCTTTAAAATGGTACGATTCAAGTGCAACAACAGGTATACTTAATGAGAACACAGTCGTGTAGCCATCGTAAACCCAGAAACTACCATTTATTGCTTGGTTATCTATAAAGTACTGAGAATATGACCCAGAATTAATATTATCAATGGCTATTGGGATATTTGTTCCAGGAATAATCGCTACGTTTTCTGCCCCAGTATACCCTGTTCCCGTTACATAAAAGGCAAACACATCATTATAACCAGTATTCACATATTCGGGATATTCCTCTGAGCCAAAAACAAATTCAAAGGGAACTATAGAATCAGCCAAAGGCACAAAATCAAATTCAATACTAACGGCATCATATGTTGTAACCCCACATAATGCAGTAAGATTAGTATCACCTGCCCCAATTAAATCATTTGAAGCAAAATCTGATACAGTACCAATCGCTGACAGAGCATATCCGGTAGAGATTATCATCCCTTCATCAATTCCGATATGATTTAAAGAGTCTGACCACATGCCAATAGAGTTTGATAATTTTCCAGCAGGAAAAGTGACCTGTACATTGGAAATATTGACACAAGGACCAAACATTTCACCCTGTACAAACGATTCTGGATCTGACAATAGAGTAACTACAGATCCGCCTTTGTTAATATTGGGCGAACTTTCAAGTTGTGGTCTTGGGGTTCTTACCTGCGAGAATACAATACCCGTCAGAGTCATAGAAAAAAAGAAAGTAAAAATTAAACTTTTCATAAATTTTTCATTTTATTATTACTTATACGCGCTGAAAATCGTAACGTTACAAAGCTATTAAAAAAAACAGGATAATTTGAAAAGATTTGCGCAATTTTCACCATTTTTGTAACTCACTTTACAGCTGAAATGAAATTATCATGAAATTGATTAATGCTAAAGAAAATTATGACAAGACGCGTGAAATCATAGGATATGTTCCGCGTAAAAAAGCAACTCAAGCCGACTACGATCGCATTGGTTTTATGTCTGGACTTGAAGTACATCAGCAATTACTGACCAAGAAAAAGCTTTTTTGCCATTGTCCTGCCGGAAAATTTAATCACAGCGACGATTATGACGCCGAAATCGTACGACATATGCGTCCTACCCTCAGTGAACTGGGCGAATACGATGGCACAGCCCTCATGGAATTTAAGACCCGCAAGGAAATCGTTTACCGCATTAAAAACGAAACGGCTTGCACTTATGAAGTGGATGATACCCCACCCTTTAAAATCGATCGTGAAGCGCTGGGTATTGCTCTTGAAATCACACTTCTGAATAAAATGAACGTAGTAGGTGAAGTACATATTACCCGCAAACAATATCTCGATGGCAGTATTCCCACAGGATTTCAAAGAACCGCTATACTAGGTGTTGAAGGCGAAATTCCTTTAAAAAATAAAAAAGTAAGACTCATTCAGCTGAGTATTGAAGAAGATTCATGTCGCGAAATTTCAGATATCGGCCATGTACGTATTTACAAGACAGATCGACTGGGCATGCCATTGATTGAAACAGTGACTTATCCCGACATGGTCAATCCCGACGAAGTAAAAGAAGCCGCTAACTATATACGTTTTCTGAACCGCAGTACGGGTAAAGTAAGAACCGGTATTGGCGCTGGTCGCGAAGACGTAAATGTAAGCTGCAAAGGCGGCACCCGTATCGAAATCAAAGGAGTAGCACATAACAGTTGGATTCCCGAACTTACACATAACGAATGTTATCGCCAGTGGTCGTTATTGCATCTCCGCGACGAATTACTGAAACGTTTCCCCGATTTTTCCGGATGGAAAATTGAAACTTTGGATATTAATCAGGGGCAATTTACCACTGACTACGAGCCCCTTGAAAAAGGAAAAGGACAGGACCACATGATTGTTCTGGTTAAATTGCCCGGATTCAAAGGCATTCTATCGCATTTCACACAGCCCGGAAAATGTTTTGCCAACGAAATTGAAGAAAGACTGAAAGTCATTGCTTGCCTCGAACTGCCCAACATGATTCATAGTGAAATGCCCGAACCCGTCATTAAAAATGAAGTATGGGAAAAACTGGCAACACAGATTTCTGCCGGCGACGACGACGCACTGATGATATTCTGGGGACCCGAAAACGACAGAAAAACGGCTCTTGAAGTAATTCAGGAACGCTGTCTGATGGCCTTCACGGGCATACCCTTTGAAACCAGAAAATCTTTCGTGGATGGCACAACCATTTTCGAACGAGTACTTCCCGGAGCCGACCGCATGTATCCCGACACCGACTCAGCACCCATTCCTCTGGAAAACGATTACATAGAAAACCTACGTAACAGCCTTCCTGTGGAAGTCATTGACCGTTACAAACAGCTACTTGGATGGGGCGTTTCCGAATATCTGCATCATTATCTTTTCCGCAACAATCTGGTTCCCATGATTGAAAAAGCCGAAAAAGAGCTGAGTGTTCCACCTGCATTCACTGCCCGCCTTTTATCTCAACGTCTTAAATGGATACAAGGACATTATCCAGCATCTCCCGAATTTACTTTTGAAAAAGTTTATAATGTACTGGCTTTCCTGAAACAACAAGGCATACATTACGAACTGGCATGGCAAATGCTTCCCGAATTATATATGCACCCCAACATGGATATCGACAGCATCCTGACAATACTCCGTTATAAAAAACGCAGCAAAGAAGAGATTACTGCACCCATAGGCTTTTTGAAAGACAAGTACAAAGAAATTGGCCGAATAAAGGACAAAGAAAATGAAGCCAATTGGGTCATGGGACAACTGCGCACACAGGCTGAAGGAAACATTCCTCTCAGTGAATTAAAAAAGATTATTTTATCAGCTTAAAACTTGAAATAATGAGCGAAGATTTTTTTCAGGGTTATAAAGGGCAATCACTCGAATTGCTTAAAAAATATAACGTAAGAGTATGGGGTCAGGCCGAAATCAACACAACCCGTGGCGAATTCAAAGGCACCGTTTTACCCCGGTCAGAGAATGATGACGACCAACACATTGTGGTAAAAATCATCACCGGTTACAATATCGGAATTGACGTTACAACTATCACCGGAATGAAAGAAACCGGTTACAAAAAAGCAAATTATAAGATTCCCGAGAAGGAATTCCCTACTACACCTGGGTTGCCAAAAGTAAAACTACTGGGAACCGGAGGAACCATTGCATCCCGTCTCGACTACCGCACCGGAGCTGTAATTCCCGCTTTTACTCCTGGCGAATTATACGGTGCAGTACCCGAACTAGCCGATATATGTAATCTGACCACCGACAAACTTTTTGCAGTTTTCAGCGAAAATATGGGGCCAGAACAATATAAAAAACTGGCCATTGCCATTGGTAAAGAAATTGAGAATGGCATTGATGGTATTATTATCGGTCACGGTACCGACACCCTGCATTATACCGCAGCAGCCTTGACTTTCATGGTACAGAACTCACCCGTTCCCATCATACTTGTTGGTTCACAGCGTTCATCCGATCGCCCCAGCTCTGACGCAGCCTTAAACCTCATGCATGCTGCCACAGCTGCTGGTCATGGCGATATTGCCGAAGTTATGGTATGTATGTTCGGACCCACTTCAGACGAATATGGTTTTCTACACAAAGGTACCCGTGTCAGAAAAATGCACTCTTCCTACCGCTCGACTTTTCGTACCATCGGAGATATTCCCGTTGCCACTGTAACCCGCAAAGGCGTTGTTCCACAGAAACTAGATTACAAACCACGTCGCAAAGACAGAAATGTAACCATCATGCCTTATTTCGAAGAAAAAGTGGGTATGTTATATTACTACACCAACATGCAGCCCGACATGATCGACAGCATGGTGGACAATGGTTATAAAGGTATTATCATGATCGGTACCGGACTGGGTCACGTAAACAAACCCATTTATCCTGCCATCGAAAGAGCCGTGCAAAAAGGTGTCGTAATTTATATGACAGTTCAGACCCTTTGGGGATATGTACATATGTTCGTTTATGATACCGGCCGCGACTTAATGGCTAAAGGTATTGTTCCGGCTGAAAACATGTTGCCCGAAACAGCCTACATTAAACTGGGTTGGGCTTTGGGCCAGACCAGCGATACCGAAAAGGTAAAAGAAATTATGCTCACACCTATCAACGACGAAATTACTCCCCGCGAACCGTACAATGGATATCTGATCTATCAGGGTGGCGTGAAAGAAGTCGAAGATTTTATCAGAAAGTATCATAAATAAACTTGCTACTCGAAAGCATACAACATGCTTTAAGCCAGCCGCTTCCTGGCGAAAAGGCGCATAAGCATATGTGGCCGGAAACCCGTTATGAGTTTCTAAAAATTTCCCATTCAACTCCTCCTGTAAACAGTAGTGTGTTGGCACTTTTTTACCCCATAGACAATGTGCTTAATTTATGCTTTATAAAACGGACAATAGACAGAAGTCCACACAGCGGACAAATTGCCTTTCCCGGAGGAAAAATGGAAAAAGAAGATCCGAGTTTAAAAGCAGCTGCCATTCGGGAATGTCGTGAAGAAATTGGAGTAGAAATAAAATCTGGAGAAATTGCCGGAGGACTATCTCCCTTGTTTATTCCTGTAAGTAATTTTATGGTCCACCCCTTTGTGGGTGTGCTTGAATCCAGACCCCACTTTTCGAAAAACGATATTGAAGTTGACGAGATTATTGAAATTCCCTTTGCCCGTCTTTTAGACCCAGAGACAAAGTCAGACTTCGAACTTAATTACGCAAATCAACTTTTTAATATCCCCTGCTATCGTTTTAATAGTCACATCATATGGGGAGCAACTGCCATGATATTATCCGAAATTATTGAACTTTTGAAAGCAGAATAATTTCTATATTTGCTTTATCTAAAACTTAAAAAAATATGAAAAGCTTAAAATGGATAATGATTATACTGATCTCAATTATTGCAATAGCACTGATTATAGCAGCCTTTCTCCCCTCCTCATATAAAGTAGAGCGTAAAACAGAAATAAATGCCAGCTTTGAAAAAATAGCACCTCTGATAACTGACTTAAAAATGTGGGACAAATGGTCACCATGGAAAGCAGCCGATTCAGCAGCCATATACACATACAACGATACCATTGGAGTGAATGCCGAGATGTCTTGGGAAGGTGAAATTGTAGGTTCAGGAAAACTAAGAATAACGGGAATTAATGACACCCTTATCAAATATCAGCTTACATTCCTAGATCCAATGGAAAGCACTTCCGAAGGAGGTTTTATTGTTAAAATTAATGATGACAAAACAGAACTGACTTGGTACGATGAAGGAAGTTTATCATACCCCATGGGGCGGTTGATGACCCTATTTATAAGCTTTGATAAAATGCTGGGCAGTGATTTCGAAAAAGGTCTGGCAAACATCAAGACTGTCGCTGAAGAAAAGTCTTATGAATATTCTTATTCAATATTTGAAAAATCAGTAGATGCTTTAAATATTGCAGCCATCAGAGACACTATTTCTATGAACGAAACCAGCGAAGTTCTGGGAAAAAACTTTGGAGAAATAATGAGCTTACTAAAAAAACAGAAAGTAGAATGCGCCGGTGCTCCAATGGCTATTTCCTATGCATGGGATCCTTCCAGTTGGGATTTCGAAGCAGCTATACCCGTCAGTAAAGAAATCAAACCAGAAGGCCGCATACAATTCAAACAAAGCTATGCCGGTAAAGTAGTTTATATTATCTACACCGGGCCCTACGAAGGAACAGAGAAAGCATATAACGACCTCGACTACTACATGAAAGAAAATGGATACGAACAGAATGGTGGGCCTTGGGAAATTTACGTAACCGATCCTATGACTGAGCCGGACACTTCAAAATGGATTACGGAAATCTATTTTCCTGTAAAATAGAATAAATAAAAATGAGTAAAACCACATTGGCGGTTTTACTCATTTTTTTGTCATATCCTAATTTCAAAAATCAGAAGTAACAACTCGTCTTAACAGTAAACTTTATTCCTGTCCTTCCAGCAGTATTTCCAGAATTTTAGATGCAGCCAAAGCTACTGAAGTTCCGGGTCCGAAAATACCTGCAGCACCGGCTTTGTAGAGGAAGTCATAGTCCTGAGCGGGAATTACACCACCCACGATTACCATAATATCTTCTCTTCCTAAACTGGCAAGCTCCTGCATTACCTGAGGCACAAGGGTTTTGTGTCCTGCTGCGAGACTGGAAATACCCAGTACATGCACGTCATTTTCTACCGCCTGTTTGGCAGCTTCGGCGGGTGTCTGGAACAGCGGTCCCATATCCACGTCAAAGCCTATATCAGCATAACCAGTTGCTACCACTTTGGCTCCACGATCGTGACCGTCCTGGCCCAGTTTAGCAATCATAATACGAGGACGACGTCCTTCTTTTGCGGCAAATTTGTCGGCCAGTTCTTTGGCTTTATTGAATTCGTCGCTACCGTGGGTTTCTGAAGCATAAACCCCTGAAATTGTACGTATCACAGCTTTGTACCTCCCATAAACTTTTTCAATTGCGTAAGAAATTTCGCCCAAACTGGCGCGTTTGGCAGCAGCATCTACCGAAAGCTCGAGCAGATTGCCTTCGCCGGTTTCGCAAGCTTTGGTAATGGCGTCGAGAGCAGCCTGTACCTCAGCATTGTTGCGATTGGCTTTCAGATCTTTCAATCTTCTCAACTGAGCTTCACGAACGGCAGTATTATCAACTTCAAGAATATCGATGGGATCTTCTTTTTCGAGGCGATATTTATTCACGCCCACGATGGCATCTCTGCCGGAGTCGATGCGTGCCTGTTTGCGGGCAGCAGCTTCTTCGATACGCATTTTGGGAATACCTGTCTCGATGGCTTTGGCCATACCGCCCAAATCTTCTACTTCTTTAATCAGTTCCCATGCTTTATGCGCCAGTTCGTTGGTCAGATATTCCACATAATAGGAACCTGCCCATGGGTCGACCACCTTGCAAATGTTGGTTTCTTCCTGCAGATAAATCTGTGTGTTACGGGCGATACGTGCAGAGAAGTCTGTTGGTAGAGCAATGGCTTCATCCAGCGCATTGGTATGCAGCGACTGAGTATGACCCAGTGCGGCAGCCATAGCTTCGATACAAGTTCTGGCGATGTTATTATAAGGATCCTGTTCGGTGAGGCTCCATCCTGAAGTCTGCGAATGAGTTCTAAGCGCCAAAGATTTTGGGTTTTTAGGATTAAACTGTTTCACCATCTTAGCCCAAAGCATACGGGCAGCGCGCATTTTGGCGATTTCCATGAAGTGGTTCATCCCAATGGCCCAGAAGAAAGACAGGCGGGGAGCGAACTCATCAATGGTCAGTCCTGATTTGATTCCCGTACGAAGATATTCGAGTCCATCGGCCAAAGTGTAGGCCATTTCGATATCTGCAGTTGCGCCGGCTTCCTGCATGTGGTATCCTGAAATACTAATGCTGTTGAATTTGGGCATTTTCTGTGAGGTGAACTGGAAAATATCAGCAATAATCCTCATCGAAGCATCGGGCGGATAAATGTAAGTATTACGAACCATGAACTCTTTCAGAATGTCGTTCTGTATGGTTCCGGCCAGTTCTTCCAGTTTGGCTCCCTGTTCCAAAGCAGCAACGATGTAGAAAGCAAGAACGGGCAATACAGCGCCATTCATGGTCATGGACACAGAAATTTTGTTGAGGGGAATCTGATCGAAGAGTATCTTCATGTCGAGGATAGAATCGACAGCAACTCCGGCTTTTCCAACGTCTCCCACTACTCTTTCGTGATCGGAGTCATAACCTCTGTGTGTAGCTAAATCGAAAGCCACAGAAAGACCTTGCTGTCCGGCGGCAATATTACGACGGTAGAAAGCATTAGATTCTTCGGCTGTCGAAAAACCGGCATACTGACGAATGGTCCAGGGTTTCTGCACATACATAGTACTGTAAGGACCACGAAGGAAAGGAGGCAAACCGGCAGCATAACTCAAATGCTCCATATTAGCCAGATCCTCAGCGGTGAAGGTTTTCTTCACATTGATCAATTCGGGGGTATTCCATTCACCTGCCATAGGTTTGTTTCCGGAGGCGGGAATTTCGGATATGTTTACTTTTTTATAATCGGGTTTCATCATTGCAAATTTTAAGTTTTACATCCGTGCTTTCATCTCTTCGTTGAACATGGTCAGCGTATCAAGGAGGTTGGCTTTCACATGAATAAAATGTTTCAGGCCCATTTCTTTGTAAGCTTCAATCTGCTCTTTAGGATATCCCGCCAGAACGACCACTGCTTTTCCGTTAAGAGCTTTCAGTGCTTCAGGAACCATTACAGGATAATCATCGTCACTGCCGCAAAGCACTACGATATCAGATTTGGCTGCCAATGCAGCATCTGCACCTTCGGTTACGGTAGCAAAACCAAGATTGTCTATCACTTCATACCCGGCACAGCCAAAGAAGCTGGTCGAGAAACTGGCTCGTGCTTTGCGCATAGCGAGACTTCCGTGAGTCAGCAAAAATACTTTGGGACGACGAGGCATTGACTCTACTGTCAGACGTAAATTTTCGAAGGCTTCGGAGCCACGGAAAAGTTCAATAGGCTTCACAATTTCCATATCTGCAGCCGGTGTCAGTGATGACATGGCGCAAGGAGAAACTTTTTCTTTTACCTTTTCGTTAAGATTGGGATACTGATTGGTTCCCAATAGAACGTTTTGGCGAGAAGAAACAGCCTGACGGCGTTTTTGTGCCGATTCATTTATTGCCTGCTGTATTTCGCCACGAAGGAAAGACTCGGTGTAACCCCCTTTTTCGTTGACTTCGAGGAAAAGTTTCCAGGCTTCCTGGGCCAGAGATTCGGTGAGCGATTCGATATAATAAGAACCGCCAGCAATATCGTTAACTTTGCTGAAGTATGCTTCTTCTTTCAGCACAATCTGTAAGTTACGGGCAATTCTTCTGGACTGATCGGTAGGACTATGAAAAACGGCGTCAAAAGGACGTATAGAGAGATATTTAGCACCACCCAGAACAGCCGACATGGCTTCGGTGGTAGCACGCAAAATGTTTACATGTGGATCATACACCGTTTTATTCCAGTTACTATTTACCACATGTATATCTACAAATTGACTTGCAGAACTGCCCAGATATTGTTCGGCTATTTTTGCCCACAGCCAGCGGAAAGCCCTGAATTTGGCAATTTCCATGAAATAATTTGAACCCACGCCAAAAGTGAATTTAAAACGTTTGATAATTTCGGCAGCAGGTATTCCCAAATCGGTGAGGCGTGACAGGTAATCGTCGGCAATAGCCAGCGAATAGGCAAGTTCCTGAACGGAGGTAGCCGCTGCATTATGGAAAAAATATCCGTTAATACCCAGAACTTTGGCTTCGGGTAAAACTTCGGACGAGAACTTTAATAAGGAAGCAGTTTGACTAAAAACCGTTTCACGGGGAAAGAAGAAATTGCCATTGAGTGTCAGATGTCCGATGGGGTCGAAATCAAAATTCACTTTCACTTTCGAAGCCTCAGTAGCCTGACCTTTAAAATACTCATCAAACAAAGAAACAAGCACCGGGGTGTTATTTCCGGAAATAAAGTTGATGGTGGTCTTTGTAATATCAATACCCTTCAGTAAAGTGGCCAGATCTTCCTTAGAAGAAATCACTTCGGACTGCTGAGCACAAATCTTATCCTGAAGAATGAAATTGATGGCCGTAGCTCCTTTGGCCAGAGCATCCATCGCAGTTGCATTGGCTTTATTTAGGTCGGCGACATAAATCTCTTCGCAGATATCCCAATCGGCATCTGCATTGCCACGGATAACGGAATCCTGACTCAATTTTTCTTTTCCAGCCGTATCATTTTTAGTGTAAAATGGTCGAACCGGAATTCCTTCGGGACTATTCCAGATTAGTTTTTTCCGGTAATCTTCCCCTTTGAGGTCTTTCAGTATGACTTCCTCCCATTGCTCTACGCTAATTGGGGGAAACTCATCAAATAATTTTTCCTTACTGTGTTCTGACATAACCAAGAATTAAATTTTCGCAAAAGTAAAGATAATCTAACGTAATAAATATGTTTTTTATCAATGTTGTTCTTGAACATTATAACATCCTAATTAGGTCATCGCCTTTTGACCCATTTTCCATGACAACATCTAAGGCAGCAAATATGAAATTTCTCAGATCTTTTACCTTATCTTTTTCACAACAAATCAAAATAGTTTATATTTGTAGAAAGAAAATTGAAAATTTAAAGGTAAAATCCATAAGAAACTATCAAGCACCCATAGCAAGATTACAAAGAGATTAAAACATTAGTGATACATTGAAAAGAATTCTCATTACAATAGCTATAATTGGCACAGTTTGTTTATCCTGCAAACATAGGCTACAACTTGATATCAAAATGCAAAGATATCCTTTGCTTGAGCAATATAATCCATATTCACATTATCCGAATAGTATAGCAATATTCCCTGGCAAGGAAGATAAACTCGTAAAAACTTTTGATCAGAATATAAGTTATAGAGTTGTAGTTTATGAATATAAATGCATTATTCCCTTTTCTGTCACAATGACAGGACATAAAGGAGACACAATATGGACAACTGAGTATGGCTGTACACCCACTCATTATGACTTCACCCCAAAACAAACTGAGGATATAACAATAGCAATCAGATTGGATAGTATTGATCTAAGTGTGAAAAAAAAGAAAGGTTATGATATCGTTGTTTTAATCGGGACTAAATGACCTTTTAATGAATGAAAAAGAATGCAATCTTGGCATTTTAAGTAGGATTAAAACTTGATAGTTAAAATGAAACTTTGCAGCAATTAGATTAGTTCTATTATAGGCTAAACAACCAACTCAAATTATAGACTTTATAAATTTAATTTACCCTCTACAATTTCTTTATTTAAGTATATGATTATGACAATAATTTTTATATATTTGCATATGGAGTATGCCGAAAAGCCTTAAAAGAGTAGGTTTAAAAAAAACGAAAAATTATGAAATTCAGCTTTTTAACGACACTATTTCTATTTATTTTTCAATTAACCTTTAGTCAAACCAAACCAGTTATAGAATGGGTTGAAATTAAGGGAGGAACATTTAGAGGTTGTTTAAAATTCACTTTTAAATTCTGTTGAGCATTAATCTAACCATTGCTAGTAGGACAAAACTCTTACT
>PHDH01000203.1 GCA_002840935.1 Bacteroidetes bacterium HGW-Bacteroidetes-21 | reverse complement strand
AAAATCTCAATATTTTGTTCTTTGGTTTTTTTCTTTTTAACTGTGGATCTCCATCTGAAAAATCTTCCACTCAGACAAATAATGATGACAGTCTGAAGAATAACACAGTTTCTACTTCAAACATGGATCTACTTCAGGGCAAATGGCAGAGTACCGACGACAAAACCAATTTTCTGGTTTTTGAAAAAAATCACAGAAAAGAAATAGTTGAAGGCATGGAAAATTGGGACGATGAAATTTTCGAACTACAGGACCATTGCCTGAACGAGTCAGACAAAGCAAATAATTACCCAGTAGAAAAAGATCGTTATATAAGTTGTTCTGAATCTGACTTATGCTGGTATATTATAAGTTTGGATTCTGAGACATTATCACTATCATATATGTCACGTGGCAATACATTAACGTATAAAAAAGTGAAAGAGTAATAATATCGCCGATTCTTTTAATATTGAACCTGACAGTTTTTAACTTTTTTTAATATTTATAATAAAACGACTCAGAATTCATCTTAACTGCTTAAAAAAGCCCTTATTACTTCAAACACCATTTTCTAGTAATTAATTGCTGACTTATATGGAAAGGCATAAATACGGTTTTACCGTTAATTTACAATATTATAAGTAATTACCAGATAGTCTGACTCTTGATAAATCTCGAGTAATACTTTGCATCTTTAGTAAGTATTACTAATGTGTATATTCCGTTGCAAAAATCTGGAATCTCAATACTGTTTTCTGTCCCAAGATATTTTTTAGCTGAGAATACTTTTCTTCCACTCAGTTCAAATATTTCTATCTGAGCATCACCATACATCGATTGATCAATCTCAATAAAAAGCTCATGAGTTACTGGGTTTGGATATACTTTAAGAAGAGGGTCCATCATTTCTTCCTGCGTATACATACAATCAATAACCGTTAAAACCGTCAAATCATAGTCAGAGCAGCCTTGACTATTTGTAACAGTAACCGTTACAATATTATTACCCAAGTCAAAAGTGCTTCCATCTGCAAAATAGGTTGAAGCAGTACTTCCATCAAACCAAAGGTAAGAGGAATAGCCTGTCCCGGGAGAAAATATCTGTGTCTGATTATTACATAAAGTTTGATTTGGACCCAAATCTACCAATGGGGAACTAAGAATATTGACAGTAAAATCAGTAGTATCACTCCAGCAACCATTACTATCAGAAGCCATAACCCAATAATCTCCTGAAGTTGAAAAACTATGAAAAGGCAAACAGATGTTGTCATTCCAATAGTAATCAATATAACCGGGAATGTTTATTATTGCACCGCTACAGATATTATAGATTGCCTGAACAGGCAGTGTAGGAATAGGATTAACAAAAACAGTAATAGAGTCATTCGCTGTATTTCCGTTAGCATCAGTCACGGTGAAATAATATGTAGTAGTACCATTTACCTGAGCCAAAGGATTTGCCACGGTAGAATTGTTTAATCCGGCAGAAGGCTGCCATGAATAGGTTAATGGCTGATGTATGCCACTGACCATAGGATGTAATTCAATTGAACTTCCCCCACAGACAGAGACATCCTGAGTATTGATAAAAAGTTCTTCAGGATTTTCGATATAAATGGTATCACAATAATATGATGAAGAATTATAAAACGATATTACATTTGCCATTTTTGATTTCATATCCGTAATCGACTTTAAATAATTGCCGGTTGAATCCCTCCCAGTAACAAATGCGAAATCAATACATTTACTCTTTCCTGGAAAGAGATCAAATGGTCCTACAGAGCCTAATCCAACCCTGTCGCCAGGCTCGTTTGCTTCAGAAACTTCCGACCAACCCGCTCCGTTATTAGGGTCACCATCAAACACATAACGCGTCGACACTGTTCCACCATACCCATTGCCACCATAAGTAAATGGTGTTCCATCTTTCCAGAACCCTCTTAAATTATAATAATAATCATTCGGAGAAGATGGCTCATCCATGGGCCCACTACCTATAAATTTATAATATAAAAACGAATACAATGGAGAGCTTAAAAACACTATTCCCTGAGCTGGTATATTCTGTCCATAGAAATAATCATTGTCGATTCCATTATAACTGTAAAAACAACTTAAAGTCTGATCACAACCTACAAAATCATCATTAAAATATCCGATATTAGAGTCAAACTGAATTCCCAAAAATACATCAGAAAAATTTATATTATTTTTATTTGTTATATTTAAGTGAGCAAAAACAGTTTGAGCCAGAGCTTTATCAGAAGTATCATACACCCAGCACAATAAAGATGTTTCAAGAATAAACTTTTCACCTTGACTACCATGACTATAACGATCGTCATTGAAAATACTTAAAACGGCATGATCCCCTCTGATGATAGGGTATTCCCCGTTTTCAGGTTCGTATATGCCATTTGTATTGATATCCTGAAAAGGAGCAGATAGACCAGGCCAGTTTTTAATTGCTTCTGGCATCACATATCCTGGCTGATTCCAAAATAAAATATGGGTTTCGACTTCTGCTCGTGAAATTTTCCATAATCGATTGTATAAACTATCATAAATGTCGTTATAGTTCGGTGGATAAAGATATGGTCCTGAGAAAAAATCCAGACCTCTATCAAAATAAGAACTAGCCGAAAGATGTAAATTACTCGACGGATCTAAACCTGCAATCCAGAAATTTGTTCCAAATAGCGAGTATTTTCCAGAGTTTTTGGGGAACTCAAGACCAGGACTTTCCTCACAAAATCTATTAGCCAGTGAACCCATATTATTACAATAAAACCTGAGACTATCAGTTTCAAGAGACGTTTGAGTTAAATTATCAACAACCCATTTTTTCGATTTTACACAATCTTTATTGGTTCCAAAATAAATTTCATTTCCAGCCAAAATCATTGTATTAACTTCATTTCCTGGATAGTAATACTGATTAGTAAAAAAGGTTGTATCGGTTGCAGTAAAACGTGTAAGTCCTTTGGGTGAGGCAAACCAAAAAAGACCATCAGCATCAGAACAAATTGCATTAACAGTGTCAGATAAAAGCCCTTGAACTGTACTTATATTTGCGAATTGGGCGCTATTATACTTACTTACGCCATTATTAGTTCCTATCCATATATTACTATTTATATCCTTAGTAATACAAAGAATATTATTACTTGGCAATCCGTTGGCTATGGTATACTGTTGAAAAACACTACCATTATAACTGCAAAGACCTGTAGTTGAACCAATCCACAATTTTGTTCCATCATGATAAAGACATTTTACAGCATTGGAAATCAAACCATCATTAACAGTATATTGAACAAATGTGCTGCCATTAAACCTAATAACTCCTTGATTAGTTCCTATCCAAATATTACCTGAAAGATCTGAAGCTAAGGCATATATACTTTGAGCCTGTAATCCGTTTTGTGCAGTATAATTTGTAACGACACCATTATTCCAACATGTCAAGCCAGCTGGGCCTCCCATCCAGACCCTGCCAGCATTGTCAATTGTTATCGCTTTCAAATAGTTGCTCAATATTCCATAATTCACATCAATATTCACTAAGGAATTCCCATTATACTTATACGCTCCTAAAAGACTGCTAGCAAACCACACATCTCCATTACTGCTACTCGCAACAGAAACAATAGCCCCTTGAGTAAGATTATTCTCGAATAAAAGCTGACGCCAAGTTTGCCCAATCAAAAAACTATTACACAATAATAATACTAGTAAAAGAATAGCTTTCATATTGCTTTTTTTACAAATATACTAAATATTCAAATAGGTTTTTCTAAACATTGAACTCTTAATGATAACTAAATCAATAAGAAAAATACTTCGAAACTTTCAAAATCATACTTAATTAAAGCTATACTTTATTCCGTTCAAACGTCACATGCGCCTGCACCATGCGTAACTCAGCATAAGTATAATGCTCTCCGAGTGTTTGCCGGGCAAGGCTCAGACTTTGATCCTTGGTTTTGCGAAAATAATCAGTGATTAAACGAATTTTTTCTACAGGCACCAGTTTTTCTACATCGATCAGACCTTCTTCAATATATCGGGACAAGTGGCCTTCGATGGTCGTTTGGGTAAACCCACGTTCTTCCGCGATTTGATTAACTGTCAGCCCGGCAATAAACATTTCGTAACTCAGCTGTTCTGATTTAACTTTGGTGTTGCCTTTGTATCTGGTTCCGGGCACAGGCTCTTCGGAAACCTCAATACCACTTTCCTTCAGGTAATCGATTACCATATGTAATAATTCGAAGGCATACAATTTACGTTTTTGTGCGCCAAAACCCTTAATTTTTGCGAGGTCCTTCATACTTTGGGGAAGAGTATTTGCAATTTCATCCAGTATGGGCTGACGTATAATCCTCGCATTAGTTAGTTTCTGCTCCTGCGCTTTTTTATCACGCCATTTTTTTAGTGTGTTGTACAACTCGGGGTGTATGATGTCTTTTCTTTGCTTTTCACCGATTTTACGGGCTGAACTCTTAATACTATCGTTTCCGATTTCGGTTTTCGCCCTGACTTGCAGAAAAGCATACAAGTCAAATCCATTGTGGCAGGATTTGAGGCAGGAAATCTTTTTATCAAGCTCTTCATTCAATAACGACTCTGTTTCGCTGATGGTTTTCTTTAATGCTTTATTATCCGAAATAAGAGGCAGTTCGATCAGGCCTTTATAAAGTATTTTCTCTGTCTTTTCCGAAAAATACAAGGCTGCCTTTTGTATTCTTTCTTTCAGTATTTCGTTTTTCTCAACAGCGCCATGTTTATCTATCAAATCGTTAATCTGTATCAAAAACTTATCGGCAACCGCAATAATCTCTGCATTCAAGTCATCCAAAATTTTTTGCAACATGGGCAGAAGTTCTTTCCCAAAACTACCTTCATTTTCGTTAGCTAGTTTACGAATCAGATAAAGTCTTCGGCTAAAATCGCCAAAACTGAAAAGTTCTTCAAACAGTTGCTTCTGAAAATTGAGTTTCGACAAATCCAGTTGCTCAGTAGTAGGCTCATTATTGCTGATATCCTGGGTGAAAGTCGAAATTTCCTGATCGTTTTTAATGCTACTACGACTCAATGGCGAGCTCAGTATCAGTCCTTCGAGCGAACGACAGCGGCTCAACGCAACATACACCTGCCCAAAAGCAAACGCTGATCTGGCATCAATAATGGCCTTGTCGAAAGTCAATCCCTGGCTTTTGTGAATGGTGATGGCCCATGCCAGCTTCAAAGGCACATGATGAAAAGTGCCAATAATTCTTTCTTTTATTTCCTTTGTTTCTTCGTCAATATCGTACTTCACATTTTCCCATGCTTCAGACCCCACTTCAATTTCTGATTCATCTCCGGGGCAAAGAACAAAAATACTGTCGCTGGTTAATCTAGCAACTACGCCAATTTTCCCATTGAAGTATTCCTTTTTACCAGAACTGTCGTTTTTGTTAAACATAACCTGGGCACCGGTTTTCAGTACCAGTTTATAATCCATGGGGTACGCCGATTCGGGAAATTCACCTTCTACTTTGGCGATAAAAGTATAAGCTTTTTCTTTTAGCTCATTCAGTTTGGCTGTGTTGATAGCAAGTGCCTGATTATTGTGGGTAGTTAAAATGATCGCTTCACTTTCCTCGTTGGCACGTGGATTATATCTTTTATTGAGCGTTTCCAGCGTTTCTTCGTCGAGATCTCCAGTCCGGACTTTATTCAACAATTTGATAAATTCTAAATCAGTCTGCCGGTATACGTTTTTAAGTTCGATGGATACATAATTTGTTTTCTGCAAAGCGCGACTACTAAAGAAAAAACCGTTGGTGTAGTATGCTTTTAGCAGACTCCATTCTTCATCTTTAATCACGGGTGCCAGCTGATGTAAATCGCCGATCATGAGCAGTTGAACACCTCCAAAAGGCTTGCTATTTCTCCGAAAACGACGCAGGACTTCATCTATACCATCCAGCAAATCGGCCCGTACCATACTCACTTCATCTATCACCAATAAATCCAGACTGCGGATGATGCCAATTTTATTCCGACCAAAACGGTGAATAGACCGGTTATTAGGCGATGACTCTCCTGAAAGTTGTCCGTTAGGAATAATGGGACCAAAGGGCAACTGAAAAAACGAATGAATGGTAACACCTCCGGCGTTAATAGCTGCCACTCCGGTGGGCGCGACGACAATCATCCGCTTTAATGATTGTTTTTTAAGATCGTGAAGAAAAGTGGTCTTGCCAGTACCGGCTTTACCTGTAAGGAAGATATGCTCGTGCGTGGATTGAACAAAATCAAAAGCCAGCTCTAGCTGGGGATTGGACTGATGAGACATGAAGATAGATCGAATTGAATGAATGTAAATAACAGATCAAAAATATAAATTATTCTGTCATTTCTTTCAGAAATTTTTCAACAAATTAAATTTATAGAACGCTGCTACCTAACATTTATTATTCTCCAAAAAAAACGGTCATCCTGAGCCTGCAGGCAGGCTTGTCGAAAGAGATCGCGGAGAAAACGCGCAAGCAGCCGCATTTCGACACGACCTTTATCATTGTCATTTAAAAAAAATCTTTAGCAAGGTCGGCTCAATGTGACTGCTATATGTTGACTTTAAAAAGATAAAAGTCAGATTCTTCTAAAAAAAAATTAATCAAAACTTATTGAGGTTCTTAAAGATATAACATCAATGCGTCTGTGGCTTAATCTTAATAGGCTTAATCATGTTTTCGGGTTTGAGCATTTCGTCGAGTTGTTCTTTAGTCAGCAAACCTTTTTCGAGAACAAGTTCATATACTCCACGACCACTTTCATGCGCTTCTTTGGCAACCATGGTCGAGTTTTCGTATCCAATAATGGGATTTAGTGCAGTTACCAGACCTATGCTGTTTTGCACCAGTTGGAGACAACGGTCGGCATTAGCAGTAATACCGTCGATGCAGCGGAAACGAAGGGTATTCATGCCGTTTTTAAGCATTTCGACACTTTCGAAAATGCTTTGTACAATGATGGGTTCCATTACATTCAGTTCAAGTTGACCCGCTTCAGCCGCCATCGTGACGGTAATATCATTACCTATTACTTTATAAGCGATTTGGTTAACTACTTCGGGAATCACGG
>PHDH01000202.1 GCA_002840935.1 Bacteroidetes bacterium HGW-Bacteroidetes-21 | reverse complement strand
CTCGATTTTTTCTCCTCAACAATTGGCTTACCCGTTTTTGCCGAAACAAAAGTAATAAAGTCGTTCTGACTCACTTCTGACGTAGAAGTAAGGGGAATAAAAAAACGCGTATTCTTTTCAGTCTTTACATTTATGTTCAAATTAATGTTATCCAGATTCCCTGTCACATCAACAATCCCAGAGGCCAACGCTTTACCATAAAAAAGCTCATTATCAGATGCTTTCGTATTCAACACAAGAAAATTCTGTGGAGTAATCTGAAACAAAAGCTGAATGTCTTTAAAATCCTTATGCGTTACCTTTCCTGTTACATCAGCAAAATTTCCATTGACATCATATAATCTCAATTCTTTAACTTCGAACGAATTTCGTGTAACATTAACATCTCCGGTAAAATTGTACCTTGTCTGAAGATAATCCACTAAAAAACTGGCTTTCTGAACTTTTAATATTCCTGAGACATCAGGACTTGCTGTTTTACCAACAATTTTCAAAACACCACTTATATCCCCTTTCAAATCTGAAACAATATCCACCATAAAAGGCTCGAATATTTTCATCCTTACCCTGTTTAGTTCTAGCTCAAAATCAATATCTCCTAGTGTGGTAACATATCCTGCATATGAAATTGTTTTAATCACCCCCCGATGCATAGTTCCGGTGACATCGACACGTTTCAAATCATTGTTATATGTAGCTTTCGAAATCGTTTTCCCAAGATCCTCGCCATTCACTACCAACTTATCTATCTCAAAATCTGAAGTCAGTCTCAATGCATTTAGCCCTCCGCTAATTTCGGCTGTACCAGTCATAATTCCCTGCAAATCATACCCCTGATCGGCTATAAAAGCATTAACATTATTCAGATTCAAGCCAGAAATAATGAGCGACAACGTATCATTTTTTCCCAGCGAACCATTGGCATAAATATATTGTTGATCGTGATTCAGAATAAGATGATCGATAAAAAGAGTGGTGTCCACATAGGTCAATACTCCTTCGTTAATATACCAAGTAGTATCAGCCAAAATCAAAAGTGATGGAGAAGATTCGAAAGCTACTGCGGGTTTGTTTTCCTGACTTCGAAAAAAACGAACCATACCCGACAAATTACCGGCAAAAGAGAGTGTATCATTATTCTCCCACCCCAGCTCAACAAAGGCAGTATCAGTATGCCCGTTCATCGACAAATTGAGATTGTCTGCAGTAAACGTTTTTCCTTGCTTAAATGCTATTGTAGATAGCCCCAGAGTAAAGGTTTTCTTAAATGCTTTGCCAAGTAATTCAATACCCTCTATACTCATGTCATTATATTTCAAACTGGTAGACGCAGCCTCGAATTCTACTAAGCTATTACTTAAATCTATACTTCCAGTACAATGAGAATTTTCGGCAATCACTAAACCAGGTACGAATTCATCTAAAAAACCCTTCGATTTGCCTGTATAAATATCAAAATCGCAAAAATACGCACTGGACTCAATCTCTCTAACAACTTTATCATCTACCTTATGATCCTGCAACGACGGGAAATATTCGGCTACAAGAAGCATTACAGCATCTGCCACATTTTTGAATGAAAAATGACCAGAAATACCAATATCCGCCACATCAGATTTAAGAGACAAATCTTTCTGATTAGACTCCTGAAAGGCATAAATTTCAATACTTCGCGAAGCAAACTTATTTTTGCTACTACTATAATCAAATCCATTGATACTAAGCTCCCCATTGATATTATCCAAATCATTTCCCTCAAAATGGGCATCCATATTCAAATTAACATGGGCCATTGAATCTTTTCCAAATAGATTAAGTCGTGTAAAATACATATCACGAAGTTCACATGAGAAGTTATATACAGGTATTTTTTCGGAAAAATCCACTTTTCCGGTAAAATCAAGTTTTACATTGGGATCATCCACATGAAGTTCGCCATCAAAAAGTTTTTCGGTGACATTGCCATTTACTAGTACATTTTTGTATGTATATTGTCTGACCTGAATATGCTGAACCTCACCAATCAAATTCATATCAAAATTTCCGTTATCAAAAATGACCCCATCGGCATTCAAAGAAAAACCGGCAGCCCCAATATCTTCGGTAACTCCAGCCAAAGTACCCGCCATAATAGAAGGAGAAGAAAGTTTCCCTTTTACTACCATTTTGTGATGAATTGAGTCCTGCTTAAGCGAAACGTCAGTCCTTAGAACACCTAAATTGGTTTTAAATGAACCAAAAGCCACAAAGTCTGTCAAAAAACCAGAAAACTTACCCTGATAATACACTTTGCCAAATTTTCCGACCTGGGCAGGAAGATCCAATCGCTTTTTGCTATCGAAAGGAGGCAATGGAATTTTTTCGATTTCGGCAATGGTCGTATTGAAGCGATGAAAATCGAAATGCCAGAAAGCATTATCAACATCCGGCAATCCGTTGATAGAAAAATCGCACAACAACACCGTATTATCCAACAACTTCATGGCAACATTTTTCCCTCGAAACGAAGCTACAGTTCCCTTGAATTCGCCGGATAGTAATACATTCTCATCCAACCCCTTGAGATAAGACGACATATAACTAATATCCTTTAAACTAATCAATGAAGAGCGAATCTTAGCTGTCATTCTCACATTCTCTTCAAACATCTCAAAATCTTCCAGGCTTGTATATCTCATACTGAAATCGTCCATAAAAATCTTACTACTGGGCGTAATAATACTCAGTTTATCAGTAACTAATCTTTCTGGCTCGACCCTTACATGAGCAGCGATTTGACTGATAACAAATCCTGATTTTTCTTCCAACGATAAGCTGTGAAGATGAAAAAATAGTGTGTCTGCTTCCTGCGAAAACTCATCGGCAGTTATACATACATTCCTTGCCAGCACATCTCTGAAACTTATACCCCAATCTTTATCCTGATAAGGAGTTGCTCTATAGGCAATGGTAGCATTTTCGAGATTTAACTTCAAAAAAGAGACTTTCCAGGTCGAACTATCTTTTTTTGTTGTATCACCTTTAAAATACGCCATAAGAAAGCGGTATCTCGAGACTCCCTCTTCCCGCATCACTTTAATAACTGGGTCAATAATATCGACAGTTCCAATTTCAACTTTCTTTTTTGACAGACTTATGTTTCGGATAAAAACATTCAATTCGGGAATATAGGCAATAGTATCCCCTTTCTGATCGCCCAAAAAAACCTGATTTATTTTGCAATTAAAAAAAGGAGAAAAATCAACTGAACCGATAGAAACAGGGGCATTAATTTCTTTGGAAAGCCACGTGGCCACCTTCGTTGCGAGATACGACTGAAAGGTAGGGGATTTGAGAACAAGGAAAATAAACAAATACAAAAGAAGGAACAGTGTTCCAAAGAAAATGGCAATATCCCTTTTTTTGATAATTTTGCGAAACATAATAGTGCAAAGATAATAAAATGAGTGTGACTATACTTGCCATCGAATCATCCTGTGACGACACGTCAGCAGCTGTCATAAAAGACGGCATATTACTTTCTAACATTATTGCCGGGCAAGCTATTCACGAGTTGTATGGGGGTGTCGTTCCAGAACTGGCATCGCGTGCGCATCAGGAAAATATAGTACCCGTGGTAGATGCCGCGCTAAAGAAAGCAGGCGTTTTACCTTCCGAAATATCCGCCATTGCCTTTACACGTGGGCCGGGACTTTTGGGCTCCCTTATGGTGGGCGTTTCCTTTGCCAAAGGCTTTGCTATAGCCGGTAATATCCCCCTTATCGAAGTCAATCACCTCAATGGACACATTCTTTCGCATTTTATTTCGGAACCCGACAAAGATGTACGTCACCCGGCTTTTCCCCATCTCAGTTTGTTGGTATCTGGTGGACACACCATGATAGTCAAAGTAAACAGCCATTTCGACGTAGAAGTTTTAGGTCGCACGATAGACGATGCCGCTGGTGAGGCCTTCGACAAATGCGCCAAAGTGATGTCACTGCCATACCCCGGCGGCCCCGTAATAGATAAACTCGCCAAAGAGGGAAATGCCCATGCCTTTACATTTGCAAAACCACGTATTCCTGATCTGGGATTCAGTTTCAGCGGGCTCAAGACCTCTTTTCTATACTTCCTTCGCGACGAAATCGCCAAAGACCCAGATTTTATTGAGAAAGAGAAAAATAACCTGTGCGCTTCCCTCCAAAACACCATTATCGAAATATTGTCGGAAAAAATCCTGAAGGCAGTCAATAATACTGGCATAAAAACTATTACCCTGTCGGGTGGCGTTTCGGCGAATTCGGGACTCCGGGCTCATCTCACAAAACTAGCAGAAGACAATGGTCTTGACATGTTTCTTCCCGAAATCAGATTCACTACAGATAACGCAGCTATGATTGGAATCGCAGGCTATTTTAAATACCTAAATAAAGATTTCGCAGACCTGTCAATCATTCCTGATGCCGACTTAAGAATATGATACACAAAACCATACATATCACCCTGCTTTTATGTCTTTTGTCGAATGTGCTATTAAAAGCACAGTTTCATAACGACAGTCTGACCAACCTATTCCCCAAACCACATATTTACTTAAAGACCAATCCTCTATGCATGTTGCAGGGACCCATCATTTTCACCTCAGAATTCCGTCTGAGCGCAGAAAGAATGACAGCCAAAAAACAAAGTTTTCAAATTACAGCCGGGTATCTGGGTAAGGGTGCTTATCTCTATCTTTTTGAATCCATGCAAAACTCCAATTATGAATTTAAGGTAAACGGAGCCCGCTTTGGATTGGAGTATCGCATCTATTTGTTTGACAAGAACAATCCAAAACCCGAAGGAATGTACATTGCTCCTGCATTTTCTTATTCTTATGCCAAAATCACTGACGCATACTCTTCAAGCAGAAACGAATATATTCAGGCTACATTTATTAACTATACCATCAAAGGAGGCTATCAGCTAATTCGCAATAAATTAGCCCTAGATTTTTTCTATGGATTAGGATATAAGGATAACACCTGGACCATGAATCAAAATCAGTCTTTCAGCGTTCTTCCCAATAACGATTTCGAATTATTTCCAGGTAACCTGAAATTAATTCTGGGATTTAATGTAGGTATTGTCTTTTAGTGACAGCCACAACCACAGCCTTCTCCATCTGCATGATCGTGTTTGTGACCATGAGCCAGTTCGTCTGCTGTTGCTTCACGTACTTCATCAATACCACCTTCAATAAACAGATCTTCACCTGCCAATGGATGATTAAAATCAATACGTACAGTTTTATCGGAAACACCTAAAATAGTAGCTTCGTAAACTTTGCCATCCTGATCTTTCATAGGAACCATATTTCCTTCGAATATCACTTCGGAGTCGAATTTCCCATTCACCGAAAATGAATCTTTGGGCAATTCCATTACAGCTTCGGGATCATATTCGCCAAAAGCATTTGCTGCTTTGAGTTCAAATTTAAATGTATCGCCTTTTGTTTTTCCTTCAATTTCTTTCTCAAATGATTGAAGCATTTCACCATTATCATAAAGAAAAACATGAGGGTTGGTTTTTTCAGCCGCTTCTACCATCTCGCCTTCGAAACTATCAAGATACATATTGTAGTATACACTGATTACTTTACCTTTTTCAACTTTCATATTCCTTTTTTTTGATAAAGGTAAATACTTTTTTTCTGAATGAAAAAAAATAGATCAGAAATAGAAACCAACTCTGATAACAGGATTTGTATATATCGAGTTACTAGTTTCGTTCAGATTATATAATATCATTAAATTCAGCGAACTACGCTCAGATACGGGCATTCTATAACCGGCACCGATCAAAAAGCTATCCATCCAAAAACGACTTTTATTGGGATACATATTCATTACATCATAGTACTTCGTTTCGAGACTTAAGGCTTCATATTCAAGATGTGCAAAAATATCACTGATTAACAAATAATTCGTAAAAAAACGAGGTCCAAAAAAACTGGTAGAATGGACTTCATTGGTATATATATTTCTTGCACTAATAAACTGATAGGAGAACCCTCCACCAGCAAACCATTCTGGAGTTATTTTAACTCCTACCAGAGGCGCTATTTCAACATTGGTATAGGTTCCGAACTGCATGCCAAAACCACCTCCAAAAAAAAGTCTTTCACTAAACGAGTCAAAGCTTTTGTCTTCTGGCGGCGTTAGATTATTATCCGGAATAAATTCCTGTGCTACAGCAATTCCGGAAACAATTACAAACGCTATTACAAAAATAATTTGCTTTACCATAGCACAAAATTACAATATTCTAAAATGAAAAACCAAAAAAGGAGATAAATTATTGTGTTAATTCTTCTTATAAAAAAAAGCCCTACACAAGGCAGGGCTTTCCAAGTATTTCAATCATGTTTAACCATTATAGGATTTTGCATAGATTTCACCCCTTAAAACCATAAGTCCGTTCATGGCCAGGGCTTTCATTTCGTCCTCACCAGGATAGACCACAACGGGCGCAATAAAGCTCGTCATTTCTTTTACATAATCCACAAAATCTTTATCATAAGCAATTCCACCGGTAAGTAAAATAGCGTCTACTTTTCCATGTAACACAGTGGCCATAGAACCTATTTCTTTAGAAACCTGATATGCCAATGCATTATGAATAAGTTTGGCTTTTTCGTCGCCTGCTTTTACGCGTTGTTCTACTTCGTAAGCGTCGTTTGTCTCAAGATAAGCCACAAAACCACCCTGACCGGTAATCATTTTTTTCACCTGATCCAAAGTTACTTCGCCACTAAAACACATTCTGGCAAAGGCACCCATTGGAAGGCTTCCTGATCTTTCAGGAGAAAAAGGTCCATCTCCATCCAGGGCATTATTTACATCCACCACTCTTCCGTTGAGATGTGCACCAACAGAAATACCACCCCCCAGGTGGGCAACGATAATATTCATTTCCTCGTATTTACGTCCAACCGAATTGGCATGAGTACGAGCAATCGCTTTCTGATTCAGTGCATGAAAAATTGAAATTCTCTCAATCTTAGGATGACCGGAGATACGAGCTACATCCTGCAATTCGTCTACTACGACAGGATCTGCGATATAAGCTCTGGCGCCATCAATAACCCGGGCAATATCATCGGC
>PHDH01000201.1 GCA_002840935.1 Bacteroidetes bacterium HGW-Bacteroidetes-21 | reverse complement strand
CTATGCTATCTCCTGCACATATGTTATCATTTCCGACAATGGAGATAAATTCAAATTCGGGATTAGGAATCATGGTTATGGGTGCGAAAATAGTATCTAAAAACCCATCCAGTTCCCAGGTGTTATTGTACCATGTGATTGGAATATATCCGATAGGAATATCCATATCTATAAGGGGACCAATATGCCAGTCCAATTTAGGACCCCCGTCTTTTGTGCTGTCTTGAGCCAGTTCTCCTTTGGTTTGAAGGTTAGGATAAAATTCCTCGTTGGTGATTTCCGGAAGACAGAATGCCACAGATTCTCCGTTTTCGTTGAGTGCATGAATACACATTTCGGGAATTGTGTATGATTTTACAAAGGGAAAGGGAATATGAAATGTAAATTCAAGTGCTTCAATTGAAAAGGTAAAAGCGAGACTATCCCATACGTGATTGGTAAATTCATTATACAAATGAGCCGAATAACCAATTTCCAGTTCGGGCCAACCATAACACGGGTATCTGTAGTTAAGGTCGCAACAGGTAGGGAAAGCAATTAAGTCGGAGACCCCCTGATCAACAATTTGGTTTCCGTTATGGGGATTTGTAACTGTATATTCGACAGGGGTAGGGAAACTAAAAATAGTTTGTACGGTTGGGTTAAATGTAAGGTCTTGCTGCATTGTGTTGGTAATGTCGAACCATGCGCTCAGCAAATTGTATTCGACATAAATGCCGCCTCCCAGATCGTAAGTTCCCTGCAACATGCCTAAAAACTGCTGTATAGCTGGACCTTGTGGGGGAGGAATGAGTCCGGCGATAGCTGATAAGAACTGGATAATATCCAGATTGAGGAACATGTAATTGCTGTCGCCATTGGCAATCAGTTGCTGGTGGCAAGGATCTGATAAATCCAAATAATCTGTGGTTTCGATATAAGGCAAAGTAATCCAGCCGCTTAATCCGATCCCCCACAGGTTGTTAAATGTTATGGGAAGGACATCATCTTCACAGAAAGCAATCCACCCATTTTGAATGCAAGGATAAACGACTTCGCCGGTTTGACCATTGAGATAAAAAATAGCAATAGAATCGAGTGGAATATTGACGTCAATTATCGGGATGGTCGTACATCCCGCAAGACAAACGGTCGCATCGAGATTGAGACCAAACCCAAAATCCAGATCGAGCGAGATGATTCCAGCCTGTGGAAATTGACTAACAAGTTCGGCGCCGGGCAAGACTGTATATTCTGAATTTATGGTAACAATTTCACCGGGATTAAAAGTATAATCGTTTGGAATGGTGAGCTCTGTTTCAACTGGATATATTACATCTACGTAGCCTGATTCCCATCCTGACATTTCAAAAGTGCTACCAATTACAAGCCAGTTGTCGAGTTCGAACATGGCTCCAGTGACAATGCCCAGCGTGGTGTCCATCCATCCTAATTGAATGTTGGTGTCGAATTCGATATGAAAAAGAGGAAGGTTAACGTTAATACTGAAAGGGCTTCCATTGGGGCCCCACATATTTTGATAATAAGTAGCCCAGTATATATCATGGGTAATGGTGTACGATTGGGCGTTTGATTTTTTTGAAAAAACCAGGGTAGAGATTAAGAAAAGAAGTATTACAAACTTTTTCATTCCTTACTCTGATTAGTACTTTCATTCATTTCCACTGACAGCATACTTTCACGTAAAATGTCGTATAGAACCGGTTTGAGTAATGAGGGGTAGTTGGCGTTTAGCCATCCTGTCCGGTGGTAGTCGCCTGTAAAGAGCATGAGTCGCTCAAATTCCATATTCTGTTTGGTCGAGTCGTTTGAAGCCACAATGAGACGCATGACATAAAAGCGTCCTTTCATACCATTCTTTAATTGTATGTCTTCCATTGAAATTAAAGAAACGTTTTGCCCTGTTAGATTTTCAGGCGTGAGATCCTGACATGCCTGAATCCATGAAATATTTTCTGCTTCGGTTATAACGATTGACGAGGCTGAACCAGGGTGAATAAACCCATTGAGTTTTTCGGAATAATTAAAATGCTCGGGGGGTTGAATGCTGAAATGAGTACCAGCAACCTGTGTTCGTGGTTCAAGTTTTTTGATTGTTTGACTGGTATCCTGTGAAAAAACGACAGAATAACAGAAGATTATTAATATTGACAGTGAAAATTTAATCATAGTATATTCTAACGACAATAAGACGTTATACGATACGACTTAGTTGTTTGTTTCAGCAAAAATAGTTGAATAATTTTATCATTTGTTCGAAAAAGCCTTTAATTTATTTTTAATGATTAATGCACTTTCAAGATAGGCTTGGGCTGCCTGATTACAGCAGGCAGTTTTAAATTTTTTTTCTAATTCTCGTATGATTTCAATGGCGAATTTTTCGGTATCGGTCATATCATTTTTTTGTAAAATTATGAAAAACCAGAGATATTAGAACAAAATATTTAAGTAAATTAGTCAAACTTTTTAAACGAAAAATTGTTCAATATCAAAGGTCCATTCTTATGAGGTTTTTACTAATGTTTCTTTTGTTGTTTTTGTGCAAAATTTCCTGGACTCAGGATAAGCCCATGTTAAATTTTGGCGAAATTCATTGTAAACAGAGTTTTTACTTGTTTTATAGTAATGAGAAATTAAAAGACTTAGAGTTTCGCGTTGTTAAAAATACGGAGGTTGATGAGAAGAATCTATTAGCGATTATTAAAAGCCAGTCTTTTATCAAAAATGTAAGACGCGCGGGAAAAAATGGAGATACACTTTCTTTAAAGCTTTCATTTAAAAGTCATCCAAAAGCGGATGAATTCAGAAAATTCCTCGAGTATGTGGGACTTATCTCAGTGAAAGTTAATGGTCAGAAAATTTGGGTGAAGAACCTTATAACTGTAGAAGAAGCTTTTGCCGAAAATGCGAAATATTCTCCTGAACCAATGAATTATAAACCCGAATATGCTGACCCGAATATGCCTGAGTATTATGATTATGAGCTATTTCGACTAAAAACCAAGATGAAATACATGCAAACTTCAGCATACCCGAAATATTTATATGAAGGTTATGTTACAAAGTTTCAGGATGCTATAGACAGTATTTTGAAGGATAAAGAGCAATATAATATTTCCAGATAGTTATTTTAATAATCAAAGAAAGAATGGCCTTTGATTAGCTTTGAAAAAGCATGTAATTACCCGCCAAAATCTAATTCCATCTGCATGCTTTTAAGGTGATACGATTTTCGATGATGTTTCGTATACCCAAATGCTTTTATGGCAGCAATATGTTCTTCGGTGGGGTATCCTTTATTTTCGTGCCAGTTGTAATTTGCAAAATCGGGATGCAGGTTTTGCATATATTCGTCGCGGGCAGTTTTTGCAAGTATAGACGCTGCGGCAATATTCATATACTTACCGTCTCCTTTAACAATGCACTGGTGGGGGATTTTTTTGTAGGGTTTAAACCGGTTCCCATCTATAGCCAGAAATTCAGGCTTTTTTTTCAGCTGTTCAATAGCTCTGTGCATGGCGAGAAAAGAAGCGTTGAGGATATTTATTTTATCAATTTCTTCGGCTGAAGCTGAGGCAATTGCATATGCCAGTGCCGAAAACATAATGATTTCTTTTAATTCTTCGCGTTTTGAAGCTGAAAGTTTTTTTGAGTCGTTTATTCCTATAATATTACTGTTGGGAGGTAAGATAACAGCTGCGGCATATACGGGTCCGGCCAGGCATCCTCTGCCGGCTTCGTCACAACCAGCTTCTACAAGTTTTGTCTGAAAACTCAGGATTAATCCGCTCATTATTCTTCGATTTCGTCAATAAACAGAATAGATTCATCGTTTTTAAGTTCCATCGAAGGAACTTCTTTGTATTTCCCAATAGTACCCGTGATGCAAACCTTGCGATTCATTAGTGTGGTAGCTGGTTCGTAGGGAAAATTAACGATATTATTTCCCCAGATAGTGGCTGAAAAAACATGATTGGGAAATTTTTGGTCGAGGTTCATGAATATGGCTTTATTGTCTTTCCATACCCGGGTTGATACTACTGTGCCGCAAACTGTTTTTTTCTGTCCAATATATCCTTTGGCCTGTATTGTATTGATGGCACCTTCGGGCATTTCTTCAGGTTCGGTTACTTTTACACTGCCAGCTTCTTTTTCGGAAAACCATTGACTAATGTCGTACGATGATTCCAGTCGGTTCTCCAAACTGTCGTCTAATTGTGGGAAAAAATTAATGCCGGTGAGTGTTTCCACGCTGTCTATGCTTACAGCATAATTGATTACCGGGTAGGTATTTGTCCCGTTGCGCATAATAAAAGCAATACCTTTAGTGTCGTTGCCGTTGAGGTCGACAATTATTTTATAGTAGAACTTTGGAACGCTTATTTTTTTGTCGATGCCAATATACTTGAGGCTGTCTTTCAATACTCCGCCCGTAACCACGAAAACAGGTTCGTTGGAAGTTAGTACATACTGGCGGACAAAGTTTTCCAGATCGGCCCATTTGCCTCTGTTTAGTTCAGGTCGTTGTGGCGACATATTGGAATAATAGTAGGATTCGCTCAGGGCTTTTTTCGACCAGCGGAAATCTGCTGATGGAGCCAGATGGCCTCTGTCGTACCCTGACATTAAATAATCGTTTTTATCTGCGGTGCCTACTTTTAACAGGCTATCTGTTCTGAAATCGTTGGTTCTTCCCTGTGTGCCATATTTAATGTCTGGTAGTACCATGTGAACAACCCACCACGCTTGTTCGTGTTCGGGGGAATAAAATAACGTCATGGCAGAATGGGCAATTAAAAATCCGTCGCGGTTAATTTCAGGTAATCCTTTTTGTTTGATTTGCTCTTGTATCCATTTTAGTTTTAATCCTTCGAGAGACTTGATTACTAATTCTTGAGAGTCTTTTAATTGCTGAAGATTTTTTTCTTTTATCTCCAGTGTTTTTTCAATATCTGATTGAGAAAAACCAGATATGAAGGTAAACATCAGGATAATAAGGACAGGTATTCGATACATGCAGGATATTTTTTACTAAAGTAGTAAAAATATCCATTTGTAAGTCCGAAAAAAGCGAATATAAAATGAACGAATTTTATTTTCAATCGTGCTATGTTAAGGATCTCAAGGCAATAGCCTGATCGCCATTTCACATTTCTCGCAGTTAAATTCCACTTTATACGAATGTTGGTTGTCTTTTAAAGTGAGTGGGGCAGCATTTTTCCCAGGGCAAATACCGTGTTCGAAACGGAGGCAGAAACGTGTTCTAAGAATAATTTCCCCTTCGGGGTTCAAATTTGTTTCGGTTTGAAGAGGAATAACTTTATCCGACAGTATTCTGTAAACTGATTCTGCCAAGCGATTGGTAATATTTTCGTCTTTTTCCGGGTAAAATTCAGGTGTTAGGGTGGTTTTTCCTGTTTTACGTATCAGGCGGGAATGACTAGCTTCTCTAGCTTCTGCCATTTTTTCAAGACATTGACGTCGAAGTTCATTGATATAGGATGTCCTGAAAAAGTATTCTGTTTGAAACTCAATTAATACTTCAGTAACGTCGAAAATTGTTGCGCCCGATTTGGATAATTGTTTTTTAAGTCCACCAAATTGATCCTTTTTAATGGCAATTTCTCCTTCAAAAGGCTGTTCTGCAGAAACACGGTTGCCATCCTGATCGACGCCGGTTAATACAAGCATTTTTTTGTTTATAGATAGAATGAGCGATAAGGGAATTCTTCTTTCGCAAGCATTGGGGGCTTCCAGTTTTTTTGCAAAATTATAATCGAAATTGCGAAAGATAATGCATCCTTCAAAAAGACCGGCAGAAGATGATAAGACAATATTTGTTCCATTGGTTTTTTCGACTCGACTGCCTTGCAACTTTCCGTTTTTATCAAAAAAGCAAATGCCATCACCCGCCTGAGTATTTGTTTTCTCGTCAATTTGTATAGCGTTCCCCGAAATGGTCGTTATTTTCCCAAGATATTTGCCGGTTGATTTGGGTGTGTTTGGTGATGTATTGTCTTTTATTCTACCTTTAATAAAATAGGGGGTAAAGCCCCGGGTGAAAACCTTTTCAGGATCTGGTTCAAAGTTTAAGGTAGTAATTCCTGATGAGGGTCTTTCAAATGTGCCTTTTGGGGAAAACAGATCGTCAATATGTTTTCGATACCATGCTACCGTGTTTTTAACGTAATGTTCATCTTTCAGACGTCCTTCAATTTTAAAAGAAGTTATTCCTGCTTGATACAGATTCCACAAATAATGGCTTAGGTTGAGGTCTTTAAGCGAAAGTACATGTTTGTTCTTTGCCAGTAAATGGTTGTTTTCGTCGTATAGATTATAATAACTGCGACAAGGCTGGGCGCATTCGCCCCTATTGCCACTGCGACCAGTAAGGGCTTTGCTGAAAAAGCATCGACCACTAAAGCTGACACATAAAGCGCCGTGAATGAAAAACTCCAATTCTGCCTTTACCTGTTGGTGAATTTCGGAAATTTGTTTTAAATCCATTTCTCTTGCAAGAATAAATCTCGACACACCTGCTTTTTCGAGCATCTTTATTCTGTCAGCTTCGTAATTATGAGTCTGAGTGCTTGCAAACAGGGCAATTGGTGGAAGTTCCATTGTTAAAATGGCATAATCCTGAAAAATTACGGCATCAACACCTGCATGATATAATTCAAAGATAAGTTTACGTGCTTCTTCCAGTTCATTGTCGTATAGTACGGTATTTACTGTAGCATAAACCCGGGCATGGAAAATATGCGCATAACGGCAAAGCTTTTCAATGTCTTGTATCGAATTTCCCACGGCTTTACGTGCTCCGAATGTTTCGGGGCCAATATACACAGCATCTGCACCCGCTTGGATGGCTGACATGCCCGAGATAATATTACGGGCTGGGGCAAGAAGTTCTGGCAGAAGCATATTTAAATAAATAATTGTGGATGCAAAATTATGAATTAAAACGGGATCAGCGGATATTAGATAGATAAATGAGGGGCTTAGATTTAAAATGATTGTGGCTTGTATGCTGAAAAGGAAAAAGGAGAACTAAGAAACTGTTTTGATTTTTTCTTTGCCCCTTTAGGGGCAAAATATTTATAAAAATAGGAAAGTTAACCACATTTGT
>PHDH01000200.1 GCA_002840935.1 Bacteroidetes bacterium HGW-Bacteroidetes-21 | reverse complement strand
CGGAAACAATAAAGCTGAAATTACCATAAAACTGGTTTCTAAAGAAAAAAGGAAATATGCGGCATCATTATACGCTCAACTCATTAAAAATGAACTAGCATCAAAAGTTATTGGAGTAAAATTCGTAACAAGTATCGTAAGCCCTATTGGAGGCTCTGATCAGGTACCTATACAGGTGGCCGTTCGATGCCCTGACGAAGATACTCTCATAAAATATGTCAAAATAATTAGAGATAATATTAAGGCTATTTCGGGCACTTCAGATGTAAAACTTTCTGTAGGTGAACCAAATCCCGAACTTCTAGTTAAAATTGACAAACAAAAAATGGCACAATTAGGTTTATCTATGGATGTTGTTGGTGCTACAATGCAAATCGCATACAGCGGGAATCAAGATGCGAAATTTCAAAGTGAAGAATACGAGTATGCTATAAATATTAACTTCGATGAATTTAATAGAAAAAATGCTAAAGACGTAGCTGCACTTACTTTTGTCAATAGTTTTGGAGAAACTATTAGATTAGACCAATTTGCATTAATTAGTGAAAGTTTTGGTCCGTCGAGAATTGAAAGAAACAATCGTATGCGAAGCAATACCGTGTACTCTCAGGTTTACGGTCGTGCTTTGGGCGACGTTGGAGAAGATATTAAAGCCAGATTGAGTAAAATTTCATTTCCAAATAATGTTTCCATTCAATATGAAGGCGATCTGAAAGCACAATCCGATTCTTTTGGCAGTCTAGGTTTTGCCTTGCTTGCTTCGATTATTTTCGTCTATTTGCTTATGGTTGCACTTTACCAATCTTATCTTTATCCGTTGGTTGTGTTATTTACAATACCACTTTCTATCATTGGCGCATTACTTGCACTTGCTTTATCTGGACAGACATTAAGTATTTTAACTATCATGGGACTAATTATGCTCATTGGTCTAGTTTCGAAAAACGCCATTCTGGTAGTCGATTTTACAAATCAATTAAAAAATGACGGACTTTCAACCTTGGATGCATTATTAAAGGCCACTACAATTCGCTTACGTCCGATATTAATGACAACATTTTCGATGATTATTGCAATGCTGCCTATCGCTATGGCAACTGGATCTGGCTCTGTCTGGAAAAATGGCCTTGCCTGGGTTTTAATTGGAGGATTATCCAGTTCATTATTCCTTTCATTAATTATTATTCCTGTAGTATATTACATGGCTGAAAGAATGAAAGAAAAAATGAGCTATTTGGGAGCATGGTTGAAAGCAAAGTAATTATTTGCTAATAATAAAAGAGACTGTTTCAAAACTCAGATTTGCTGAAAATAATCTTTGCCCTTACCACTGAGGATTGGAGCGATAGGACAATGTTAATCATATTTTTAAAAGTTTTGAAACAGCCTCTTCTTTTTACTGATTAATCCACTTTTTAAACTCACTCAATCTAAGCAAACTAACTATTGTTTCCTGATCAAAAGCAGGATTCAATTCAATTTTTATGGTGCGGTTTGAAAGACTATACATGTTGGATATGGCAGAAATATTAATCATATGTTGCCTGTTTATTCGGAAAAACTGATCCGGTTTTAATTTTTTAGACAAATCATCAAGCGAACAATCAATCGCATAACGCTCTTTTTGAGACGTATATGCGAATACAGCTTTTTCGATAACATAAAAACAAACAATATTTTCAATATCTATCATCTTTATCTTTTCGCCAATATTTACGGTAAAACGCTTTTGATACTCAGGCTTTTTATTTTTCAACAAATCGAATAAGACTCCATAATCTATAATATCCTCTCGAGCAGTAAGTTTATTGAATTTTTCAATAGATTTCTTTAACTCATGTGATTTAATGGGCTTAAGCAAATAAGAAAGACTATTAACATCAAAGGCTTTAATAGCATATTGATCGTAAGCAGTTGTAAAAATTATTGGCGTTTTAACTTCAATCTGTTCGAAGATTTTAAAACTAATTCCATCAGATAGTTGTATGTCAAGAAATATTAAATCTGCCGAGTTTTGCTTCAACCATGAAACAGCTTCTCGAATGGTTCCTATGATTTTTAGCACCTTAATGGAAGAATCCAAATCATGAATCAATTGTTCCAGATTTCGGGCAGCCAGAACTTCATCTTCAATGATTATGACATTAATATTACGACTCGTCTTCATGTATCATCGGAATCTTAGCAATATACCTATTATTTTCAATATAAAACTCAACCTTTTTTTCTGAAATCAAATGATATCGTTCACTTAAGTTTTTCAAACCCATTTTTTTTGAATGTAGAGAACTATCTACACGATTCAAATTATTAGAAACAATTAACCAAGAATCTTTGCATTCAATAGAAATATTCAAAGGAAAGGTTTCAGAAATTTCATTGTGTTTAATAGCATTTTCAACCAGCATTTGCATTGAAAGGGGAACAATAAATTCTTGCATACAAGAATCACTTATTATTATTTCGCAGTTTAAATTATTTCCAAAACGTAATTTCTGCAAATACAGGTATGAATTTACAAAACTAAGTTCCTCTGCTACAGAAACAAGGATTTTATCTTTTACATCAAGAACATAGCGATACACATCAGAAAACTCACCAATAAAATTCTGAGCCTTTTCTGGATCAAAACGAATAAGTGAAGACAACGTATTTAAACTATTAAATAAGAAATGAGGATTCACCTGGTTTTTAAGCACTTCATATTGAGAAATAATACTTTCATTTTCCAATAATAAGAGTTTGTTTTGTGCCATAGCAAGTTCCGTTTTATAGGAATATACTTGTTGCTGATTTTTGGTATAATTCCTTTCAATATAATATCCGAAAGCAAGAACCATTAATACCATTCCATAGGAAGCCAAATCCTCAGCAATATAAAAAATTTGAAACACAGCAAAAATATCCAGAATTACTAAAACAACGAGTATTCCTATAGAAATAATCGGAATTCTAAAATTCTTGTTTTTAAAAAGTTTCGATTTCCAGAAAGCATACATACAAACAAAAATATCTACAAGAATCAAAACCCAATAAAAAAATTCAAGATCATATCTTCCTAAGTAAAGTAAATAAAAAGCAGTGAATACAACGTGAATCGACATCATTATATAAAACAACGGTTTACGCAAGTATCCCGATATCCCAAAAAAAACACCCAACAGCCCTATGGGAATTAAACTACTACTAATAACATTTGAATAGATGAAGGTCTTTGGTGAAATAGGAATGATTTGAAAAAGTAAATCAACACAAAGCGTATATCCTTCAGTAATTGTAAATAATGTAAAAAACAAGAGAAGTGAATCAATTTTTTTTCGCCTCAATACAAATATTATAAAAGCAATTATTCCTGCAAATATTAAGAAAATGCCCAAAGTAAATCCAACAAGTCCGCTTCTTAAAATAGAGCTTCGTTCTTTAAAAACTCTAGACACCAAATCCTTTGAATTGCCGATACTTACAGAGGAGAAGCTAATAATATTTAAAATATCGTCAATATGGACACGTATAACAATAATAGTTCCGGCATAATTGCTATCTAATGGGATATAATGTAAATTATAATATTCAAAATCCTTTTCATTTTGGCTATTTCCAGATTCATATATTTTTTTATTATAGTTATAAATCTCAAAACCTGACGAGTAGCCATTCAACATCAAGGAAGGGTCTGACCAATGAGTTATAGGTAATTTAAACTTTATAAAAAGTTCATCTTTCCCTTCCAGTTCATTTATAGTTAAATTCTCGATACCCATCCATCCTGTAGTATCGTCGATAATAAACTGAATATATGCTTGCGTAACTTTATCATTAGATAGATGTTCTAAACGAAAAACAGAATTTGAATTCGATCCAAACGAAGTATCCGGAGGAGGTTCATTTGCAGCAGAAGCAGAAAAGTAACATAAAGAAATATACAAAATAAGTCCCAAAATGGATTTGAAAACAAATACGATGTATTGGATCAGTTTGTACATTTTTCAAATTATTCTTAACAAAGTTAGAAATAATTATCAATTATTCTCATATATCATTGGATTACACAAGAATTAACTGAGACTGCAGAAGCTTGAAAAAAGCCCATGGCACCATTCGAAATATTACCTTTAATATTAGCTGGATTGGACCCCAAAAAAGGAATTGGTTCATACAACGATTGAGATGCATTAATAATATAATCATAATGCTCTTTATTTATCGAAAAGGATTTTATCTGAATAGTATCTCCCTCTTTCGCTTTAACAAATGTTAAAAGTAAATCCGGCAAATAAGCTCCATTGATAAGCTCATCCGAAAAATAATTCCAGTTCTTCAACGAATCATTTATCACACCATTAACAATGGTCTTTAACAAATAATATTGCATTGGCATTTCAGACTCGTAAATATTCGAGTAAATTTCATATAAACTATCTCCATATGCAGAAGTAGCAGCATAGAGAGTATCTATAATTAAAGCAGGATTCATAGTTGCAACTGCCGTATAACTTTCATTATCATACTGAATAGAAAGATTATATGTCATACCAACCATCCCTTGAAAGGGTGTTTGACTTTGGTAAATACCAGAAGCAGACTCTGAAAAAGACCAAGAATTTTGCCCATCACTAACAGACACAATTGCATTATGCACAATAACAGGAGGTTGCGATTTGCTATAATCTGAAGTTTTTGTAATCATAATAGTTTGATAAATATCCTCGTTGGTTATTGTCCCTTCGACGACTAAACGAGAAAACTCCTGATTATTTAAATTTAAATCTATCTTTTCTTTACATGAAGAAAAAAGAATTATCGCTAAAAAACTTACAATTAAACTATTGTTTTTCATATTACAGGTTTTAAAAATGGAAATTATAAGTAATGGAAGGCACTATGGGAAACATACTCATTTTATATGCCTGCATAGCCAATGGATCAGTTTCATCCTGCGTAAAGAAAATCGAATATGCATTTTTGCGATTATACAAATTGAACACAGAAAAATTCCATTCGCCATAAAACTTTCTATTCTCCTTTTCTTTGGGTTTAAGAGTTAATGAAACATCCATACGATGATAGTCAGGTAAACGAGCTGCATTGCGATCAGAATAAACAGGGATAATAGTATTTCCATAATAGAAACGTCCTGTAGGAAGTGTTGTTGGAGTCCCAGTAATATAAACCCAATTGGCCGAAATATCAATTCGCTTACTAAGTGAATATGTCATTACTACTGAAATATTATGAGTTCTGTCATAATTTGCGCGATACTTCTGACCATTGTTAATACCAGTAATTTGTTTTTCAGTTTTAGACAACGTATAACTTACCCAACCGGTGAGTTTTCCTGTGTTTTTTTTAACGAAAAACTCTGCTCCATACGACCATGCATTTCCAAAACGCAAATCGCCGTCCATTTTATTGTTCAGCATTAAGTTTGCAAAATCCTTAAAATCAACTTGATTTTTCATATATTTGTAATACAGCTCCACGGAAGTTTCTATCTTGTTATTTTTCAGGTTTCTGAAATAGCCTACGTTAAATTGATCAGAAATCTGAGGTTTAATATTTGGTGAAGCCGGAAACCAAACGTCTAAAGGACTTCCACCTGTAGAATTTGAAGCCAATTGCACATATTGACGTGTTCTGTTATAGGCCGCTTTAATAGACGAAGCTTCGTTAATTACATAGCTACTACTAAAACGGGGCTCAAAACCTGAATAGGTATTATAAATTTCACCTTGTTTATAAACCACAGAATCAACATACAAGAAGTTTTCATCATAGCGATTTAAAGTAGCACTTCCCATATTCTGAAAAATTGAATAACGTAAACCATAATTAAAAGTCAATAAGGCTCCTATTTTTTGTTCATTGCTAAGATACAATCCATATTCTAAAGCATTTGTCTTAGGTAATTTGTAATCTGTGTTAATTTCTTTTACTTCGAATACGCCGGGATTAAAATAATGGAAAGTTCCTGATGCTCCATATTTTAGCGTATTATTAGTATTTAAATAATAATTAAAATCATATTTTATACTTACATCTTTCATATTAGATTTCCAGATAAATTTTGGTGTACCGCTAGATGAACCTAACTGGTAAGCATAGTCTGAATATAATAATGTAAGATTTGAAAAAAGTTTTGAACTAAATAAGTGATTCCAACGAATTGTTTGAGTATTATTTCCCCAGAAAAAATTAAATTCATCGGCAAAACGGAACAAATCCCGTCCAAAATAACTAGAAATAAAAATCCGATTATTTGGATTAATATCATAGTTAATTTTAAAATTCAAATCGTAAAAATACAATTTACTTTGACTGGCTGCACTATCCGTATTTTTAAAAAATGGAAGAAATAAATCAAAATACGTTCTTCGCCCTGACAACATAAATGAACTTTTATTTTTAACAATCGGCCCTTCGACCATCAAGCGACTTGCGATTAGCCCAATTCCACCAGACGCTTTATATTCTTTATCATTTCCGTCTTTCATACGAACATCTAAAAGTGAAGATAATCTGCCTCCATAAGCCGAAGGAATATCCCCTTTATAAAGTTTTACATCTTTAATGGCATCCGAATTAAATACCGAAAAGAAGCCCATTAAATGTGACGCATTATAAACCGTAGCCTCATCAATCAGAATTAAGTTCTGATCTGCAGAACCTCCCCTCACATTGTAACCTGAGGAGCCTTCACATGCAGACTGAACGCCTGGCAATAATTGTATAGCTTTAATCAAATCGGATTCGCCCAGCAAAACGGGAATTTTGCTAATTGTTTTATTATCCAACTTTACAACACTCATTTCGGCTTTAGTAATATTTTCATTTTCCTTTTTAGCTGCCACGACTACTTCATTTAAGCTATTACTAACTTCAGTCAAATCAACATTCAATGTAACGTTCTGTTTCAATTGAACTTCACGATTCGATGGTTGATAACCCAGATAGGAAATCTGTAAATTATACGTTCCTTCGGGAACACTTAATGCATAATATCCATACACATTGGTTGTAGTACCTGCCTTTAATTCTGTAACAAATACATTGGCTCCTATTAACGTTTCACCCGATTCGCTATCCTTAATATAGCCGCTGATTGTTTTTTTACTCTGAGCATTCATCTCGCTGTATAAAGCAGTCAGCATAATAATTACAACGATAAAA
>PHDH01000001.1 GCA_002840935.1 Bacteroidetes bacterium HGW-Bacteroidetes-21 | reverse complement strand
GGTACTAATACTGTTGGTTATACCAGTATTTTTAATGTTGCCATTGGGTCAATCAATCAGTCATCATCTTATAGTTCGTTTTCAGATTTTTCTTTTAATTCTACTGACGTTGTTCCAGGTGAAAACTATGTATTGGCAGTTACAAAGAGTAGTACAAGTAGTTACGAGCTGATTGCCTGGGTCGATTGGAACAATGATAACGATTTTGGCGATGCAAATGAGCAAGTCTATGTGTCAGGGGCATTAAGTCCAACGGTTTATACAACCACAATTACAGTGCCTATAGGAACAACTGAAGGCGCAAAAAGAATGAGACTTCGCTTGCATAGTCTATCTAGTGGACCAAATTCTACACCTTGTGGTTATGCCGATCGTGGCGAAGTAGAGGATTACACCCTGAATGTGGTTGCTCCAGTAAGCTACAACATTACTTTTCATGTAACCGATGGAACCAGCAATTTAAGATTTGCCGCCGTAACATGTAATGGTTCAACTGTAGAAACAAATACTTATGGATATGCAGAATTTACAGGTTTGCCAAATGGTTCGTATCCTTATGATGTTGTTTTGGATGGTTATACTACAGCTACCGGAACCGTTGTGGTGAATAACGATAATGCAACCGAAGAAGTGTTGATGGAAGAGTTTTCTGAATATAACGTTACTTTTATAGTGACAGATGATAATGGCCCGGTATCGGGTGCCGAGGTTGTATTTAATTCAGAAACGGATTATACCGATGGAAATGGAGAGGTGGCCTTTGTAGTTCCCAATGAAACTTATTCGTATGTAGTAAACATGGATGGCTACAATCAAGAAACTGGCGAAGTAATAGTAAATGGTGCAGATGAAAATGTTGAAGTTTTTTTAACATTACAATCGGGCTATACTGTAACTTTTCATGTGACCGATGGCACTAGTGACATAGAAAATGCCGATGTAACATTTGATGGGTTTACAATTAATACAGATGCTTCTGGCGTAGTTGAATTTACTGATTTTCTGCCCGGTGAGTATGAATATACAGTAAATGCTACCGGATTTTTGTCTGCCAATGGAAATGTGACTGTAATTGATGACAATGTGTATGTTAATGTTGTATTAACAGATAACGGCACTTATACCGTATATTTTACTGTAAGTTCAGGAGGCTCTCCGCTCGAAGGTGCCAGTGTTATTTTAAATGGAAGTGCTCCACAACTAACCGATGCTTCAGGTCAAACAAGCTTTGCGGGAATGGCTAATAGCACTTATTCATACTCTGTAACTAAAGTAGGTTATATTAGCGACAACGGGAATACGATTACAGTTAATGGTGCCGATGTAAATAAAAATGTGACTCTGGATGCCGCCACCTATAGTGTTACCTTTAATGTGAGTGACGGAACAACTCCAATTACAGGAGCAAGTGTTACCTTTAATGGAACGACCCAACAAACAGTTTCAGGAAGTGTTCTTTTTACTAATGTTTCTGTTGGAAACGCTAAGCCATATTCTGTTTCGTACACAGGGTATAATGATGTAAACAATACATTAAATGTAGTAGACCAGGATGTGGTTGAGAATGTTGTGATGGGGGTTAGTATTCCAACTACAAAACTAACAACTTCGTCATGCGGTATTACTATTAATGACCTAAACGCATATATTTATTGTGACATGGTTAATGGTGCTGAAGATTATCAGTATTTATTTACTAATGTTAATACTTTGTCAACCTATAGCTATATAAGAAGTTCAGCAGGTATAGTTAATATTAATTTTTGTTTGGGCTGGGTTCTTGGAATCGAATATGGAAGCACTTACAATGTTCAGGTTCGTGCTAAAGTAAGTGGCGTATGGGGTAACTATGGCGATACTTGTCAAATTATACTGAATAGTATTCCAAATACTAAATTAGCTACTGCAAGTTGTGGGATTACAATAAATGACTTAAATACATCTGTTTACTGCAATAAAGTTGGAGGAGCAGAAGATTATCAGTATTTATTTACTGATGATAATGATTTGTCAACTTATAGCTATATAAGAAGTTCCGCAGGAATAGTTAATGTTAATCTTTGTTTGGGCTGGATTGCTGGAATCGCATATGGAAGAACATATAATGTTCAGGTTCGTGCAAAAGTAAGTGGCGTATGGGGTAATTATGGAGATGCCTGTCAAATTATACTGAATGGCATCCCAAATACTAAACTAAACACTTCAAGTTGCGGAACTACGATTAGCAATCTATATTCATCATCTGTATATTGCGATAAAGTGGGAGGTGCTGTAGATTATCAGTATCTATTTACTGATGTTAATGACTTATCGACCTATAGCTATATAAGAAGTACAGCTGGAATAGTAAAGACGAATCTTTGTTTGGGTTGGGTTGCTGGTCTCGAGAATAATAGAACATATAATGTACAGGTTAAAGCTAAGGTAGGGACTACATGGGGTAATTATGGAACAGCTTGCCAAATTGTAATAACTGGCGCTAAGTTTATTGAAATTTCAAATAACCTCTCTGATAACAATAATTTATTTGAAGTTACTTCCTATCCAAATCCGGTAAATGATTTATTAAGTATAGAAATAAACTCAGAAAAAGAGGGTAAATATATACTTGAAATTACAGACATTACAGGAAAGACTTTGTTAAACGAAGAGGGATATATAGAAGACAACTTTTATTTAAGACAAAAAGATGTTAGTGAATATAAGAGAGGCATCTATTTTATTCGAGTCATTTTTGAAGATCAACAAAAAATATGGAAATTTATTAAACAATAAAAAAAGGGGCTTAAGCCCCTTTTTTTATTGTTAATCGTGATTTGTGATCTGGTTTATTTTACAATTTGAGTTTGGAAAAGCAAATAAAATCCTAAGATAATTGGCGTGATTTAATTTGTCTTTTTAATGCTTTTATATTTGAAAAAACCAGCAATTGCCCAATTTATTAAATAATAAATAGATTTCAATAATCCGATTTTCTGAATTTTGTAATAAACTAAAAATTGATACTTAATTACCTTATATTTATTTGAGCTAACTGAGTTTTTTCGAATTCTATACTTTGCTAATGGTTCCTGTATACCCACTGCATATGGAATTATTTTAAGATACTCGAGCCATAAAACGTAATCTTGCCGTTTGGGCAATGAAGGCATATATATTTTATGATGTTTTTCTATTCTTATAAAAGCTGTTAAGCATGAAATAGGACAAGATTTTAGAATGTCATAATAATTAACTTTATGGGGTACAATAAAGGACTCGAATTGTATAGTAAATGTCTCATTCCATCTTTCATAGGAAGCAAAAACAAAATCTACATTTTGCTTAATACTTGTGGTTAAAGATTTCTCAATAAATTTGCTATCCCAATAATCATCACTGTCGATAAAGGTTAAAAAATCACCATTTGCCTTTTCTATACCTTTATTCCGAGATGGGCCTGGACCACTAGTTATATTATTTTTAAATATTTTTATTCTTGGGTCAGCTTTTTCTAGTTCGAGTAAAATATTTAATGAATTATCCGTTGAATAATCATCAATTACAATCCATTCCCAATTTGTATATGTTTGTTCTTGTATTGATTTAAATGTCTCTCCAATATAATTCTCAGAATTATAGGAGGGCGTAATAATTGAAACTAAATAATTCTTATCATCCATACCTTAAATCTAAATAATGTCACTATTTAATTTTTAAAGATTTAATTACTCTAGCTGGGTTACCACCATATAATGAATTCGGTTTATTAATCGACTTTTTAATAAATACGCTATTAGCTGCAAGAATGCTTTCTGTTGGGAAAACACATTCTCCTACAATTGTACAATTAGCTGCAATCCACGAACCTCTTTTAATAGTAACATTTAATGGTTTGCTTTTTGAAAATCTAAAAGAATTATTTAAAAATTGATGATTGCCTGCTGAAATTACTACTCCAGGACCAAAAATTACTTCAGATTCAATTTTTATCAAACCATTCCCAATAAAGTTGCAAAAATTCGCTATATAAACGTTATCTCCAATATAATAGCATTCTAATGAATTGATTATGGCTGAATGTGATACTTGAAAATTAACGCCACAGTGGTTCATTCCTAAGCCATATAACCAACCTCTAAATCGCATGATAAAAGGCATGTCTGGCAGAAAGAACAACAAACTTCTTATAAAAAACGAATAAAGTAATAGAAATTTATGCTTCATCAAAAATAGTTTTTAAAAAATTTGTCAATGTGAATTGATGTGAAAAGTTAAATGCATTTTTCCTAATTTCATTTGCTTTGGCAGAATTATTAATTAATTCGATCATTTTACTAGAAAACATATTCGCGTTATTAAAATCAGCAAACAATAAATGCTCGTTATCTCTAAAAACAATAGGCAAAGAGCCAACAGGTGTGCTTACGACATTTAACCCATTAGCCATCGCCTCTAGTATTACCCTTGGAGAGCCTTCTGAAAAGCTTGCAAAACAAAAAATATCATGGGCTCTCATAATATTATTTAACTGGGCCCTTTCTTCAATATGTCCTAAAAATGTAACATTTAATATTTTCCTCGTTTTAACAAAATTTTTTAATTCATTTTCAAATTCACCTGAACCTACAATTGTGAGTTTTGCATTAGGAAAAACCTTTAAGAGACAAATAAATGCGTTTATTACCGTTTCTATTCCCTTTGCCCTTCTTAAATAACCTACATAAATAATTTTAGGTTCATTATTATTCCATGTTTGCTTTTCAGGGAAAAAAAAATCATCAGGATTTAAGGTTGAAGAAATTAAAGGTTTTGCTATTATCCCTTTTTTTCTTAATCTATCAGCTATATGTATTCCGTTGGTATATACACTTGCACCTCTACATGCCCAAATATATAAAGAATGTTCTGGTTTAAAAAAAAACAAAAGTAATTTCTTCTTAAGTTTACTGAAATTTGGATTGGTGTTTGTTGCATCTATTGGATCACCTACAAAGTGAATAATTCTCTTTGCCTTTTTTAAATAAATTTTTTGTAACCATCCAAAAGGGACGGGATAACGAGCATAAACAGTAGTAATATCATCTAGCTTTTTATAACATGACAAATACTTGAAAAAATATCGTATTGCACCAATGTAGCCATTTATTGGTGGCAACTCTATAATGTCAACATTTTTAAAACCACTTAAAGTAATTAAACCTTCATTTTTAGCACCCTCTTTTGTATATATAGGAGAAAGTAAATATACTTTATCATAATATTTAATAATTTCATTTAGATATACATAATGAGTATAGGGTAAAAAATAATTTTGTCCAACTTTATGAACTGCCCAGGCGTGGAGAAGAATTGAGCTCATCATTTAATTTTTTAATATCGAAACTATATATTATAGAAAAGAAAAACCACATTACCAAATAAGTCAATATGCCACCAGTTTTACCAGCCAAAAATAAAAGAAAAATTAATAATATGACAGAAAAGGAATTGCCTCGTCTTAAATTTGTATACGATTTTATAAATAGCTGTGCCAAAAATAGGAGGAATAGTAAAAGCGTAAAAATGCCGCCGGTAACCAAAAAATAAAGATATAAATTATGCGTATCTAAATACCAGTTGTATCTACTATACATTTCTTTTACATAGCCTAATTCTCCAATACCATTAGGATTATCATAAAATATTTGAAATGCATTTTCCCAAATGGTTTCTCTAATACCAAGAACATTTTCTTCTTGTTCAAATCTTTCAAAAAGGGACGTTGTTTTAAAAAATCCTATTAAACTTATATATAATAAAAATGCACCACTAATTAAAAAAAGTTTATACCTTTTACTGATTTTTGAAAGTAGAATTATTGAAGCACTTCCCATTATTAATAGTAAAGAAGATCCCCTAGAAGCAAAAGCTATCACTATAAAAAATAGACTTGGAAGTAATAATAATAACAAGAATCTTATCTTTTTGTATTTCAAAGGATTCTCGATGACAATATAAAACAAGGAAACAAATGCAATTGCCATTCTGGTGCTTATTGAATTGGGATTTTCCTCAAATAATTGCAACCTTCCTTTGGTATCAATGTTAAAATAAGAATCTAAAAAACCAAAATTATACAACAAGGCAATCAATGCTGAAGATATTGCAAAAAGGAAAATCGAATTAAAGCATACTATTTGATTACTAATATAATAATAAGACAAAAGCCAAAATATAATTACAGCCGAAAAATATTTTGCGTTAAAATAGGGTTCGCCATATATAAACCCCATAATAAACATTATGATACCTATTGCGAATAAAATGCTTAACTGAATTGAATATTTCTTTATATATAAAAAGGCATCTGTTGACAATAATATACTCATACCCAGAAGCACAGTAATTGCATCAAAGAAAACACCATTTGTGCCAAAAGGATCAAATTTCCCAAAAGCCAAGAAGAATGAAAACAAATACACAATTATTTTAAGAAAAAGGCTTTTACTCATTGATATATATCATCAGATAGTAAATTAGCAACTACACAAGAATCATTCTTCTGGGAAAGAAAATATGTTTGTTAAAAATGAATGAAGAGTATAATTAGACATATCCACAGGTGTCATCTTTCTTTTTAGAAAGTTGGCAGGAATAATGGGATTTTCTCTATTAATAACGCAAATATTATTCTCATTATAGAAGGATTCTTCTTTAATGTGATTATTTGTTGTAATTAATTTTTTACCTGAAGCTAACACTTCAATTGTACGCATTGTTAATCCGGCTTGTTTTTCATGCTGTATGTCTACAATTGCAGTTGATTCGAATAATTTCTCAATAAATTTATTATGGCTAATAGGCAAAAAGAGATACCTGAAATATTTTTCCTTTTTCAAAAAACCTAGAATAAAATCCTTCTTAGATAATAGATAAAACATGCATTTAATATCCGGATTATTTAGATTAGCAATTAAATTTTTCAGTATAGGTTTCCTATAATAAACACCTCCACCAATTGAGAATAAATCATAAATTAAATTATATGTTTTTTTCTTTTTAAAAGTATCAATATAAAATAATGGAAGATAAGTTAGATCCTTATATTTTTCACAGTCAAGTCGGTCAAAAGACAGTTTTTGATCAAAACAAACTAGCTTATCAGAATAGTTATAATTTGTTGATGAATCCCATAAGTATAAAATGAATTTTGAATCAGGGTTTAATAATCTAATTTTTTCGAGAAAGATATTTGATAAATACTCTCCTTTAATTACAAAAACAAAATCGAATCTTTTTTCCCTAATTTCATTTAGTAAATGTTTATTATATAGATTAATAATAATCTTTTTTATAGAAGAAGGGCTTTTTCTAAAAAGCATATAATCTGGAGAATCCGAAAAATAGGTTACATCAGCACCCATTTTTTTCAATTCATCAATAATGTGTAAATTGTATTTTCTGAATGGATAGCAGAAGAAAAGTATTTTTTTATTTTGTAAAATCTTCATTATTTAAACAAGTTTCGATCTTTTAATTCATTAATTGACTCTTTATAATTGATTGTTGCGCTATTTTGATTTTTCACCCATTCACAGAATTTTGAAATACCACGTTTGAAATTAAATTTTGGATTATAACCTAACTTCATTCTTATTTTACTCAAATCGGCATAATTATGTCTAATATCACCTACGCGATAATTCCCTGAAACAAAAATATTATTATTAGCATTAAATTCTTTCTTTAAAGTACTAGCAACAGTATTTACATCAATAGGTTTGTCGGCTCCTACATTAAATGCTTCGTTATTAGCAGCTTCGTTTTCCAATCCTAATATTGTAGCATCTACCACATCATCTATATATACAAAATCACGACTTTCTTTTCCATCTTCAAAAATATTTATGTCTTGATCATTTCTAATTTGCGTGCTGAAGATGGATAAAATACCTGTATATGGATTAGATAATGACTGGCCTGGCCCATAAACATTTTGATATCTAAAAGAAACTGATGGGATACCTATAGTTTTCCCGATGGTAAGGACCATTTGCTCTTGATTTTGCTTAGTAATACCATATATTGACGTTGGATGAATCATACTATCCTCAGATGTTGGTAAAAGTTGAACTGTTTTGTTGCAAAAAGGACATTTGCACTCAAAATCACCTCTTTTCAAATAATCATCATTTCTTACTTCTGGATAAACAATACCATGCTTAAGGCATTTATATTTACCTTCACCGTATATTGCTCTTGACGAAGCAACTATTAGTTTTTTTAAATGATGTTTATTATTTGTTATTACATCTAATAACATGGCTGTTCCACCAATATTAACATCGCAGTACTTCTTTATTTCGTACATAGACTGACCTGTGCCAGTTTCTGCGGCCAGGTGTACGATGGCATCTTGTCCATAAATGGCCTTTTCAATATCACTTTTTTTGGTAACATCACCTTTAATAAAATCTACTTTATCTATAATTGACTGATAAAGTGGCGATGTTGTTTCAGGATGATTGCCATGAATTTGTTTAGAAAGATTATCAATCACTCTTACACTGTAACCTTCAGATGCAAGCTTTAAAGCCAAATTAGAACCAATAAATCCTGCGCCACCAGTAATTAAAATGTGTTTCATGTTAAATTGTTATGAATGATCCATCGGGATTTGTTTTTCCCCATTGTTTGGTTTCAATATTATATTTTTTGAAAATTTTTGCGGGTGCGCCTGTTGCAACACAAAAATCAGGAACATCTCTAGTAACGACAGAATTTGCACCTATTGTAACATGATTGCCAATATGAACACCAGGTAATATAACAGCATTGTTATAAATTTTACAGTTTTTACCGATTGTTACATCTTTTACTTCAATATCTTGTTTTTCAATTGGAATATTTATGTTTTCATAAGGATGATGAATATCTGTTATAGTCACATTTGAAGCAATTGCAGTATTTTCTCCAATTACTATTGAGTTTGCACATGTTAAGTGAAGATTCTGCTGTATTGAAACATTATCTTCTAATCTGATTGTTGGTGAAAAATACGTGTTGTTGTATTTTGTAATGCCCTGAATTCTACATGATTTAAAAACTTTAACATTCTTACCGCAATAAATATAAGAAGGCGTAATTAGAATTGGATTATAAATGAATGAATTCTTTCCTAGTTTTTTAAATCTTGTTCGAAAAATAATCCACCAAATATAACGATAACCAAATTTAAAGTAATTTTTAATTGGGCGCATATGTTAATTTTTTAATTGTAAACAATACTATCAAAGTATTTTTTAATTGTAAAATAAGCATTCCAATAGATTAATTTACCTACAAAAGGGAAAAATTGGTTTCTCATTTATAAATAATAAATCTAATAAATACCAAACTTAATATTTGTTGTATAAACATTCCAATTAATAATCCCTGTGGAAAAACAATTAAATTAAAACCATTTATGCTGATATTTAAAAAAACAAATAAGGAACCAACGGAAGCTCCTATAAGCAACGATATGAAGTACCATTTCTGCTTCTTAATTACATTATATATGTGGTTAAGTAATCCTATGGATTGAACAACCGGTATAAAAAGCATCCATTGAGCTGCTTCTATACCATTAGTGTACTTAGGTAGAATATATGGAACTAAAATTGGCAACAAAAAAAAACCTAAAATTGCAAAAACAAGCATAAAACTGAATTGAAAAACAGTTGTTTTAACGTGAGCTTTTATAATATGAGCTATAGATTTACCCTCTCCATACATAATAGACATTCGAGGATATACAACACCTCCAAACGAAGCAGGAATAACACCGAAAGTGCTTTGAACAATTGTACTTAAAGCATATAGCCCAAAATTTAAAGCCCCACCTATAGAAAAAATAAAACTATTAATTATTGTTGTCCATAATGGGTTGACTTGTCCGACAATAAAAATTGGAAACCCTGTTTTAAAAAGATTTACGAAATGTTTAAAATGATATATAAAATTTAATTTATAAGGTTTATTATGGTTTAGTAATACAAATTGATAAACAGCAAGAATTATTCCTCTGGCTATTAAACCATAGATACTAAAAAAATATACCAAAATAACTGTAAGTAAGTTCCCTAATCCAACTCTAATGTTTTGTTTTGAAAGAGAATCAAAATCCTTATTTGTTCTATATAATGTTGGAAGAAATTGTGTATTAAAAAAAAATAAACCACTAATAATTACATATGAAAGGTATATAGTACCGGTTAGAGTTTTACCCAAAATAAAAAAATATATTGAGAAAAATAAAAAAACAACTGATGCTGTTATACTTATAATAGTTGAAAGAACATAAACGGATGATGCCATTTGCCTAGCAGATTCATTATTCCCCCTCCCTAATTCATATGGCAGTTCTCTGCTTAACCCATTTATTATACCAACAGATCCTAATGAAATATATCCCATAAAGATACCTACACCTGCAAATTGTCCATAAAGCTCAGGGTCTATAAATTTAACTACTATAAAACCAGATATAAGTCTCAATAAATTTGAAATTGCCTGAGAAGAAGCAAATCTTAATAAGGTTTTTCCAAATTCGCCTACTCGATTGTTGTTGAAAACACTCACTGACAATTAAAATAATTTATTGTATCGCTTGTATGAATAATTCTTTATTAAAAGGCATAAAAAAGACATCCTTAACATTTGAATTAGCTACATTTTGGCTATTAAAGGCTTGATGAAATTCTTCCACATTATCGATTAAATAAACATTGGGATAATTGAATATATCTTTATGAGCTGTATAGTTTATTTTTTTTAAGATTATTGCTTTTACGTCATTATGAAGAGCTTCGTATACGGAAGTTGAAACGATTGCAAGTATTGATTTCGATTTTGAGATTAATTGTTGTACAGAAAACTCATTTGTAATTATTTTAACGTTTTTATGACTTTGAAAAAAAAATAATATTTCATTATATTGGTAATAATTATTAGGATGTAGTTTATAATAGATTTGTAAATTAGGCATTTTATTAGCTATTTCTAATGATAATTTTCTTAATTCATTATCATGAACAACTGTAGAAATAACTGTTAGAGCATCTTCTCCTTTACTTGCTATTTTTTTATAAATAGAATCATTTCCACAAGGAATACATTTAGTGGGGTTAAAAAAGGTACTCTCCCAAAAATCACTAAAAGTAAATAAAACATTAGGTACTATTACATTAGAATCATTGTATCCTATGTTCGGATTATAGCTGTAATTCATATGTGTTGAATCAATTATCCCATGTTGAAATTCAAAAATCCTAATGCCATTTTTTTTAGCTGCATAAAATAAAGCTTTTTGAATTCCATTTTGAACAATAAATAATCTTTTAATACGACCCTTATTTAGTTTAAAAATAATATTATAAAGAGAATATGTTTTTTGGAATTTTGTGAACACATTAATTAAAAAATCAATTGAAATAGTTTTATCACAGAAAGTATTTTCTAGAGAATGTTTTATCTGGTTGAAAGCGCCTAATTCTATTTCACCTACTTTAAAGAATTTAGTTAAGAAAAGGATTGCAGAAATATGAATTGTTTTGTAATTTGAATACTTGTATGTCTTGTTAGGGAAGAATGATTCAATAATAATGCACTTTGATTTTTCAAATAAATGAATAGCCGTATCTGCATTTTGGTCGAACATCTTACTGTTATTGTCATTATTTCTAGATGTTAAAAAGAATAAATTTTCTTTAAAGGGAAATAATAATTTAATGAAAGATGCTATAACCTTTAAAAAGAATTTAATGTTTTTTTTGGAATTCGTGACTTTATTTTTTTCAACGTTTTGTTTCTCTATTAATTGAAAATAAGCATTATATCGAATAATATCCCAAATAGGAAAGCCATCTTTACTTCTCAACGAAAAAAGATTATATTCTTTTTCCATTTCATGAAATTTAATCAAATTAGTTTTATTTGTTTTAGGATTATATTGCTGTCCAGCCTCCATCAACAATAATATTTTGACCAGTGATATATTTTGATTCGTCAGATAACATAAAGGAAACAACAGGTGCAATGTCATCAGGCTTCCCTAACCGGCGCATAGGGACTTTTGCTATATATCGTGAAACAAATGAAGGATGCTGGTTGTCGTATATGCCTCCCGGGGAAACACAATTTACTCTTATACCAGCGTGACCATAGTACGATGCCAGGTAGCGGGTGAAGTTTATTAATCCTCCTTTTATCGCTGAATAAGCAGCAGGAGAAGTTCCTCCATATTCTTCGTACAATGTGAAGTCGTTACCAACCACTCCGTATATAGATGCAATATTAACAATTGCACCTCTTTGCTGTTTTTCCATTATTCTCAATACTTTCTGACAGCAGACGAAGTAACTGTTCAATTGCATGTTTATATTTGATCTCCATGAATCGGGATCAATATTTTCAAATTTGTTTCCCCAGTCTTTTGTTCGGGGGTAAGCATTGTTAACCAGCCCGTCAATACGGCCGAATTCCGAAACCACAAGATCAATCCCGTTTTGTATAGATTTGTCGTCAGTAATATCCATTTTAATGATCATCTTCTTCAGATTGGTTTCTGCTGCGATATCTGCATTTATAGCCTTGCCGCCTTTGAGGTTAATATCAGAAATAAGTTCTTTCCCGATAAGTCCGGAACCGCCTGTTACAATAATTACTTTGTCTTTTAAAATCATTTTTCAAAACAAATTTTAAGAACATTATATGCGTCGTTAACTGTGTTCATTGATTCTTTGTTGTTTTTAATGCAATCGATAAAATACTGCATTTGGGCATGGTAAGTATCAGCAATAATATTTTCTGATGAAAATAGAATTTTATCATCACATTTTATCTGATTTTTCAGTAGGTCTATATCCCATGTCTCATCTTCGTAAACAAGTTCCATGCTTCGTTTGGGAGTTCTTCTGTAATAGTTTAAAACAACATTTGCGCAGAATCCGTCGTAATCCAATAAATAATTTGCATAATCGAAAGCTGGAATCTTTAAAGTTGATTTATTTCTAAAATTTCTACAGACCTTGCTGGGACTGCCAAACAGCCAATAGAGATAATCCAGTTCGTGAATCAGATCAATGTGAACACCGCCGCCGAGTTCAGGAATTGCGGAGTAATTTTCCCTAAAATCAACATTAGGCCTCCAGTCTGGCAAATACGATCCGCAATAAACATTGATTTCGTTCAACCGCTTTTTCTGAATTTGGTTTTTTAAGAATTGAATGCATTCTAGAAATCTTAGATTACATGCTATATATGTAAATATGCCCTTGTTATTAATTGTCTCAATTATATCTTTTACATCTAGTGACAAGTGCAAAGGCTTTTCGATAAACAAAGGCTTATTTAATTTAACGGCTTCATTTATTGATAGGAGATGTTCGCTTGTGGGATTAGAAATAATAATAAAATCAATGTCAGCGGGTACATCATTCCATGAATAAATATTTTTTATTTCTTCATTAGTCTGGATGTCCGTTTTTAAAATTAAAGCAATTATTTTGCACGACTCATCAGTCTTTTTTAATGCAGAATAATGTTTCTTTGCAATAGAGCCATATCCGACAATCAGAACTTTCATAAAGAAAAATCAAGTTTATTATTTTCCATTAAATAGGAAACGAATTCAAAATCTATAGTGTTATCCAGATCAAAGCATGTATGAGGAACAATATAAATAACAGATCTGTCTGTTATTGCTCCTTTATATCCCTTTTCAAAGAATTCTCTTTTATAAAAATAAAATGAAGCATTCATATCATATACTTCAGGTGCTGACTGTCTTGTTAAAACAGTACCTTCAGGTTTCTTAACTTGCGCAAAAAAGCCATTATCTTTTTGTTCGACCATATTAAAATAAGGACTTCTACCGGCAGGATTTACAGAAAACAGATTAACTGCTTTGTCGTTTTTCTGAATTAATACAAAAGCGTCAGTCAGATCCTGCAGATTGCGTAAAGGAGAAGTAACGTCCAGGTCAAGAATATAATCATATTTGCAAGATTGTAAATTTTCATGCCATAAAAGAACATCAGCAATAGTATCTATTTTGCCGGCAGAATCACTTGCTAATTTTTCTGGCCTTGTATAGTCTGATTTTAAACCACACCTTTCAGCAACCTGTTTTATTTCTAGTGAATCGGTTGACAATACTATATCAACATTTCCGAACTTATGTTGAAACTGTTTTGCAACACTTATAGTATAATCAATTAAAGGTTTGCCGTTCAATTGTCGGATATTCTTACCCGGTATTCCTTTGGAACCGCCACGTGCACAAATCGTAATAAGTGTTTTAATCTGCATGGATAAATGATTTAAACCAGTATTTAAATTTATAGTGATTTTTTTCGAAGAATAAGTAAAATATATAAGCAGAAATATTACATATAATAAAAATAAATAATATTGCATAATAATCAAAATCTTCCTTATAATAAACCCTTATAATCACAATAATAGAATAATGGACTAAATAAAGTGAATATGAAAATGAAGCTAAAAACTTTGAAACAGATGAAAATAATTTACTGCTAAACAAATTACTGATCTCTTTAGGTGAATTAATCAATAAATATAATATTACAAATAATAAAAATGCTAATCCGACATCATACATTTCATATTGCTGGAAAACGTATATTCTGTATAAGAATGCTGATATAATAAATAAAAATATCGGAATAAAGACACTTATTTTTAAGCGCACTTCTGTCAGATTATATAATATTGCCAGCAAAACTCCTATTATCCAATATATTGTTAAGCTGCTGCCTCTGCCTCCAATGTTGTAAAAGGAAATAATAAAACTTATTACAAAAATGAATATTATAAGTGGATTTATTTTAATTTTTCTAAAAAATAATAGAATCCCAAATAATATATATATCCACCACTCTATTGATACGGTCCACAAGGGCCTGGCAGACCCAAGCGACCCGATACCTATATTATACGAATATGGAAATCCCTGAAGCATAAATATATTTGAAATAATATTTTGAATATTAAACTTGTAATTCGGGTTATATTCTTTTAAATAATATATTAAAATTAAATCAATTGCAATTATTAAAACTAATGCTGGGATAAAAGTTGAATAAATACGTGAAAAACGATCAATAATAAAACCTTTAAAATTGTATTTTTCACCCTTTAATAATGAAGTTTGAGTTATGAGAAATCCAGATAATACAAAAAAACTAAAACACCAAAGTTTTGGATAATCGGAATATGATACTTTGCCTGAACTCCATAAAAAGAGATTAAATGACCAATAACCACGATCTGTGCAGAAAATCCTCTGAAAAAATCAATTATTGATGATGTTGACTTGTCGATTTGTTTAATTTTCATAAATTCCTTTAAAACTTAATTGAATCGATATCCTTTTGTGCTTTAAGATAATCCTCATGTCTTCCAATATCAAGCCAATATCCAGAAAGAGGATATGAAATAATTTTTTTGTTAGATTTTATTAATACTTCCATAAGATCAGTAGCATTATAATGTTTTTCCATAGGGATTTGAGACAAAACCTCTTTTTTCATCAAATATATACCCCCGTTTGAATAATAAGTGTATGTGGGTTTTTCACGAAAATTAATGATGTTGTTGTTATTTGTTTCTAAAACAGCATAAGGTATATCTACAGAATATGGTATAGTTACAACTGAAAAATCGGCTTGTTCTTTAAGAAAATCTAGAAAAAAATGTTCATAATCAATATTTGTAAGTAAATCAGAATTAGTTACAAGAACATAGTCATGCTCAAAATTTTTGATTTTTGAAACTGAACCTATTGTTCCTAATGGTTCGTTTTCAAAAATGTAATTTATTTTAATGTTTTTTTCTTTACCATTTCCGAAATGGGATTCTATTTGAGAACCAAGGTATTTCAACGTGATCCAGAAATCGTCAATACCAAACATAGCCAGACGATCGAGGTTATGTTCTAATATAGGTTTTTCGCCAATTTTAAGCAGGGGTTTTGGAGTTGAATCTGTTAATGGTTTTAAGCGCTCACCCCGACCACCAGCCATGATTACAGCATCAACAGGGAGGTAGGATTTTATTTCTCGAAAATTTATTACATTAACTACATGATCCTCTTTATCTAAAACCGGAATAATCCTAAAATTATTTTCACGATATTCAATTACTTTCGACAAATCATGTTCCCCTTTTCTAATAAAGCGAGGTTTAGTTTGGATAATTTCATCTACTTTGTTATTTATGCCAAACCCTTTTATTAAACCACGACGAACATCGCCATCAGTTAAAGAACCAATTAATTTATTCTCGGTATTTACGATGAATAAAATCGAATCTTTTGCTAAGATTTCTAGTCGTGCAAGAGCTTCTTTAACCGAACTTCCTTCTAATAATAAATGCTTTTTATAAGTGTCCATTTAAATGTTTTAATTTAAAATTTTAATATTGTTTTCTAATTCTATAAAAAACACTTTTTTTAAAAAAAGGTTTGTAGGTTGTCGTTTTAACTGAGATTCTCATATTGTTATTGTTGGCTCAGAAACTTTGTAGGGGCTTTAGCCCCTGTCTCTATGTGTTGGGTATCTGCTGTTGGTTGTGAGTTTTATTGTAAGTTTATTTTTAGACGCGGGTTTAAACCCGTGGATAAAATTGTCGGGTTGAAAATGCTGACCGAAGCGTCTTATTATCTGGATGTCGTTATTTAGATTCGAGTTTTTTGAGTAGTTCTTTAGGGTCAATATTTATCTTCGAAAAAGCAAACCACTTTTTGCCGAGGTCTTTAAGAGAGGCGCCTATGTGATATACATTTGTATTGTCGATTATAAGAAAGCGGTCGTGCGATTTAGTAAAAACGTTGATTTCGATAGAGGGGTATTGTTGATTGTGTTTTTCGATGTCGAGTAAATTCTGTTTTGATAATTTTGCTGTATAGATTGTAGCTTTTACCTTGTTTTTTCTTTTTGTAAGCAGTAGTAATACAGATTCGTCGATATAATTATCAATAAGGACAATGTTGTTTTTAGCTGATTTAATAAGGTCGGAGACAAAAGTGTAGGCATCAAATATTTGTCCGTCGAAAAAGATGCCTTGTTCAGGGGTTAGCTTTTGTTTATCTAGTTCATTAAATACTATTTCGAATTTCGAATTAGTTTCATTTTTGAAAATTAAATAGCTTTGTTCAATCTTTTCTAATTTTTGAAATATTGCTGCATTTTGTGTCAGAAATTTTCTCATCTCAACAAATGCTCTCATTATCCCAATATTTACTTTAATGGCTGTTTTGCTGTTTAAAACTCCAGAAAGAGAAGCAATACCCTGCTCAGTAAAAACATATGGAAGCTTTCTGCGACCACCCCATTTTGAAGTCGCAAATTGCGATATCAAGAGTCCCCATTCTTTTTTGGATAACTGAAACATAAAGTCTTCGGGAAAACGCTCAATATTTCTTTTAACTTGCTCATTTAGCCGAGATGTAGATACACCGTACATTTCAGCTAGATCACTATCCAGAATTACCTGAACATTTCGAACAGTAATGATATGATTTTTAATTTTATCAATCTTAGTTATTTGATGATCTTCAGACATTTCAAATTATCTTTATGATGTAAAGTTGTGGGGGTTGTCGGGTTCTAGTTGTTTAGTTAAGGCTAGGTTGAGGTTAAGGTTAATGTTATTGTTTTGGTTTGGATGCTTTAGATGGGCTTTAGCCTCTGTCTCTATCTTTTTGGGTATCTGCTGATGGTTGTGCGTTTTATTGTAAGTTTATTTTTAGACATGGGTTTAAACCCGTGGATTAAATTGTCGGGGTCTTGCAGCTGTTACGTATCCTTCGTATAAATCACCAGTCTGTTGCCGGCATGTTTTTGTTTGTAGTCGGCGAGTTCTGTTTCGTTTAGGATAATGTAGCTTATTTTGTGGTGAATGAGGCTTTCGGTTTTTTCAATAAGTTCTGACAGAAAAGTTCTGTTGAGTTGCTGGGCGACTATTAGCAGGTCTATAACTTTGCTGTCTTTTCCATTGGCAAAGTCGCCAATAACGTATACTTTATTAATGTCGCCCAAGCGGGTAATTACTTTTTCGATGATCTGGTCGATGCCGATATATTTCTTGAGGATGTTTTGAATATCTGGGAAAATGGGGTGTTTGGTATTTGCCTGATAGATTTTTTTATTCCCCGAACTATGTGCTTCGAGCAGACCAGCTTCTTCGAAGCGGTTTAACTCAAGACGGATAGCATTGGTAGATTCGCCAAACTCGCATTCGAGACCTCTTAAATAGGCAGTGGTCTTGCTATTGAGAAAGAACTTAAGCAGAAGTTTAAGTCTTGTCTTTGAGGAGATTAAGGTGTCTATCAAGAGAGGAAAAAATTTCGATTGTTCACGGCAGTGCCCCGTGAGTCACAGTTTAGTCTCACAAGGGAAAGAGTCGAATATTATCGCAAATCTGAACGAATAACGAGTAGTAAAATTACTCAATATTGATTTGTTTTGCAAATTTATTTTGTCTAGAATTTTATTGTCCACTAATTTTCACTAATTAATTCGTGGTAATATGCGGGCCTCTTCCATTTACCTATATATTTTTCAAATAGAATATTCGTGCTAATTCGTGAAATTCGTGGATAAGTATTTTTTTATTGTCCACTTATTTTCACTAATAAATACAAATGCTTTTGTCTACTAAACGAGGACTTTATGACTGACTGTTAATATGTTTTGCAAACTCCTGGGCTTTATTGTAATCTTCGTGTTTGCCTATATCTATCCAGTAGCCTATAATTGGATATTTGATAACTTTACGTCCGGAGTTCAGAAGCGCCTGAATAAAGTCTGTTGCATTGAAATGGGTGCTAATGGGAATAATATCGAGCAATTCTTTTTTAATCAGGTAAATGCCGGCATTGGCATGGTAAGTGTAAGTTGGCTTTTCTTCAAAAGAGTCTACTGTCTCGTTATCTTGATTTAAAACCGCATACGGAACACTTATTTGGTAGGGAACGGAGGCGATAGACATGGCCGCATTCTTTTCGACGAAATCGAGGTAAAAATCTTCGAAATTAATATTGGTAAAAAGATCAGAGTTCATTATTAGAACCGTGTCGTTGTTAAAATTCTTTATTAATGATACTGATCCAATCGTTCCCAAAGGTTTAGTTTCTTTTACGCATTCGATACGTATGCCTTTTTTTTCTCCATTACCAAGGTGATTTACAATCTGATCGGCCAGATAATTTACGGTAACGAAAAAGTTATCAATGCCATTTGTTGTAAGATTGTCAATGTTGTGTTCAATAATGGGCTTGTTTCCTATAAGTAACATAGGCTTTGGCGTTGTGTCTGTGAGTGGACGTAAGCGTTCTCCACGTCCACCGGCCATAAGGACAGCATCCACAGGCAGAATGGTCTTACGTTGTGTGAAGTCGTATACTTTAATAATTCTGCCATCTTCATCTAACAGGGGAACCAGTTTTATTTGCTTGGCTCGGAGTTCCTTTATATGTGCAACGTTGATGTCGTTTAGTGTAAAATGCCTGAAGTTTTTTACCATAAAGGAATCTATACTATCGTCTAGTTTTAGTCCCTTCATGAATCCTCGTCGAAAATCTCCATCGGTTAGTGTTCCAAGCATTTTTCCTTGCGAATCGCAAACAAATAGGGTAAGGTTTAAATTGCCAGAAAGCTGGTTGATTTGTGTTAAGGCATCTACAACCGATCTGTTGTCAGAAATAATGTGGTCATTAAAATCTTTCAAAATGGTAAGTATTTATTGGGGGATAATTAGAATCGCTTTTGTAAAACGCAAAAAAATATGTATATGTGCCTGGTAATAAATAAAATATAACTCATTTTTAATGATGAACATTAGGAGTTAATTAGATTTAAGTCCCAAGTACGGCCGAAACTTTTTTATTTTACGCTTCATTGGGCTAAGCATGCCGAAGTAGGAAAAGAAACGGAGATAATAATTAAATAGTAGGCTGCCTACAACATATTGTTTTTTATATTTACCCAGATATAAGTTGATTGCTTCGTAGTTTTGATATCTTGTCCCGAAAGTTTTTAGGACATATCCGTATTTCAAAGCATTCTCTTTATTTTTTGGGGGGAGTTCTTTCTTTAGCAATTCAATTAATTCTTCGTGAGAATTTGCATCATATGCAGCATCCATTCCACGATAATAGGATATACCGGCAAGGATACAGGGTGTCCCCAGATAAGTCGCTTCGACTCCAACAGTAGAGCTAAAAACAACGACTTTATTAGCCTGTTTTATTAACGAATAGGTATTTACTTTGCTTGAAGGAGGAATGATAACGAGATTGGGATAGTTTAATTCGACTAATTGCTTTGTTTCAATGTTGTTGACTCCAATAAGGTTGGGATGTATCCTCAGGTAAAAATTAAATTCAGGAGGAGCATCTTCCAAAATTTTTTTAATCCCTGCTATTTGCGAATCATAAACGGTGTTTTTCCATTCATCTGATATGGAGGAAAGTTCATCTTCGGAAGATGTGAAAATGGCAATATTGGTCTTGTTTTCATCCCATTTTTCGGGTAAGAGTCCTGAGGTTTGATCATTGACAAATGAAACCCAAAATTGTTCTTTTCCTTTAATCCTGTCTTCAAAAAACGAATGACTGATTTTTAATTTTTCTTCCTGTGTAACAGCGGGGTTGTTCCAAGCTGCTTCCATTCTTTCTCTGAAAGCTTTGCGATTGTGAGGAAGGGAGTTCTCATAAACCATGTAATGATTTTTGTTATTCCCTCTTTCGTGTATATAGCAGTCAGTTCCGGTTGCCTGACAAGCTCTTAATACGGCTCTTTCGGGAGCAAAGCGTCCGTTAAAAGTATACACTCTATCCAGTTGGTGTTCAACAATGGCAGAGGATACATTTTTATAAGTGTTATAAGATGAAAGAAAAATATTTTTCCAGAGGGTTTCATACTTAACTAAATCCGGGTTCGAATCGCGTATTACAGAAACCAGCGAACTAGCTGTTGCAACGCCTATATCAAAATTTAACGTGGTGCATGATTTGAGGTCGTTTATTGAATGTACAATAGGAAATTCAATCTGACTGGCTGTTTGAATATCCTTCCATGATAGTTCTGTTACTTTACCGTTAAGTAAAGACAGTCCTTTGTTCTTCCTTTTTATGCACGAACGGCATTTTCCTTTTTTATGGTAGGGGTTTGGTTGACAAAACGAAATGTCGCTGTGGCAATTAAACCAAAATACCTCATCGTTTTGAGAGAGGTGCAGATCCATCAATTCGAGATCTGTTTCCAAATGAGGAATCCATTCTAGACAGGAATCAAAAAAACCAATTTTCATATAAATTCAAAATGATATATCGAGGGTAAGTCTCTTTCAATCGAAACGTATAATCTGGAAATATTCAACTTGTGTTTTTTATGCGACTGTCAGGAGCGACAGTTTGATCTCTTTGTGAAAAAATGCCTATGCCCGAGACAAAGCAATAGGAAAAATGGTAAAAGCGAAAATTATTCTTTGATAAATTTTAATTCGTATTCCGTTTGATGATTATACATTCGAATTAAGTATATCCCTTTATCCAGTTGGTTTACAGTCATGTTTGCGGGTAACGATATGTCTTCTAATTTCATGACAATTCTACCGGAAATATCCATAATATCTGCATTGTAAGTTAATTGTAAGTCTGAGGGATTTTCACTATTAATAATTATTTGATCGTTTACCGGATTTGGAAATAGTCTTAACGTCGAAGAATTATCGGCTAAATATTCGATATCGGTAAAGTTAAAGCAACTTTGGGTTGTGTTTGGAGATGTCGGGTTAATAGATTGAGTAGTTCCATTAAGGGCCGATCCGGTAAGTGTTGCATGATTAACTATAGTGGCCATTGATCCAGAAACTGATTCGGAGAAGTTATAATAAAGTAGCAGCCCGGTTTCATTTCCGGTTAAGCGCTGTTGATACATAGTAGAAATCTGACTTTGACTACGAACATGATCCCATATACGGATTTCATCCATCATTCCACTCAAATATCCCCCAATGGTATCCGCTCTGTATCTATAGGCACCAATTCGTAAGGGTTCTGGCGTCTGATAAAGATCACCACAATAGATGGATCCAGAAATGAGAGATCCAGTCTGTAAAATGCCGTCAAGATAAATCTTAGGCCCCAGATTTGAATATGTAATAGCTACATGATAGCATTGGCCTAAATTAAGGGCAGAATCTATCTTGAATCCGGAGGTATTGTTGCAATTACCATCACAATTATAACCAAAAATTATTTTATTATCAGATTTAATACTACAAGTAAAAGATGTCTTATTGGTAACACACTCTGCTTTATTAATTAATGACATGTCTGTCGGGGGTCGTCTATCAATTCTTACCCAGAATTCTATCGTGAAATTATTTGTTGGGTAGAGCGATGCAACATGGGGTGTAATGATATAATTCTTTTGCAAGTTAATAAAATAAAGTCCCATGTTTTGCCCATTAACATGAGCTGAGATAATTGTTAGTAATAAAAATAAGATTTGTTTCATAAAATTAGTTTTAAGTTATTTATAATATAAAGATTAGAATCAAATATAGGTTAAATATGCAAATATGCGTGTTTTTGTGCAATAATATTAAGAAAATACATGCAATCGATTTGTTTATTGGGATATGGAATTCAAATAAACAGATAATTTTTTCACCTGATTTTTCACTGAATACTCAGTAATATCGCCGGCTGAGAATGTAATCTCTTTTTCGAAAACAGAATTAGTAAAAGATTTTAAGGCCTCTTTTTCATCGTAATTAAAACTTTTTCCACAACCAGAAGATTCTACGATATGCTGTACATCGCTGCCATGTGGTCCTAGGACCAAAATGGGGTTGTTTGATCGCAACTGTTCGAAAAGTTTTCCTGGAACTCTTCCCATGATATTATCCGCTTTGTTTAAAGGTAGAAGTAATAAGTCAGAGTCAAGTGTGAGTTGTAATGCTTCCTCTCGTTTTAAATTTCCAAGGTTTTGGAAATTTTCATTTAATCCGTTTTGTTTAAGACTCTCAAGAACAGAGAAATCTATCATTCCTGCCAGTTTAATACGTAGTTTTTTAGAAAATTCAGGATACTCTGCTTTTAATTCGGACAATGCTTTGAAAAACTGATCAGGGAGTCGATCAAAACCAAATAAGCCAGCATGAGAAATAACAAATTCATCGGGATTTTTATTGGATTTTGCCCCCTCAAAATCATCTTCGTCATATCCCCAGTAAATCACGTCAACATTATGCCCGCCAATATTTTCCAGGTCTTTTTTCCAGGTGGGACTGGCAATGGTTGTTTTTTTTGCTGTTTTAAGTGCGTCCTGTTCAAGTCGTTTGTGTTTATTGTCTGCCCTGCGGGTGAAGGGGAAAAGTTTATAATAGTCAACTTGTGTCCATGGGTCCTGAAAATCTGCCAGCCATGGGATGCCCGTTTTTTGAGAAACCCGGCAGGCAATGGTTGTGTTGGTGTGAGGTGGACCGTCGGAGATAATAGCATCGACTGGATTTTTGCTTAGGTATTCTGTCAGATAGCTTACAGATGGACGAATCCACAGGGAACGGGCATCGGGGATAAAGAAATTGCCACGCAACCAAATGGACAGTTTTTCTTTCCAGTTTTGCTTCTTCCCTCTAATGTGCAGTGGGTTAGACATGGGCTCATTGATCTGTTTTCCGGTAAATCTTTTGTAGAAGGAAAAGGGCTCAATAATGTTTTTTTTGAGGACTGTTATCCCCTCGGGAATATGCTTGAAATTTGATTCGTCAAGATAGGGGTAATGTGCATTCGCAGCAGTATATATTACAGGTTCCCAACCAAACTGCCGTAAATATTTTGCGAATTTCAGACAACGGTGTACCCCTATGCCTCCTGATGGTGGCCAGTAATAAGTTATAATGAGTACTTTTTTATTCAAGAAACGGAGTTTTTGTTGAAACAAATAAATTAATCAATAATTCTTTACCTGATTTGTTGTGTAGGGTTTAAATTAAGTTGATTTTTAATCTTTCGCTTTAAAGCCCTGTAAAAGGTAGATTGTCAGAAGATAGCGAAAGGAATGGGCATTCATGAAATTTACTTAATAATCGGGGATCTTAAACTAACGGCATTCTTAATAATGTTGGAATAAAATGCAGGTAATATTAGTTGTCAAAACGCGCGCAAGTTAACAGCCAGTATTACAGGCGATTGTCGCCTTAAGTCCGAAATAATATTTACTGCAAAGCTCTTTCAGTCACATTTGCCTGATAGGTTGTCTTTTCAATCACAAATGTAATAAAAAAAGAAGAGATATATTCGTTCATAACTTTTATAAGTTGTGAATTCTAAACAGTGCTTCGTTTATAACTTTCGCGATGAAGCATAAAAAAGCCCTGATAATAAAATCAAGGCTTTTATAATGGGATTCTAAATTTGTTTCAGAGCAAAGAGACTTTTCTAATCCTTGGCTTTAGCACAGAGAAACTCTCTGTTGAGTCGGGCAATATGGGCAATGGATATGTTCTTTGGGCATTCTGCTTCGCATGCACCAGTGTTAGTACAACCACCAAATCCCAGTTCATCCATTTTAGCAATCATAGCTTTTACGCGTTTTGATGCTTCAGTTCTTCCTTGTGGAAGGAGACTTAGTTGCGAAACTTTCGCAGCGACAAAGAGCATGGCGGATGAATTTTTGCAGGCAGCAACACATGCGCCACAACCTATACAGGCTGCTGCGTCCATAGCTTCTTCCGCATGATCGCGAGGAATAAGTATCGCATTGGCATCTTGAGGAGCATTGGTGTTAACAGAAACAAAACCTCCTTCGTATAAAATTTTATCGAAAGCATTTCTGTCAACCACCAAATCTTTAATAACAGGGAAAGGTCCTGCACGCCAAGGTTCGATGGTAATTGTATCACCGTCTTTAAATTTGCGCATATGCAACTGGCAGGTTGTAATATCATCGTCGGGACCATGAGGCCGTCCATTGATATACAGACTGCACATTCCGCAGATACCTTCACGACAGTCGTGGTCGAAAGCTACAGGTTCTTTTTTCTCTTGCACCAGCTGTTCGTTTAGTATGTCGAGCATTTCAAGAAAGGAGCAATCGCCCGAAATGTTTAATATTTTATATGTTTCGAATCTGCCTTTGTCTTTAGCGTGACTTTGTTTCCAGATTTTTAAATTCAAGTCCATATGAATCAATTTTACAAGATTGAAAACTATTTATAATTGCGTTGTTGCACCTGAATAACTTCGTATTCAAGCGGTTCTTTGTGCAGTTCGTATGTGTTGTCGGGCTTCGATTCCCAAGCTGCTACGTAACTGAATTCGTCGTCGTGTCTCAAAGCTTCCCCTTCTTCGGTTTGACTTTCTTCGCGGAAATGTCCTCCGCAAGATTCACGGCGGTTCAGTGCATCGAGGGCCATGAGTTCGCCAAGTTCAAGGAAATCGGCTACGCGACCGGCTTTTTCCAGTTCCTGATTAAATTCATCGGGTTTGCCCGGAATAATTACGTTTTGCCAGAACTCGTTTCTGAGTTTGGGTATTTCTTCAATGGCTTTTTTGAGACTGGCTTCGGTACGACCCATACCTACATTTTCCCACATGATTTTTCCGAGTTTTTTATGGAAAAAATCAACAGGTTCGCTGCCTTTGATGGAGAAGAATTTATCAATTCTTTCGCTGGTTTCCTTATGAGCAATATCAAACTCGCTTAAATTGTTGGGAATACGAGGTGTTTTAATTTCGGTTGCCAGATAATCTCCAATGGTATAGGGAAGAACAAAATATCCGTCGGCCAGACCTTGCATCAACGCTGAAGCTCCCAAACGGTTGGCTCCGTGGTCGCTGAAATTTGCTTCTCCTGCAACAAAAAGTCCGGGAATGCTCGACATCAGATTGTAATCTACCCATAATCCTCCCATGGTATAATGTACTGCGGGATAAATCATCATCGGCAAATTATAAGGATCGGTATCTACAATTTTTTCGTACATCTGGAAAAGGTTACCATAACGTTCTTCAATGACATTTTTCCCCAGTCGGTTAATGGAATCCTCGAAATCTAGATATACTGCCAATCCGGTATTATTTACACCAAATCCTGCATCACAACGTTCTTTAGCCGCTCTTGAAGCTACATCGCGGGGTACAAGATTTCCAAAAGCCGGATAGCGGCGTTCCAGGTAATAATCTCTGTCTTCTTTGGGGATATCGTTGGGTTTAATTTCACCTTTTTGAAGTTTTACGGCATCTTCATTTTTTTTCGGAACCCATATCCTGCCATCATTACGAAGACTTTCGCTCATCAATGTTAACTTCGATTGATAGTCGCCATGAACGGGGATGCAGGTAGGGTGAATCTGAGTATAACAGGCGTTGGCAAAGAAGGCTCCTTTTTTGTGGGATTGCCAGGCGGCAGATACGTTTGAACCCATGGCGTTGGTTGAAAGAAAATATACATTACCGTATCCTCCGGTAGCGAGAACAACGGCATGACCAGAGTATCTTTCAATTTCACCTGTAACAAGATTACGCGCAATGACACCCCGGGCTTTTCCGTCAACTACCACTAGATTAAGCATGTCGCGACGGTTGTATAATGTAACTGTACCGGCTTTTATCTGACGATTCAGGGCTCCATAGGCTCCTAAAAGTAATTGTTGACCGGTTTGTCCGCGGGCATAAAAAGTACGAGAAACCTGAGCGCCTCCAAATGATCTGTTGTCGAGTAATCCGCCATAGTCGCGGGCAAAAGGAACACCCTGTGCCACACACTGGTCGATGATGGCATTACTGACTTCGGCCAAACGATATACGTTGGCTTCGCGGGCACGATAATCTCCACCTTTAATGGTATCGTAAAAAAGGCGATATACGCTATCTCCGTCGTTGGTATAGTTTTTTGCAGCATTTATTCCACCTTGTGCCGCAATGCTATGGGCTCTGCGCGGGCTGTCCTGATAGCACAGAACGGTTACATTGTATCCCAGTTCACCTAAAGAAGCAGCAGCAGATGCGCCAGCCAGTCCTGTTCCTACAACAATAATGTCGAGTTTTCTTTTGTTGTTAGGATTAACAAGTTTGCAGGTATTTTTAAAATGGGTCCATTTTTCATGTAAAGGACCTTCGGGAATTCTAGCATCCAGTTTTTTCATATCCGGGATTATTTAAAATATTCTTGAATAAAAATTGCGATAGGAATTACGGAGAATCCTGCTGCAATGACAAAAGCGTAAAGCATACCAATAACTTTCCAGCGATTTAACCATTTATTATTATTCAGGCCAAGGGTCTGAAAAGCTGACTGAAAACTGTGATTAAGATGTAAGGCCAGCAATATAAATGATACAATATAAAAAATTGAAAAATACCATCTTTCGGGCATAAAAATGCTGCGGACCAAGTCGGATTCTGTCATAGAACCACTGGAAATCAAATCGGTAAATTTTATTTTATAGAAGTAATTCCATAAATGTACCGTGAGGAATGCAAATATTACGATTCCAGTAAGTAACATGTTTTTCGATGACCAGCTGGCATCGCTTTTATTCGATACAGCATATTTTACTGGCCTGGCTTTATTATTACGATACTCAAGATAAGTGCCGTAAAAAATGTGTATCAGAAAACCAAGGGCAAGCAAGGGTTCCATAATTTTAATTATGGGGTTGGTTGTCATAAAATGTGCTGCTTCGTTAAATAATTCACCGGTACTGTCAAACAAAATCATGAGATTTACGGTTAAATGTACCAGCAAGAACATAATCAGGAATAACCCGCTTACGCTCATAATCAACTTTTTCCCAATGGAGGAAGAAAAAATGTTCGCCATAGATTTATTTTTTTTACAGAAAGACTAATTTATTGACAATATAATCGAAAAAACAGGTTATAAAACATATTTTTTGTTGCTTTTGAAACAGGTGTTTTGTATTATGAAGATTATCAGGCGAATAAATTTTATTTAGTATATAATTATTGAAGTGCCTTTGCTATGCTACAATAATTTGTACAAAAAGCGATTTTGGGATTTCGTCAAAAATTTTATTTAAATTGAAAAAAAATGTGCACGTTTGGGGAAATTTTATGGAAAAAGTTCATCTCATAGCCTTCAACGTTCCGTATCCTGCTGATTATGGCGGGGTGATTGACATTTTTTATAAATTAAAAGCGCTTAAGAATGCGGGTGTTGAAGTGATACTCCATTGTTTTGAATATGGGCGTGAAAGAAGTGAGGTGTTAAATGATTATTGTTCGAAAGTGTATTATTATGCTCGTCGAAGCGGATCCTCTTATCTTATCGACACATATCCATATATTGTTTCAACGCGAGTGTCTTCAGAATTAACCACACATCTCAAAAAAGATAATCATCCTGTCTTGTTCGAAGGATTACATACAACGGCATGTATTAATGATATTTTATCTCCACAACGAAAATTAGTTGTTAGAACGCACAATGTGGAACATGATTATTATCGTGGTTTGATGGAGGCAGAAAACAATTTGCCACGTAAGCTTTTTTTCTATTCCGAAGCCGTGAAATTGAAACGATATGAGAAAATTTTGAGTAAAACAACGGGAATTGCAGCCATTTCACATGCAGACTATATCTATTTCAATGAAAAATTTAATAATGTTAACTATGTGCCGGCTTTCCATCCTAACAATAAAGTGGATATTCTAATAGGGCATGGGGAGTATGCTTTGTTTCATGGAAATTTGTCGGTACCTGAAAATCAAAGAGCTGCACTTCATCTTATAGAAAATGTTTTTAAAAAATTAGATTATCCTTTCATAATAGCTGGGAAACAACCTGGGAATGAAATTTATAAAGCTGCATGTATCAATAATCATATAAAAGTAGTTGCAGATCCGGATGAAAAAGAGATGAATACTCTCATTCGTCATGCACAAATGAATATTCTAATGACATTTCAGGCTACAGGGATTAAGCTTAAACTACTGGCTTCACTTTTTGGAGGACGTCATTGTATTGTTAATCCTACCATTGTTGATAATACCGGGTTGGCGTCATTATGCCAAGTTGCACATAATGATGCGGAATTTATATCTCTTGTAGAACAGAACGCCAAAATTGATTTTGTGGAAGATGCTGTGCAGAAAAGAATTGATTTGCTTGAAAATGAAATGTCGAATGTAAAGAATGCTGAGAAATTGCTGAAGATGCTTTTCTGAAATTCTTTTATAACTTTGAGCTTTCTATACTGCTGTTTTGGGACTAATTGAAAAACAAACCATTAAAGGTACAATTTACACCTACTTGGGTGTGGTAATAGGTGTTGTCACAAATATCTTTTTGTTTGCATGGTTCTTTACTCCTCAACAAGTTGGATTAGTTAGTGTTGTATTGTCGTATGCAATTTTATTCTCTCAGATTGGAAACCTGGGTTTTGATAATGTCACCGGACGACTTTTTCCATGGTTTCGTACAGAGGATAAAAAACATCATGGGTATACTGCCTGGCTTATGTTGTCGGGGTTGATCGGGACGGGAGTTATAATGGCTCTGTTTTTTGTACTTAAACCATTTATTTTAAGTGGTACGGAAAATTCATCTGAACTGCTTAAATATTACGTGTATTATATTCCTGTAACGGCAGTATTTCTTCTGTTTTTCAATTTGTTTGACGCCTACAGTCGTATGTTGTATTTGTCCGTCAGGGGTACTGTTTTGAAAGAATTTATTCAGCGGGTTCTAGTGGTTCTTACGATATCTGCCTTTATTCTTTCGTGGATTGATTACGATGGTTTTGTAGCCTTTTATTTTGCGTCAATTTGTTTCCCTACATTGATTATAATTTTCATGTTGTTGAAAGAGGGAAATGTTTCTTTTTCGTACGAACCGGGGTTTATATCGAAATCACTTCGAAAATCAATTTTCAGTGTGGCCGGATTTGGGATTATTTCTGTCTTTTCAGGCACTGTAATTGTGAATATTGACCGTATTATGATCGAAAAATATGTAGGATTGTATGATGCAGGAATATATACTGTCACCTTCTTTTTTGGCGTCGTAATTCTTCTTCCTTCACGGTCTCTGCAGCGAATAACATCAACTTTTTTATCGGAAGCCTGGAAAAAAATGGATATTCAGGTGATAAAAGATATTTATTATAAGAGCTGCCTGAATCAACTTCTCTTTGCCTCATTACTTTTTGCTGGTATTTGGGCGAATATCGACAATGTCTTCTTTCTCTTGCCTGAGAAATATATGGCAGGTAAGTGGGTTATATTCTGGATTTGCACTTCCAGTCTCATAGATATGGCTACCGGAGTGAATAATGCCATTATCGCCACCAGTGCTTATTATAAATTACATGCTGTTTTTATGGTGATTTTTGTCGCCATTGTGGTTGTAACCAATATGCTGATGATTCCTTTATACGGAATTACTGGTGCAGCCATTGCCAGCACAATTTCTATGTTTATCTTTAATCTGATGAGGTACTTGTTTCTGTTGTTTAAATTCAAACTTCAACCTTTTAATTATCGGATTTTAATTATCCTTGCCTTGGCTTTTGCAACTTATTTAGTGGGATGGTTAATTCCATCATTTAAACCTTTCTGGTTAGATATTATTGTGAGAAGTGGTGTGATGACCGTCTTTTTTATGACGCCCGTTTTATGGCTTAACCTGAGTCCAGAAGTTACAGCTAAAGCGAAACAAGTTTTTGCTTTGATAAAATCAAAAATGTAAATATTGATTATTCTGGGATTGAACTTTGTGTCAGGGTTCCTGTTATGAAGTCCTCCATAATCGTCAAATATTTACTGTAACCCAGCAATACAGGACAGTCGGAATGATTGGCGCCTGTCACGCGACAGGCAAATTTAGTGCCCGGGTGATTGGCATAGACAACTTCGCCATGACTTTTCATGCTGATAAAATCGTCTATTTTACCGTGAATCCAAAGTAAGGGAACATGCACTTTTTGAATTTCAAAGGCATTATTGATTTGCAGGTTAACGATATATGTTCCGGGAATTGACAGTCCTGCGGCATCCTGAACAAAGACTTCGGCACTGGCAAAAGGAGCTTCAAGAACGAGACCTGCGGGTTGCAATATCTCGGGGTTTCCAGTAAGTTCGGTAGCCGGGGCAGTTCCCATGCTGAAGCCATACATAATAAGTCGGTCGCCAGTAAGTCCTTTGCTTTTCAGCCAAAGAAGTGCGGCGTTGACATCGGCATAAAGGGCTTCTTCTGATGGCTTTCCTTCGGAAAGACCAAAGCCACGATAGTCAAGGCTCATTACCCCATAGCGGTTTTTTCCGCCAGTATTTGCCAACAATTGTATGCGGGGATAGTAAAAGTCGAGGTGATCTTTGTTGCCATGACAGTATAAAATGACCGTATCGGTAGCAATCCTTGACATATCTCCTACATATAATGCGTATATGTTTTTGATGTCACCGTTCATGTCGGAACTAAGTTGAAAAAGATTGATTTTGCTTTTATCAATCTTGTATGATGTATCCAGCGTAAATTCTGTAGGACCCGTATAATCGTCCAGTTGGTACGAGGTGATGGGGTTGTAGTTAGCGTTATAGAAAAAATCATCTAATCTGATGCAGGAAGAAACGATCAGGGAAATCAATATAATTATTGCTGTTTTCATCATTAAAATGTTTTTGAAAGACCAAAATAAATACCCAATGCTCCTTTATTTCCGGGAGCTATATATTCTACTACAATATTCTGGTTGTTGCGTGTAAAGTTCAAATATTTTAATTCCACAGAATAAGATATTTTAGGTCGATTCCATTTGTATCCGGCAGAAAACCAAGGAATAATTCTATTGGTATTTTTTACGTCAAATGCTTTTGTTGACCTGACATCGAACATCAGTGAGGGACCGGCATAAAACATCCCTTTTCCTTCATTATACGTTCTGTAAAACATAAAATCGGCAAAAGGATAAAACGAAAATTTGCCTTCCCAAATGTCGGCCATGGCATGAAATCCCGGGGAAACAGTTATTCCAGAACGTGTACAAGGCGAGAGATAAACACGGCTAAGGACTGACCCTTCGAAATGAATAACACCAAAAAGCATAGATGTTGTGTGGATTGCTGTCGTTGTTGTGTACGTGTCGTTAATGCCATAGCTCCAGGCAACCGAAGTCAGAGGCATGGGGATTACGAGTCCCGAAAATTTTATCATGGGACCGCCCAGCGAAGCGGCTACGTTATGCTCTTTGGCTTTTAAAGGAATCACTTGTCGGGTTCCTGAGCAGGCACTCAGAATAATGAGTGCTGAAAAAATCAGATATTTAAACATTGTAAGTTATTTTCGTCCATAATCGGCAGGAATTTCGCCCCAGTGTTCGGTGTCCCATTTCAGAATTTGATTCGTCCATGTATTTGACTGCAGCCATTTTTCGGCACGCTGTATCAGGTCGAAAATTTCCTGATTGTCATCGTCTTCATCGCACTTTGTGTTGGCTTTTTTGTTGCGTATCCAGGCCAGAGCTGTTTTGCTGTCGGTATAAATCGGGTAGTTCCATCCTTTTTGTTTACATAAAGCCAAAACGTGAACCAGTGCCAAAAATTCAGCTATATTATTCGTACCATGGCGAAAAGGTCCCTGAGCGAAAACAACTTGTTTTGTACCCGTGTGAACGCCCCGGTATTCCATCATTCCCTCGTTACTGCTGCAGGCTCCGTCGACACTTATGCTATCGCGAATGATACTGGCCGAGGGCATTACTTTTTTCTCTGCAGTGTTCAGATGCAGATGGGGTTTTTCTTTGAAAGCTTTTTCGGCTTCGGCCAGACTAGGAAATGATTTGTAAAGTGCTCCTGTGAAACCTTTGATCTGCATTTCGCAATCCGACCAGTTTCTGTACACCCCGGGTTTAGCCCCTTTCCATACTACATAATATTTTATCTTTTCTGCCATCAGATTTTCAGAGCTTTGGGCAAAAGTAATAAAATAATTAACGCTGCCATAAGACTTTTTCCTATAGCAGCGTTATTAAAATGTATCTAATGAATTAAGCTCCGGCAGGAGTAATAGGAACAAAAACGCGTTGTTTGAGTTCGCGGTCTATCATAAATAATGCCGGGCCTTTGCCTTCAATCATTTTAAGTTCTTCGAGTATGCCGGTAACATTGGCTTCTTCTTCGACCTGTTCGGATACAAACCATTGCAGAAAATTGTTGGTAGCATGGTCTTTTTCAGAAATACTTACATTCACCAGATTATTGATTAGTGAAGTTACATGCAGTTCGTGTTTCAATGTCTCCTGAAAGATTTCAATGACAGTTTTCCATTTCCCTTTGGGGGCATCAATAGCTTTTAATACCGCTGTTCCACCTCTTTCGTTGATATAATCGAAGAACTTCATGGCATGTGCGGTTTCTTCCTGATATTGAATACGCATCCAGTTGGCAAAACCTTTCAGGTTTTTGCTTTCGAACCAGGATGACATGGATAAATACAGATAAGCGGAATATAATTCTGCATTTACCTGTTCGTTTAATGCTGCTTCAAGTTTTTTTGGTAACATTTTTTAATCTCCTATTTTATTTATTTTACAATGATTTCGACTTTTTCAGAACAAATAATATTATTCTGTACGATACAAAGATAAGAATTGGCCAGCTAATAAACCAAATGATTGATTCTAAATAATTCATAAAACAAAAATTTAATAAACATGTGAGTTATTGTCCAGTTCGTTGCGGGTAATTTTCTGATTATTGATTTTCCTCCAGGCATACCATATATATAAGATAACTACTGGTACAAAAAGTGAAACATAGCTCATGGCTGTTAGCGTATAGTGACTGGAAGATGCATTCTGTATGGTCAGTGAAGAGTTCAGATCGTGTGTAGATGGATAGAAAGCGGTATTGTTAAAACCAGCAATCAGAAAGAGGGAAAGTACTACTGGAATGACTCCTGCAACTGTCCACCAGAAAGATTTGTCGCTTTTTTTGAATACGGCTTTGAAGATGCCAAAAAGTACCAGTACAACCCCTATCAGGAATAAGCCTAGAACTAAGGGCATGTCGAGGAAATTGTGCAAATATTTATAGGGTTCCATCGTGACTTCTGAAGTTGTTGGATTAACGGCAAAGCCCGACTGGGTTAAAAGGAAACCGACGAAAGTGAGGAAAAAGACCAGAAATAAAACAGCATTAATCAGCACCTGACGGGTTGCTCTTTTAAAAATGACTTCGTGATCTATGGTATTCATAAAGTACATGGAACCGGTAATACGGGTCAGGAAAAAGACGGACAGCCCGAGAGACAGGTTTTGTACATTCAGTGCAGCTTCAAGACCGCGGGTTTTATTCATCCAGTAACTCAGGTTATAATCGTCGATAAAGAAGTCGGAACCGGTAAAAAACGTACTTACAGCAGCGCCTATTAACACGGTGGCCAGCAATCCATTCAGGAACAGGAACCATTCGAAAGTGGCGGATCCCAGAAAATTGGATTGTTTTTTACGGTATTCGTACGAAACTGCCTGAATAATGAAGGCAAAGAGTATAATCATCCAAACCCAGTATGCCCCACCAAAACTGGTAGAATAAAACAAGGGGAAGGACGCAAAAAATGCCCCGCCGAAAGTCACTAAAGTAGTAAATGTTATTTCCCATTTCCGGCCAAGGGTATTGACCAGAAGATCTCGTTCTTCTTCGGTTTTTGCCACCGTGTAAAGCAGTGTTTGACCACCCTGAACAAACATAAGGAAAACAAGAATGGCAGCCAGTAGTGAAACGATGATCCACCAATATTGCTGCAATGTTATTAAGTCAAATGTTTCAAACATAATATTATTCTTTTGGTCCGTTTTTAATAGCTCTTGTCATGATGCGTAATTCTGCAATCAAAAGTACAGTGAAAAGAATGGCAAAAAGGATAAAGGTTATCTGTACATTTGAGCTGTCGAGGTGAGATGTGGCTTTGTGAACAGGTAGAATATCCTGAATAGCCCAAGGCTGACGACCTACTTCAGCAACTACCCATCCCAGTTGAGAAGCAAGATAACCCAGAGGAATAGACCAAAGTCCCACTTTAAGTAACCATCTTTTTGTTTCCAGTTTTTTCTTCAGGGTAAAGTATATAAAGAGCATAAAGAGTAGTATGAAATAAAAGCCCAATGCCACCATCACGTGAAAGCTGTAGAAAGTCAGTGGGATAGGCGGGATAATGCTTTCCGGATCGTCGATATAGCCATAGCCAATATATTTATAGTTCGCTTTAAAAGTAGCGAGAGAAGACTGCATTACAGAATCGTTTTTACTTTCTTTAGCTGCTTTGTATTCGGCTAGTGCGGTAACGGCAATTCTTCCTTTTTCCATTTTCGAATTAACGCTTTCGACACCCCGTTCAGGATTTCCGTTTATAAGATCGTTTATTCCGGGTACGTAGGCATTTGCTGAACGGTATCCCAACCATGAAAGTAGTTTTGGGATTTCGAATTTGAATACAAAATTATCGCCCGATGCAAAATTTCTTGAGTCTTTTAACACACCAAAAACGACAAGTCCGGCCCCTTCTTTCCCTTCGTAAAGTCCTTCCATGGCGGCCAGTTTAGCCGGTTGTTTCTGCGCTACATGGTAGGCCGACCCGTCGCCGGTGTAGGCCATGAAGAGGGAGGTCGTGAGTCCAAACACAGCGGCTACAACGATACTTCTTTTAGCCAGCAGAAGATGTCTTTTTTTGAGGATAAACCAGGCGGAAACGCCAATCACAAATAATGCTGATACGACATAACTTGAGCTAATGGTATGCAAAAATTTATTGACAGTAACCGGCGAAAACAGAAGATCCCAGAAGGAAACCATTTCGCTGCGGGCGGTGTCTGCATTGAATTCCATGCCTACGGGATAGTTCATCCAGCCATTGGCGACCAGTATCCACAAAGCCGAGAGATTGGAGCCCACAGCGACCAGCCAGGTCGAAAAAAGGTGAAACTTCTTACTGACTTTGTTCCATCCGAAAAACATTACGGCAATAAAAGTAGATTCGAGAAAGAATGCCATAATGCCTTCAACTGCCAGCGGAGCTCCAAAAATGTCTCCTACTATCCACGAATAATTGGACCAGTTGGTGCCAAATTCGAACTCTAAAATGATTCCCGTGGCAGCTCCAATGACAAAGTTGATTCCGAAAAGCTTCATCCAGAATTTTGTCAGGTTTTTCCATTCTTCATTGCCCGTTTTTACATAAATACTTTCGGTAATGGCCATGATGAATGACAACCCGAGCGTAAGCGGAACAAAAAGCCAATGATAGATTGCTGTGAGTGCAAACTGTGCTCTCGACCAATCAACCAATGATGCATCTAAAATATCCATGCGTTATTTAGTTTTAGTTATCTGATTTATAATATAATCTGACCTTTCCTGATCAGATTCAAAATTTGTTTTCAGAAAATTGGGGAAGAAGAAGATTTTCAGAATAGCGAACATAATAAAAAGCTTAATGATCAGAACGACCACTAAGCTTTTGCCAGTAATACCTATATTCCGGAACCCATCAATATATAAATATATAAACTTCCGGATTATACTCATTTATTCTACGGTTGAGAAATATTTCATGAATTGAACGCGTTCAAAAACAGCAGGATTTTCTATTTTCTCCATGCTTAATTTTCCGCGAAAATCTTCTATGCTTTTAAAATTCTTGCTTTCCATCCAATCCGAAATGTCTTTTTTCATTTCGGTAATGCCGTCTAATCCTTTTTTATAGAGGATACTGGCAACCTGAACTGTTTTTGCTCCTGCAAGCAAGAATTTAATCGCTGTTTTTCCGTCGTGAATTCCGGTAGTTGCCGAGATGTCGCATTTAATTTTGTCTGACATTAATGCAACCCAGCGGAGTGTTTCGGGATAATCTGCCTGCGTTGAAAAGACGGGAGCTGAAGATAATTTCATGTTGGCAATGTCAATATCCGGACAATAATGACGGTTAAACATAACCAGACCTTTAATATATCCACTCCAGTCGAGTTTCAGAAGTAATGCGGCCAGGGCACTCGAACTATTACTCATTTTAAGGGTAACGGGAATGCGTACTGTATTGTGAATTTTTTCAAGAATGTCGAAATAGTTTTTTTCGTTTTCTTCGGCGCCGATTTTTGGGTTGGTCGGAAGAATTGAAATATTTAATTCGATGGCATCGGCACCAGCATTCTCAATTTTTTTTGCAAACTGTATCCATTCGTTACCTGTAACGCAGTTAATACTGGCAAAGACAGGGATAGAGGAAATCTTTTTTGCAGATTCTATCATCTCTAAATATTTGCCAATAGTGTGTGACTTGGTATAATTGAGTATATAGTCGGCAGATTCAGGATAATCATACTGATTCATGCTTAATCCCATCTGAGAATCAACCATTATCTGTTCTTCGAAAAGCGATTTAAGAATGATAGCACCCGGCTCTTTTTCCATCACTTTTTTAATAGAATCGATGTTTCCAGTTAATCCGCTGCTTGCAACAATAATGGGATTGGAGAGAGTTATACCTGCATAAGTTGTTTTCATTTCTTTCATAAAATATATGTTTAATGCAAATTTATAAAAGAGATTAATATAAACATTAAATAGTTTTGTTTTTTAATAAGACAAATATATAAACAAGTAAAAGGATACTTAAATAATTAAAATTAAAAAATGTTAAAGACATTGATTTTTTTGATAAAAAAAGGCAGGTCATTGTGTATGCCTGCCTCATGTGGGTTGTGAAAGTAGTCTTTATTTTTTGAAAATAAAGCGGTAATAGAGTTTTTCGCCGGTTAGTTCCTTCATTTTGCGTGTGACTAATGATTCGAGGCGGGTTTTTACATATTCAACCAATTCGGGTTTGCCATTAATATTTGTAACAACTACCTGACCTTTTTCGTCCAAGGTAAATTCAACTGCGACTGAAGAAATTTCGGCACTTTCGCTGGTGGTTGGATATTCAATCAACCGGCTTACCTGACGGAAGAGTTTTTCTTTTTTTGTGGAAGGATCGCTGATCGCTTTTGTTGTACTGCTAAAAAGAATTCCTGCGAGGAGGATAACTAAACTAAGTTTTATTGCTTTCATAATATTAGGTTTTTTTTGTTTCACATAGAACGATTTGCTTTTAGAAAAAGTTACAAATTATTTTTTTGCTTGTTTTTCTGAATAAAAGACGAAATGATTTTTTTTGTGCTGCATGGGAGGGAAAAATTTTAATGTATGATGAAAATGTAAATCAAATCGTATTAGTGCTTATGGGAGGTTAAACAAAATAGCATTAAATAATGTATTAAAATTCATAAATGTGTTATCTTTGTTTGTGTTATGTTGATACTAATGGTTATTGTGCCAGATTTTAAATATTATCAAAAGGTACGGGGACTGTAAAATTAAAAGAGAAAAAATGAAAACTACGACCAGCTCTTTATTTGCAGAAGACTTGCCCGAAGGCCTGTATATAATTATAGTGCAAGGGGATAATTTTATAGAACAAAGTAAGTTTGTAAAGGAATGATTAAATGTTTTAAAATATTAATTATTGCATTTGCAATTCATTGTTCGTTATCAGTTAATGCGCAATGGGATATTGTGTTTTATGACACAATTAACAATGCCTCTTTTCAAGATATTCAATTCATTAATACAAATACTGGATATGCTGTTGCAAATATAATAGATGGTAAAGGATATTTAATTAAAACCCTTAATGGCGGAACCACGTGGGATACTGCGTGGTTCCCCTATAAGATAAACTCCGTCTATTTTATAAATGAAAATGTGGGTTATATTTGTGGTTGGCATTCATATGTATATAAAACAATTAATGGAGGTGACTCATGGAGTTTATGTGATACAACTCACTTCGATAATGAATTCCTTAATTTTGATGTTTTATGGTTTAGAGATGAAAATTATGGTGTTGTAGCTAAATTAAATAGTGTATATATTACTACTAATGGAGGTAGTACGTTTTATAAAGATACAGTGTTGTTTGGAACTACAAATCAAATTATTTCAAATACAGATGGTATTTGGAGTAGAACGAGTAAAATTATTAAATATTCAGAATACTATGACAGCTTGTTTATTGTTACAGATACTCTTTGTTGTGATTATGGAATAAATGGAATGAATTTTATTGATAAACACAACGGTTATGCCGTAGGAATGGGTTGGTATGGAAGTCAAGTATTTAATTATGGCGTAATAATTAAAACAATAGATGGTGGTTATAACTGGGTAAAAAAAGACATTCCCGAAGTTTATATTCTCTATGATGTTGATTTTTTAAACGAAAATATTGGATATGCTGTTGGTCAAGGTTATGAGATACAACATCGTTTTCTAAAGACAGAAGACAATGGAGAAACTTGGGGATATCAAAATGCAGAGTTTTTACCAAGCACATATTTAGTAAAAAAGATTGATTGTTTGAATGATACGATATGTTATGCGGCTGGTTATATGAGTGTTTACAAAACTACCAACGGCGGTGGTCCATTAATCTCAATGGATGCTGCACAAATTGAGTTAAACAAGAAGCAAATCAATATTTACCCTAACCCCGCCCAAACCACATTAATTATTTCTTTCCCCGAATCCTATGCAATAAGAAACGCCACTACTTACAAAATTGTAGACAAGCTGGGTAGGGAGGTAAAAAGCGGAAAAATGGAAACTTCATCTTTTTCGCTATCTGTAGAAGATTTGCCCGTAGGGTTGTATGTGATTATAGTACAGGGGGATAGTTTTATAGAACAAAAGAAGTTTGTAAAGGAATGATTAAATGTTTTAAAATATTAATTATTGCATTTGCAATTCATTGTTCGTTACCGGCTAATGCTCAATGGGATATTATATACTCAGATACAATACATAGTGCAAGTATCTCTGATATTCAATTTTTAAATAAGGATACTGGATTTGCAGTTGCTGGATTGCATGATGTACAAGGATATCTTTTAAGAACAGAAAATGGAGGAATCACGTGGGATACCACGTGGTTCCCTTATAAATTGAATAATATCTTTTTTGTAAACGACAGCGTAGGTTATACTTGTGGATTTCATTCCAGAGTTTATAAAACTCTAAATACAGGGAATAGTTGGCAATTATGTGATACTACTGCATTTGAAAACCAATGGTATAATTTTAAAACAATGTGGTTTAAAGATGAAAACATAGGTTTTGTATCTATTATTAACACAGTATATGTCACCTTTAATGGTGGTGTTACATTTTCAAGAGATACTGCTTTAGGTATTGGTACGGAATATAATCTTTTTTCCAATACATACGGTATTTGGATGCCTTCTGCAAATATTTTGAAATATACTAATGAATTTGGAACCCCTTTTCAAACAATTGATACATTATGCTGTAATTTTAGTGTAATTAGTATTTATTTTAACAATTTATTACATGGATATACTGCTGGAATGGGGTGGTCTGGTTCGCCAAACTTTAACTATGGGGTTATTACCAAAACAACAGATGGGGGATATAATTGGATAAAAAAAGATTTTTCAAATGTATATTTATTTGCTGATATTGAATTTGTCAATGATACTATTGGATATGTCGTAGGTCAAGGTCAGGGAGTGAATTATTTAAAATATAGATTTTGGAAAACAATTGATGGTGGTGAAACTTGGTGGTATCAGAATGCAGATGAACTTCAACTTGCAACTCAAATGGAATGCATTTCGTGTATTGATGAGAACCTTTGTTTTGCAGCAGGTTGGAGCGGTATTTACAAAACTACCAACGGTGGCGGCCCATTAATCTCAATGGATGCTGCACAAATTGAGTTAAACAAGAAGCAAATCAGTATTTACCCTAACCCCGCCCAGACCACATTAACAATTTCTTTCCCCGAATCCTATGCAATAAGAAACGCCACTACTTACAAAATTGTAGACAAACTGGGTCGAGAGGTAAAAAGCGGAAAAATGGAAACTTCATCTTTTTCACTCTTAGTAGAAGATTTGCCCGTAGGGTTGTATGTGATTATAGTGCAAGAGGATAATTTTGTAGAGCAAAGGAAGTTTGTAATAGAATGAAATATGCATTATAGATTACTCTTATTTTTGTTTTTTATTAGTAATGGTAATGTCTTTTCCCAAAACTGGCAGGAAATCGGGAATGGAATTAATGATGCACCTACTTGTATGTTCGAAGATACGACTAACGATATTGTATATTTTGGTGGTTGGTTTCGTGTAATTGATGGAGATTCTATTTCTGGAATAGCTAGTTATAACGGCACAACGTTTTATCAGCTAGGAGGCGGTCTAAACCCTTTTGCAGATGTAAAAACAATTGTAAAATTTAACAATGAGATATATGCTGCTGGGAATATTTTAACTGCTGAAGGTAAGTCAGTACATAATATAGTAAGATGGAATGGATTTGAATGGGATTCTGTAGGTCCTGGGTTTAATAATATTGTTAACAAGCTTGAAATAATTAATAATGAGCTATATGCATGTGGTGTTTTTGATAGTTCAGGAACTTTAGCTGTTAATGGTCTTGCAAAATGGGATGGGAACTCATGGCAAAGTGTATTTAATTTTCCTAATTTATGGAGTTCGATCAATAACAATTACGTATTAGGAATTTGCGAGTATCATGGAGAATTATACGTGGGAGGTAATTTTGATAACGATACCATCTCAGATATTATTAAATATAATGGAACAAACTGGGTTAATGTTGGTGGGGGAATGCATGGAGGAATGTCTGGTATAGAAAAAATGGCTATCTATGATGATAAATTAATTGTGGCAGGAGCCTTTTACCTACAGGATGGAAACGCTGGTAATTTTATACAGCAATGGGATGGAAACACATGGTCGGATGTTGGTGGAGGCTTTTTAGGTTATGGTATGCAATTGTATTCTAACGGACAAGTTCACGGTTTAACAGTTTACAAAGACAAGTTATATGCATGTGGTGTTTTTAGTTATGCTGGAGGTGTTCCTGCACAGAAAATAGCAAAATGGGATGGAGTAAAATGGTGTGGTATAGGTAGTGCAATAAATAACCGGATTTATTCGTGTGGGTTTTTTCGGGATACTTTGTATATTAGTTGTGGCTTTTCAATCATTGATGGTGATTCAATTAAAGGCATAGCTAAATGGTTGGGTGGTGATTACGTTGATACATGCAGTGCTGTAGGAATTCATGAAGTTTATTTCGATAAAGAGAATCTGCTGCTTTACCCCAACCCAGCCCAATCTACATTAACTATTTCTTTCCCCGAATCCTATGCAATAAAAACCGGAACTACCTACAAAATTGTAGATAAGCTAGGCAGAGAGATTAAAAGCGGAAAAATGGAAACTTCATCTTTTTCACTATCTGTAGAAGATTTGCCCGTAGGGTTGTATGTGATTATAGTACAAGGGGATAGTTTTATAGAACAAAGGAAGTTTGTAAAGGAATAAAATCAAAAAATTAATACACATAAAAACGGGGAGCGTTTCACTTTGTGATAGGTTCGGAAACGATTCAACAAACTGAACTTACAACTTGCGCCCCGGATTTTTCTTAATAAACTCTTCCCAGCTTTTAATGCTGCCTTTTTTTTCGGAAAAAGAAGAATTATTTATGTGGCAAAGGGCGACAGCCAGCGCATCGGTAGCGTCGAGGAAGCGGGAGTCGGTTTGAAAAACCAGCATGTGCTTGAGCATATCTGCTACCTGTTCTTTGGAAGCGTTTCCATTGCCGGTGACGCTTAACTTAATTTTTCGGGGAGCATATTCGTGTACTGGAATCTGGAGTGTCATGGCGGCAGCGATACAAACGCCCTGGGCTCGTCCCAATTTTAGCATAGACTGTACATTGACGCCGTAAAAAGGGGCTTCGATAGCCATTTCGGTGATGCCAAATTCTTTTACCAGAGATGTTACGCGGGTGAATATTTTTTCGAGTCGGGAATAATGGTCGCTCAGTTTACTGAGTTGCATTACACCGAGTGAATTTACTTCGTATTTTTTTCCTCTTACTGTAATGATGCCGAAGCCCATAACGGAGGTGCCGGGGTCAATGCCCAAAATGACTCTGTCTGGAGCGGTTGTCATACGGCTACTTCGCCCCTGATGTGGGGATGGGGGTCATATCCGGTGAGCTCAAAATCTTTATATTTAAACGAAAAGATGTTCTTAACGTGGGGATTGATTTTCATTTGGGGCAGGGCTTTGGGTTCTCTGCTCAGTTGCAGTTCGACTTGTTTAATGTGGTTCGAGTAAATGTGTGCATCGCCCAGCGTGTGAATAAATTCTCCTGCTTTGTAGCCGCATACCTGAGCTATCATCATGGTAAGCAGACTATAGGAGGCAATGTTAAAGGGTACGCCCAGAAAAATATCGGCACTGCGTTGATATAGCATACAAGATAAGGTGCCATCAATAACGTAAAACTGAAACATGACATGACAGGGAGGAAGTGCCATGTTGGGAATATCCGAAACATTCCATGCACTTACAATGTGGCGACGTGAGTCGGGATTGTTTTTCAGGGAGTCGATGACGATTGAAATCTGATCAATGGGTTTTCCTTTAGGCGCTGTCCAGGCTCTCCACTGATGTCCGTATACAGGCCCCAGGTTGCCATTGGGATCGGCCCATTCGTTCCATATGTTTACGCCATTGTCGTTTAAGTATTGAATATTGGTGTCGCCATTTAAAAACCAGAGCAGTTCGTGAATAATGGATTTAAGGTGAAGTTTTTTGGTCGTGAGCAAGGGAAACCCGTCCTGCAAATTGTAACGCATCTGATATCCGAAAACACTTTTGGTTCCAGTCCCGGTGCGGTCTTCTTTTTTATGTCCGTTTTCTTGTACGTGTTTAAGTAAATCGAGATATTGCTTCATGGTTTAAAAATTCAATGGGTTACTGTTGTCTTGCTTATTTGTTCGGGATTGTGCTTGTGTCTAAAGAGTATGGCAAAGAGTATGGCGACAACTGCTCCGTAGGCTGCAAATGCAAACCATATATTGGGCCATTCCTTTTCATGCTTAATCATTTCCTGCCCATTTTCGATCACAACCTTTTCGACAGTGAAATAAGTGGCTATAAGTTTGCCACTCACAAAACTCCCGATGATAGTGCCAAAACCGTTGGTCATCGTCATAAATAGACCCTGAGCACTGGCTCTCATGTTTGGATTGCATTCGGTTTCGACAAACAGTGAGCCGGAAATGTTGAAAAAGTCGAAGGCCATACCATAGATTATACACGATAGTATAAGCATCCAAAGACCACCGGCAGGATCACCAAATCCAAACAAAGCAAAGCGAAGAACCCAGGCAACCATACTTAAAAGCATAACTTGTTTGATGCCAAATTTTCGGAGGAAGAAGGGTATGGTAAGAATGAAAATTGTTTCTGACATCTGTGAAATGGACATGATGATGGTAGAGTATTTTACCACAAAGGAATCTGGTCCATACATCGGATTGAATTTGAATTCATCCAGAAAAACATCACCGTACATGTTGGTGAGTTGTAACGAGGCACCTAATAGCATAGAAAAAATGAAAAATAATGCCATTTTGTAATTAGCAAAAAGACGAAACGCATCCAGACCAAACATTTTTACAAAAGAGGATTTGCCCACAACCTGAAGCTGTGGCGGACATTTGGGCAGTGTAAACGAATAAAATCCAAGAACCATTGATGCAGCAGCTGAAATGTAAAACTGCATTTCAGAAGCTTTGCTTCCGGATAAATTAGTAATCCACATAGCTGCTATAAACCCAATGGTGCCAAACACACGGATAGGCGGAAACGCTTTAACCACATCGTGACCTCCTGATTTCAGAGCATTATATGCAATAGTGTTGGTTAGAGCAATGGTGGGCATATAGAAACACATTGCCAGCAGCATGAACCAGAAAAAGGTATCAGGACTGGTTATCATCGGAAAACAAAATACTACAGCGCCACCGAGTATATGTAGTATAGCGTATAGTTTTTCAGCATTAATCCATCGATCGGCTATGATACCTGTCAGTGTAGGCATGAAGAGAGAAGAAATGCCCAGCGTTAAGAATATGGCTCCAAATTCTGTACTGCCCCATTGCATTGTCCCAAACCAATAATTGGCAATAGTAATAAGCCATGCCCCCCAGATAAAAAACTGTAAGAAGTTCATCAGGATTAACCTGCTTTTGAGTCCCATAGTAATAAGTTTAATGTTTTACTTTTAATCCTTTAATTGCTCAGAGATTGTCTTTGTTTCTTCGGTTGAGTTCTTCTTTTACTCTTGATGCCAGCTCGTATTCTTCGTTTTGAATCGCTTGTTGCAGCATAGTTTCGAGTTCGGCTATTGTTTTTGACTGAACGGAAACTATTGGGCTATCTTTTTCGAAGTCATCCTCATCAGCATCGGGGTTAAAGTCTTCTATGGCGTCGGGGTCTTCTTTTTTACTATCGAATTTTAGAAAGACGCCTGCTTTTTCGACAATATCGCGGGTCGTAAAAATCGGACATTTAAAGCGGAGAGCGAGGGCAACTGCATCAGATGTTCTGGAATCGATGACCATTTTTTTTGAACCGTTTTCAAAAACAAGGTTAGAGAAAAAGATACCTTCTTCCAGTTTATAAATGTTTACTTCGGTAAGATGGATATCAAATGATAAAGTAATGTTTTTCAGGAGGTCGTGTGTCAGAGGGCGGGGAGGTTTAAGGCTTTCGAGTTCAATGGCAATAGCCTGTGCTTCGGCTGATCCGATGATAATCGGGATGCGTTTCTGGCTGGTTTCGTCTGATAAAATCAGGGCATAGGCATTACTAGTGCTTTCGCTGAGAGACAAACCAAGAACGGAGAGCTGGACTTTATTCATATATCGCGCAAAAATCAGGAAACAACAAATATACAAAAAAGAAAAAGATTTTTTCGGGGGGAAATTCAAATTTTATTAACCCGTATTACGCAATAGTGTATTTCGTTTGCCTGAACCTCAAATATTGTTGTTTAATTTAAGCGGGGAGGCTCACTTCACCGCGCATTGAAGTCTTGAGTAAAGCGAGTATTTGTTTATATTTCAATTCTTTTCCCAACAGGCACATCAGCTTGGTGACCGCCGCTTCGGTGGTCATGTCGTAGCCACTTACGACACCCATTCGCAGGAGTTCGAGGCTAGTTTCGTACAAACCCATTTGTATGGCGCCGGAGGGACATTGGGTAATGTTCAGCACAATGATGCCTTTGTGAATGGCTTCCCGCATAGCTTTCAGGAACCAGTCGCCGGTGGGGGCATTGCCAGCCCCATAGGTTTCAATAATGAGTCCACGAAGTCCGGGAGTTGCAATGATGTTCATGACTACATTTTCGGTGATGCCCGGAAAAAGTTTGAGGATGGCCAGATCTGAGCTAAGATTCTTATGAACTATCAGTTCTTTGTTTGGGTTCGATTTTAAAAAATGTTCAGGATGAAAGCGAATGCTCATGCCGACTTCGGCCAATAATGGATAATTTTCGGATACAAAAGCATTGAAATGATCGACACTTTTTTTAGTTGTTCTGTTGCCACGAAAGAGTTTGTTTTTAAAATAAATACAAACTTCAGGAACCAAGGGTTTGCCGTTTTTTTCGGAGGCCGCAATTTCAACCGCGGTAATCAGGTTTTCTTTTCCGTCGGTTCTGACGGCTCCGATGGGTAACTGCGATCCGGTAAAAATAACGGGTTTGGCCAGATTGTCGAGCATAAAACTCAGCGCCGAAGCCGAATAGGCCATGGTGTCGGTACCGTGAAGTACGACAAAGCCGTCATATTTTTTATAGTTTTTTTGAATGGTATTGGCAATTTCGACCCAAAAAGAAGGACTGATGTTAGATGAGTCAATGAGTTCAGGCAAAGACACAGAATCTATGTTACAGTTGAATTTTTTCAACTCGGGCAGTTCCTGTTTTATCAAACTAAAATCGATAGGGTACAGACTGCCTGTCTGGTGATTTTTAACCATACCAATGGTGCCACCTGTATATATTAATAAGATAGAAGCTTTGTTCATTTTTTTAAAGATCAAATAGTTTATAGGCATTTGCGGTAGTCACCTTACAAATGGTTTCAAAATCTGTATTTCGTTTTTCGGCAATAAATAAGGCAATATCTTTAATGTTTGCACTTTCATTGCGCTGACCTCTTTTTCCCTGTGGACTTAAAAAGGGGGCATCTGTCTCAAGAATAATGCTTTCGAGGGGGAGTTGAGCTGCAACTTCGGCCATTTTTGCATTTTTATAAGTAACAACGCCGCCCAGACCGAGGTAAAAACCCTGATCGACAAGTTGTATGGCTTGCTGGACGTGGCCTGGAAAACAGTGAAATACGCCCCGAAGTTTTCCCTGATAGGGCTTGATCATTTCAATAATTAAATCGAGGGAATTACGTGAGTGAATGACAATGGGTAGGTTATTGTTAATGGCGTATTCTATCTGAAAAATGAAAGCTTCTTTTTGTTCTTCCACAAATGTTTTGTCCCAGTATAAATCTATTCCGGCTTCGCCAACAGCTATGGGTTTAGCTTGTTTTTCGATGGTTGTAAGAATGTTATTTAGCGTTGTTCTCCAAGCTTTGTCGACCGAGGTAGGGTGGAGGCCGGTCATGATATATGTACAATCTTTAAATTGTTGATGAAGATTGAGCATAGGTTCTACCGAATCCATGTCGATATTGGGGAGGAGCATTTTTTGAATGTCGTTTTGCAGGGCATTCTGAATGACTATTCCAATGTCGTCCTTAAAATCTTCGAGGTATAGGTGAGTGTGTGTATCTATCAGCATATTATCTTATTAGCGGCAAAGTTTAAAGATTTTCCCGGGCAGACATTCGACTGCTCCTTGAAATTCGAGGTTGAGCAATACCGAAGAAAGTTTACCGGGGGCAAAGCCCGACTGACGGGAAATGAGGTCGATAGGGCAATTTCCCTCGTTGAGGAGAATGGTGTAAATGGATTTTTCATCGTCGGTAAAAGTGCTGAACAGGTCAGGTTTTGTTTCTGTTTTAGAAATGCTCCAGTTGAGTAATTTGAGAATATCCGCAGCAGATTCAACCAGAGCAGCCCGGTGTGATTTTATTAAAAAATTAGGTCCGGCTGAATAAGGATCAGATGTGCGACCTGGGATGGCACATACATCGCGGTTATAGGAGTTAGCGATATCAGCCGTAATTAATGCTCCACTGCGGAGTCCTGCTTCAATCACTATGGTAGCGTCGGAGAGCCCGGCTATGATTCGGTTTCTTTTTACAAAGTTTGGTTTGTCGGGAATTTGTTCGGAGAGAAATTCTGTCAGCAGACATCCTTTATTAATGATTTCGCTGGCGGTATTCCGGTGAATTGCCGGGTAAATTCTGTCTAAGCCATGCGCCAGAACGGCAACCGTTTCCATGTCTTGTTCGAGGGCTGCTTTGTGGGCAGTAATATCAACGCCATAGGCGAGGCCACTGACGATGGTAATATCTTTTGAAAAAGAAGCTAATTCTCTGACCAGTTCTTTGGTGATTTTTTTCCCTTCGTTAGTGGGTTTTCGGGTGCCAACGATGCTCAGTATTTTAAGTTTATTCAGGTCTGTTTCGCCCATGGTGAAGAAAATCAATGGGGCATCTTCGCAGTGTTGTAATCGAAAAGGATAATCTTCGTCGAGGAAAAAGCAGGGTTTGATATCAAATTTTGAAATAAATTCTACTTCTTTTTCTGCTCTGAGCAGAATTTCTTTATTGTTGAGCCCTTGGTATACCTGACTACTAATTACTTCTCCTACCCCCGGGACTTTTAATAAGGTGTTGGGTTTTGCGTTAAAAAGGGCTTCTATTCCGCCAACATATGTTATGAGCCGGCGTATTCTGACATCCCCTGCATACGGAATCAGAGATAAAGCAATTTTATGCAGCAGGTGCTGATCTTTAGTTTTCGACTTTACGGGCATACATGGCTAAAGTTTGCATTACGGCATCAGATTGCTGTTTTGTAAGTGCAGTGATAGGCACGGGAGGATACTTGGCAATGCCTTTGGGAGTCGATTGAAAGAGTATAAGTTCGGAGCGTTTATTAAAAAAATGCTTTTTAATTTCCCATGAATGAAGGGTGTTTTTTGGGATTTCAATGGAACGGAATTTAACATTGATAGTCCCCATGCGATAATAACGAAGAACCAGTTTATTTCCTTCTTCTGAAAAAGCGAAATAGGAATACTTCAGATTAGAACGGTAAAAAAGGTAGAGAAAGAAAAGTGCCCCGAAGAAAATAGAATAATAATGTCCCGGAATAGGGAATAAATAGTCGGTATAAAGATTTGTCATGATACCCAATGTGGCCAGGGTAATCGTGGTAAAAGCCGCAATGTACATAATGGCTCTAAGTCTCATTAGATTGTCTAGATTGTCAAATTTCATAATGTATTTTTTCTTCGTTTAATTTCATTTTTAAGGAGTAATTCTTCTCTTCCAGCCTGATTTTTAACGGAAGAGTTTTCGTTAGCTCTTCGCAATAAATAAGGAATAACCAATTTTACCGGTCCATAAGGAAGGTATTTGGCTACCTGATAACCAGCATATGAAAGATTATAGCTGATATGATCGCTCATGCCATAGAGTTGTGAGAACCAAACGCGCTTGTCATCTTCCGATAATCCTTTTTCGTTCATTAAAGAGATTAGGTGCTGAACGCTTTTTTCGTTGTGAGTGCCACAGAAAATTATGGTATGATTTATTTGTTCTGTTAAGAAAGTTAGTGCTTCATCATACATGGCATCGGTAGAAGCTTTATCGGGTTGGATAGGAGAAGGATATCCCAGAGCTTTTGCGCGGGCTCTTTCCTTTTCCATGTATGCACCTCGTACGAGTTTGATGCCAAGGTAATAGTTTTTATTTTTTGCCTTTTCGTTAAGTTGTTTGAGATAGTAGAGTCTGTCGTGACGGTACATTTGAAGGGTGTTAAAGATAAAGGCAGATTCTTTGTTATAGGTTTCCATCATTTCTTCCACCAAATCGTCTACAGCTTTTTGTGAGGCATATTCCTCGGCATCAATCAATAATCTCAAATTATTAGTAATACAAGTTTCGGCAATATTTCTCAAACGTGTTCTGAATTCTACAAAGAGAAGATTTTCTTTTTCATCTAAAGGTATATCAGAAGAAACTTTTTCAAGTATGTAGACAGGAACCAGTGAGCTGGGTTTGAAAACAGCAAAAGGGATATGTTGATTGTCTTTTGAGTATCGAATAGCTGAGAGAATTTCGTCGTAGGCAGCGGAAAACCCAGCTGGGGTTTTTAGTCCCTCAGCGGAGTAATCCGGGATAGAATAAATATGGGAAATAGATAGTTTTTGAATTGCAAGAGTACATTCCGAAAGCGTTTCGCCTCCACAAAATTGGCGAAAAATCAATGGTTTAACAGCCCATCGTATGGGCAGATGCATCCACATTGCTATACGCAGAAAAAATACTGCCAACGATTTAACCCAAGGACGGAACAAAAAGCCAAATAAAAAGGCTGCCCGACGGAGTTCTTTGTCTGTCTTTCCTGCAAAAGCGGTTTTAGTATTGGTGAAATCTAGCATAAATGTAAGAGTTTCAAAATTAATCAAATTATATATATTTTTTTCTTGCTTTAATAAAACCTTAATTCCAATCAAATAACCAAAAAATTTGTTTTTTCTTATCAAAGAGTCAGTGTTTACTATCAATTCAGCATTTGTTTTTGAAAATGAGCATTTTATATTAGTGCTTGCAACGGCCTATTGATCAGGCAATAATGATTTATTGTGACGGAAAGCATATGAAAAATTGAAGTAATTTGTTGTTTTTTTTATTATTTATTTTGAAAAGTAATTAAATTAAAATAATTTTACTGCGGGCAAAAAATGTTGAATTTGTCTTAAGTTGATTGATTATTAAATACTTATAATATGAAAAGGCTCTTTAGCTTAATTTTAGTATTACTTGTAGTGTGTGGTTCATTATTCATGAACAGTTGTAAAAAAGGGGAAAACGATCCTTTCTTTTCATTCCGTACACGCAAAGCCAGAGTTACCGGATACTGGGATTTTGCCAATATGGACCGTCAGGCGTTTACCAAACTTCCTAATGGTGAGTTTTATAACGAAACTCTTACACTGGCAGATGAAAATATCAATTTGAAAATTGACTCAACTCAAACAAGTCATGATACAAGTTATACCATTTCTGGTAAAGTCAAAGAAGCATATTATAAATTTGAAAAGGACGGCCGTTTGGATTATCTGTTAAGATATGAGTTGACGGATCCTATTACAAAATATGACGAGATCACCGACCTTACTACCTATGAAAAGACCATTACTACTATAGAAATAAAAGGAAATGGTACATGGAACTTTTTAAATAAAATTGATAATTACAAAAACAAAGAAAGACTTTCTCTGGTTTTTGAATCACTTAACCATAAAACAACTATCAGTTATACTATCGATATTCAGGATGCTGATGGAATAAGTGTAGGTGGATTTCCTCAGATATACAACTCAGTTTCAAATCAGGAAAACAAATGGGCCAATGGCGAATTTGCACAGGTATGGGTACTTGATATGTTGAAAAATAAAGAGCTTCATATGTATCGTCAACTCGACAATCTCGATTTGAGTAGTTATTATTCTTCAATAGATCCTGTTACATCATCATCTACAACAACTATTGGATTAGAATCGGTAATATTAAAACAAGAATAATACATTATTAAATATGTAAGGCCGTTCTGAAAAGAGCGGCCTTTTTATTTGATTGTTTTCCAGTTTTTATAGCCAAACAATTGCCGACCATTTAGGATTCGATTCTCGAACCACGAAATAATTTTATTGCCAACTTTTTCGTGTTTGAGTTTTTTTCTTGTATTTAAAAAGGTGTTGTAAGTCAGTTGATCGGTCCAAAAGAAAGAGGATATTCTCTCTTGCATGATGGCTGGATGAGTCTCTGTATATAATGGTATAGCCGATAGATTTCCGTAATTAAAAATATCGGATGGTGTTTCGAGACTATTGACAGTACTGCCCTGATGAATATTGTCGTGTTCCTTTTTCTTTTTTCCCATACGGTCGGGTGGTCTTACCCATCCATAATGGAAGATATGGGCATTTATTTTGGCCACTTTCAGTTTGCGATTCCCTATCCTAAATGATTGAGCATCTTTAATTGATTCGACCCCAATATGGTTTCGGATAATACGAATTTCGTTGCGGTACCAACCGTGAAAGGGAAGGTAATGAAGATAGTCGCCCCAGAAATGACGGTAGTTGAAGAGAAGGCCTTCTACTTTTTTATTATTCAGATGTCTTTGGCAGGCTAGTTGAATTTCTTCGTAATCATCTTCGTGTATTACTTCGTCAGCCTGAATATAAAAGCACCAGTCGCCTGTACATTTTGATAAGGCAAAATTGGTTTCGTGTCTGAAAATCTGACTATTTTTATAAAGCTGTTCGTCCCATACCCGATAGGGGATTTTTATTTTATCCGATCCAATAGATAAAATTTCCTGTTCGGTAGTGTCCGAAGCATCTCCTTTATCCAATGCGACAATGAATTCATCAACCAAAGGCAGGACACTCATTATTGACTCCTTCACCGGATAGTAAAGCAGGGTCGCATTGCGAACCATCGTAAAACCACTAATCTTCATTATTTAACCTATTCTTTTTCTTTTTTACGGAATGGGTTGAAGTTTCCTGATTTGTCCATCAGTTTTTTAAGAAGGTTGAACACAAGTACAATGTACATGAATAACGAAGTAAGCCAAATAAAGATGGTGTTGAAATAGAGCGTGTCGATATGTTTGCCAAACATGTTTTTATAAGGAGCATAAAAATGAGCTCTGCCGTAATTTGATTCCGGATCTTTGAATATGGGCTTGGTCAACTGTATTATTTCGCCATCATCTTCGGCAATGGTTTCGAAGGAGTTTTTATTGGTTACAAGGTCTGCTAAAGCAATGTTGGCGTAATCTTCTTTTAGCTTAATAACTAAGTCCTTGCTTCCCAGTGTTTGAATCAGTTCATTGAATTTTTTATCCGACTTATCGCTCGATTTATTGTAGTATTTCAGAAAATCCTTTTTCTTTTTCTCCAGATATTTTCGTGTGTATTCTGCCACATCGTTATTGAAAGCAGTAGGAGTAAGATCTTTAATTTTTCCGTATTTCTTTTTTTCTGAAATATTTTCAATTTTGTTGATTTCGTTTATTAGAACGGTGAGATTTTTCTGTATTTCTTCATTATCTCCTTTTTCCTCTTTTAGTCGAACGACATTATCCACTTTATTAAGTAGTTCTGGAATCAGGTAGTTAAAACGGAATTCGAAAAAGCTTTTTTCCTTTTCAATTTCAAAGAAGTTCTTTTCCCATTCATTGTCTTTAAACTGAGTTACAGCGAGTGCTTCGAAAGCCCAGCGGGAAGTCATGAAATCGCCCACTACGGGAACGAAAGAGTAAGAAGCTACAGACTTATGGAGTTTTTCAAATTTCACGATTACGCCACTCAACAGCAACTGAGGGACAAGAATGAATGGGATAAGTATGTAAATCGTAACAACCGAGTTTAGGGCTGAAGAAATGTTTAGCCCAATTAGATTGGCAAAACACGAGGTAGTGAATAATACCAGAAAGTAATTAAATGTAATATCCTGAATGCCAAGAATAAAATTTCCTACGAGCAGAAAGGTCAACATTTGAATAGCCGAAAGTGTAAACATAATCAGCACCTTGGAGTTGATATAGCTGAAACGACTCAGGTTGAGAAATGCTTCCCGCTGCAGAATTTTTCTGTCGCGGATAATTTCTTCGGCACTTACTGTCATTCCAAGGAATAAGGCGACAACAACGGCCATAAAGAGGTAGGCGAACAAGTTTTCATTTTCACTAAAATTGTAGGTCTCGCCCGAAACATATTTGGTAAAGTAACCAAGAATGAATGCTAACAGGGGAGCTTCCAGAAAATTCATTAATACGTATTGCCTATTGGTGAGCTTAGATAATACATCGCGTTT
>PHDH01000199.1 GCA_002840935.1 Bacteroidetes bacterium HGW-Bacteroidetes-21 | reverse complement strand
AACTTGCAAATCTAACCAAATAAAGTTACGAGCAAATATCTGTTAATAAGTGTGTTGTAGTGTTTTTAAGGGCCGACTAGTTAGTATCGGCAATACTCAGAATTTCAAAAATTTCATAAACTCGCTTTTTCGGTTACGCGCCAAGGGGACAACGGATTCGTCGGTCATAACAATTTCTCCACCGCCAGATTTAATGTATTTTGAAATGAAGTCGGGATTAATAATATGCGACTGATGAACACGAATAAAGCCATGGCGGCACAATAAATCCTCGTATTCTTTCATGGTCCGGCTAACTAAATATTTGGCATCGCTCAGGTAAAACCAGGTGTAGTTTGAACTGGCTTCGAGACGTATTACATCAGAGAGTTTTAAAAACACCATTTCGTTGCCATGGGGAATGCAAATCTTCTTAAGTCGGGGCTCATTTTCTTTCATGTTTGTGTTTAAAACAGACCATTGTTCGGAGACTTCAGAGATAGCACCTGCTTTTGAAACTCTTTGCAGACTTTCTACGAGGTCGTTCATGCTTAACGGTTTCAAAATGTAATGCAAGGCTGCAAAACGAAAAGCATCCATCGCATATTGGTTATATGCTGTAACGAAAATCACATGAAAGTCCCGGCCAGGAATACGTTCAAGTACCTGAAACCCACTTCCTCCCTTTAAATGAATGTCAAGAAAAAGTATGTCGATTTTGTTTTCGCCGAGTTTTTGAATAGCCTCTTCGGGGCTCTGCGCTTCAAAAACTATTTCAAGCGAAGAGTCTATCCGCATCAGCATGGCTTTCAGCGTTTCCCGGGCGTGGTGCTCGTCGTCAACCAATCCAATTTTATACATAATGTAAAGGGATTACAAGTTTTACCATACATCCGCTGATCGTTCCTGCGGTATTTGTAATATCTGATATTTGAAAACATTCGGAGGAAGCTGATGCCGACATCATTTGAATGCGTTCCCGAACTAAATTTACCCCATATGATTTACGGTAGGGTTTACCTTTTTCTGCTTCTGTACAACCCGCAATGCCTACCCCGTTATCGGTTATTGTGCAAATCATGTTGTTCTCAAAAGTCTCAGCATGAATTTCAATTTTCCCTTCTTTTTCGTGGTGCGCAATTCCATGCCATATGGCGTTTTCAATTACAGGTTGCAGTAAGAGTGGGGGAAGCCTGAAGTCAAGGTCAGAAAATTCAGAAACAGCATTAATGTGGAGCAAAATTTTTCGGTTTAGTCTAAGTGATTCAATTTCTACATATAATTTTAATACTTCCATTTCTTCTTCCCACGTAACCGATTCTTTAGCCGACATGTCGAGAACCTTACGGATAAGAAACCCGAATCGGTTGAGATAATCGGAAGCCGAAGAGATGTCGTTTTTAAGGAAAAAGCTTTGAATACTGTTCAGACTATTGGAGATAAAATGTGGATTCATCTGCGCTGCCAATGCTTTTTGCATGGCTGCAAATTGCTTACTTTGTGAAAGTAAATCGTTTCTTTTCTGTCTCAGTCGGAAAATGAAAAACAAGGCAATAAGTAATATTAGTAAAGCAGAGACCGATATTATAATCAGCCGTTGGAGCGAGGATACTTCTTTTTCCCGAAGGGAAAGCTCCAGATTTTTTATTTTCAATTCTTTCTGCTGACCTTCAAATTTCTGTATCGATTGAAAATCGTATAATTGCTGCATAGCAGCTTCATCATACAAATTATTATATTCTTCGTTATAAACTTGTTGTTTTTCCCAAGCCTCTTTATATTGTTTTTGCTTTACCAAGAGCTGTATTTCGAGTTGAGAGATATCCAGAACTGTTTCTGTTAAGCCCATTTTTTTTCCTAGTTCTGATGCCTGTGTTAAACTGTTACTTGCCTCAGAATATTTGTCTGTTTTAATATAAAGTTCAGCCATATTTTTTAATGAAAGAACCTCTTCCATTTTCAAATTATTTGTACGGGCCGAAGCTAGTGCTTGCTGAAAAAGAAGAATAGCAGCATTAAAATTATTGCTTAGCATTTCGGCATAGCCTAAATTAATCATTGCATCTGTTTTCAATACTTCATTTTTTTCATCGTCGGCCAGACGCATGGCTTCGGAGTAATGAAAACGGGCCAGTTCATAGTTTTTCATTCCCAGCCAGGCACTTCCAATATTCAAACGAATATTTATCACTTCACTATTATCATTAATTTGCTTTTTTAAATCGATGGCTTTATTATAATACTGTAATGCATTTTCGTATTTATTCCAACTATAGTAAATGTTCCCAAGATTGTTATAAGAAGATGCAATGCCCGAAGTATCTTTAATTTCTCTACGTAACCTAAGGGCAAATTTCTGATATTTCAGGGCATCCTGATATTGCGCTCTACGATAAAAAATATTGGCAGCATTGTTCACTGCATTGGCGAGACCATCTTTTTTCCCTATGCTTAGAAATAAGCGTATGGCTGAATAATAACTGATATAGGCCTGTGAAAAATTTCCCTGTTCTTCATAGATATTGCCCTGGAGATTAAATGCTCTGGCTTTAGTTTGGAGTGCTTCGGTAAACGAACTGCTATCTGTAATTAGAGAAAGAAATAATAAGGCCGAATCATTATTCCCGGATTGATAGCAACGTTCAGAAATTGCCATCATATCCTCAGGATCCTGAGTTTGCCCAAGAACTTTATTCTGTTGTATCAGAATGACTGAAAAGACAAAGAGGAAAATAAATCTGAGCATTATACAAAAGTAAGAAAAAAATAGTGAATTCTGAGGTGAATTTGGGAATAGCTAAAAATGGTTTATTGTTTAATAAAAAAAGCCCCCTGAATCAGGAGGCTTTTCAATATTCTTAGCCTGTGGCTAGAAAAGTGTCACGTTTACTGTGATTGTCTTTTCGGCGTATGAGCCAGAGCATATTTTAATTGTTGCTGTGCCTTCTCCAGCAGGAATGATTAAGCCTTCAGAATCTACACTGGCCACCATAATGTTGTCGGAACAAAATACTAAGGCAGGATTTGCAACGGTTCCGCCTGTCGAGTTCAGGGCAGTTACATTAAGTTGTAAAGGAGTGTCCATCATGGTCATGTTAATTGTATTTCCGTTGGAAACGTTAATGCTGGCTACATCGGAATTTCCTGCACCACAGTCACAATCGTCTGCAATTGCAACCATAATTGTTGCTACTGAACCATTATTGGGGTGAGCTTGATCCCAGGCGGTTACAAAGGTCATCATTCCTGCCATGGCGTTGGATTTCATCGAAACAAGTCCGGTTTGAGTTACTGTAGCTATATCAAAAATGTCAATACCATAAGTGGGAATTTCCCAATGGAATGTGATTCCTGTTAAAGGGGTTGAAGTTGTGCGGGTTAATCTGTAGGCAGATGCAACAAATTGTTTTGATCCATTGGCAGGAATACTGGTATTAAAAGGAGTAATCCATACTAAAGTATCAGGATTAACAATGATTTCGGCTTGTCCGATAATTCCATCAGTAAATGCTTGAATATACGCTGTTCCGGGTGCTACGGGGGTGACCATTCCTGTAGTGCTTACAGTGGCAATCGTTGGATCAAGTGATGTCCATGTAAATGTTTTTCCTGTTACTTCAGAGTTATCACTTTTATATGCTTTGGCTGTCAGTTGCTGTGTTTCATTTCTAAACAGGTCAGCTGAAGCAGGTGTAACGTCTACGCGGGTTACTGGTAAAACAACATCAGGAATGCCAATAACAAGAACGGGAACAATTACCTGAGGATTTCCGTTTAAGTCGGCACTTACAGTAATGGTGCATTCTCCGGTATTTACAAAGTTTACTAAGCCGGTTGAACTCACTGAAGCAACGCCACTGTTGCTTGAAGTAAAGGTGTAATTAGGATTTCCGCCAGTAGGAGAAAAATAAACTGTCTCGAGTTGAAGTGAACCACCTTTTTCGTAAATAATAGCCGAAGGAGCCACAGCAAAGATAGAAGGAATTGAGATAGCAACGGGGACAGATGCAGTATATGTGTTGCCATCAACAGTTACACTGGCTGTAATAATCGTAGTTCCAGTGCCTACGCCGGTTAATAAACCTGCAGAGGTGATAGTTGCTACCGAAGTGCTTCCAACTGACCATGTGATTCCTGTTGCTGGTGTTACATTTCCGGAAGCATCTACTAAAAAGGCATTGTAAGTAGAGGTTGCTTCGGGTTGCATACTCTGGGCTCCATTTTCAATAATAAGAACGTACTTCCTGGCTACAGTAGGAGTTTCTTCTTCTGTTGTTTTGTCTTTTTTACACGCAGTGAAAAGCAACATTACGGTGGCTGCCATCATTACAATTTGAGAAATTTGTTTCATAGATTTTGGGTTTAAAGATTTTCGTTTTGATTTTGCAAATATATAACCATTATTTTTAGCATGAATCAGAATGATCCCTGTTATACCATAAATAAGATAAAAATAATCTTTACATGCGTTGATTCATGTATCAGAAATACAGATATATAAAATTTAATTAACCTTTACAAACTGGTGAAAATATCAAGCAGACTATCTCCTTGTTCCAATGCTAGCTTTTTTCTAAGGCGATGACGACTCATATCAACGCTTGCAGGCGATATATTTAAAATTACTGAAATCTCTTTTGAGCTTAGGTTTAAACGTAATAATGCACACAATTTTTTGTCGTTTTCACTTAAATTCGGATATTTTAAAGAAAGTTTTACGAAAAATGATTCCTGTGAAGATCAACCATATGCTGAAACTCTTTTCTTTCCTTTTCGAGATTTTGACTGAAAGAAAGTTGCTTTTGAATTTTCGTTTTTTGATCATCGTTATTTTGCTTAACACTATCTTGCAATTGAAGCGAAATGGATTCAATAAATTCATGTTTTTGCACTAGATTTATTGCGGCTAAAGAAAGTTCTTTGTTTTTAAATTCAAGTTCTTTCTTCAGAGAGTCGGTTTCGAATTGAGCATTTTTAAGATGAGCTTCTGCCAATGCTTTTTCGGACTGTGATGCTTTGACCTTTAGATTCTTGAGTCGAATAATTATTATGAAGACAAAAACGACAAGAATAGCAAATATTATAATGAATATTAGACGACTTTCTTTTATCTCCATTTCTTTTTCAAGCAATTTTATCGTCTGTTCTTTTTGTTCTGTCTCGAATTTTATTTTAAGATCCTGTAGCGAACTGGTATTCTCACTATTTTTAAGGCTGTCGTTATACGTCAGATAATCTTTTAGATATAATAAGGATTGATGGCTATTGTTTAGTCTTTCGTAACCATCCGACAAATTCTTAAGTGCTTGTACTTTTTCTTTTAATGACTCGCAGGAATCAGCCCACTGATAGGCAGTAAAAGCATAATCAATGCCTTTTTGAATGTCACTTTTCTTTAAATACACATCGCTCAGATTTCTAGTGTAATGCGACATGGATGATAGGTTGTCGATTTCTTTAACCAAGAGAAATGCTTTAGTGAAGTAGTCTTCTGCTTTTGTCAAGTCGTTTTGTTCATAATACAAGGATCCCAGATTATTATAAGCCAATGAAATCTCTTTTTTATCCTTCATGTCAGATGCTAGGGCAAGAAAGCTTTTATAATAGTTTAAACTGGCAGTTGTATCGCCCATATTCTGGGTGATAATTCCGAGATTATTCATGGCATGGGCCTGTGCTTTTTTGTCCCCCGACCGGATTCCCATTTTATAAACCAGTAGCATGGCTTTTTGCGCCGATTCCCAGTCCTCGTTGTCTAATAAGGCCACCCCAATATTATTCAGTGCTCCATTGATCAGAATATCGTTTTTTAGTGCCAGCCCGATAGATAACGCTTTATAATTGTATCTAAGCGACATGGCAACGTTGCCGCGGGAAGAAAAATTCTGACTTCCGTTCAGCATGCACATGCCCATGCCGAGCGAATCGTTACATTTTAAAAAGGAAGAGTAGGCGAGATTAAAATATTCTTCCGATTTGTCGTATTTTGCTGTATTTAATGCAAGAAGTCCGACGCTTCCATAGCATCGGCCAGCATTTTGATAGTCTTTTTCACCTATAGCTTCTTTTGCTGCCATCAGATAGTAAAACTCGGCAGAATCGTTTTCATATTCTTTTTGCCACGACAGGCCAATATATTGAAGTGCTCTTTGTCGTCCTTTATACCAATCGGCTTTTTCTGACAACATAAGGGCCATAATTGCAATTCTTCTGGAGGTGGCAGGCAGTTCCGAAAATCGGGAGCTGGACAGATTTATAACTGCTTTAATTACGACTGTGTCAATGCCGGAATGGATATCTCTTAATAACGTGTCGGGGATCATGCTTTTTTCCTGACAGGTTGCTTCAGATACCCACAAACCAAATGTAAATATTATAAGGAATAAAAGTTTGAATGACTTCATGTAAAATGATTTGACGATGCAAATGTAATGATATTCGCAAAGTAATGAGTTGTAAGCATGAAAAAAGCCTTCAGTAAATTAACCGAAGGCTTCTAATCTTTGAGAATTTATAATAACTAGTAAATGCAAATTTCGTAAGGAATACGGGCCTGAATACCATTCATGCGGCGAACATTGCGTATGGCTTTATAGAAGGTATAGGAGTCGCCCAATTCTTCCTGAATTCTGGTTTCCGACTTGCCTTCAATTTCTTTCATGATCTGTTCGAAGAAAGGAAGCTTTTTGGGGAATTCAATGATGCGGGCTTCGGTGGTAATGCCAGCTTTTTCTTTGGCTATATCAATAGCTCTTTCTAAGCCTCCCAATTCGTCTACGAGTTTAATTTCTTTGGCGTTGATTCCGCTCCAAACTCTTCCCTGACCTACACTGTCGACGTCGGCTTTGGAGATTTTACGTCCGCTGCTTACATGTCCGATGAATACGTCGTAAACTCTCTCAACACTTTTCTGGAAATAATTGCGTTCCATTTCACTCATGGGTCGGGTGAAATTGCCAACTCCGGCACCAGTATTGGTTTCTACGCCGTCCATAGTAACACCCAGATGATCGTTTAACATTTTCTGTCCGTTCCACAATAGGCCAAAAACGCCTATCGAACCTGTAATGGTTGTCGGGTTAGCCACAATAACATCGGCAGGACAGGAAATATAATATCCGCCAGAAGCCGCTACGTCGCCCATACTTACAATGACAGGAATTCTTTGTTTGGTGAGAACAACTTCTCTCCAGATAACATCAGATGCCAGTGCGCTGCCGCCCGGACTGTTTACGCGCAAAACCATAGCTTTTATTGTGGTGTCTTCTCTCACTTCGCGAATAGTGGCAGATAATCCGTCACCACCAATGGTTTCGTCATCCCCTTCGCCCATATCGATTTGTC
>PHDH01000198.1 GCA_002840935.1 Bacteroidetes bacterium HGW-Bacteroidetes-21 | reverse complement strand
TTGCTTGAAAATGCATTAAAGTATTGTGAAAATCAGCCCGAAATAGTAGTTTCTACAAAAGATTCGTCTAAAGGGGTAATCATTTCTATTCAAGATAATGGAATAGGGATTAAAAAGGATGATCAGAAAAAAATATTTGAGAAATTTTATCGTGTACCTACCGGGAATATTCATAACGTAAAGGGTTTTGGATTGGGGCTGAGTTATGTCAAAACTGTTATAGATTCGCATGGAGGACAGATAAAAGTAGAGAGTGAGCCCGGTAAAGGCTCTCTTTTTACAGTTTGCTTACAAAAACAATTAAAAACTGAAAACATATGAAAAATTTCAAAGCAAAAGTATTACTTACCGAAGACGATGAAAATCTGGGAACCTTGTTAAAAGAATATTTAACAGCTAAGGGCTTCGAAACTGATCATGCTGCAGATGGGGAGGCTGGATATAAGTTATTTAAGAAAAATAAATATGACATTTGTATTCTCGACGTGATGATGCCTGTGAAAGATGGTTTCTCTTTAGCTCAAGATATCCGGGTTTTGGATGCCGAAATGCCAATTGTTTTTTTAACGGCAAAATCGTTAAAAGATGATGTAATAGAGGGGTTTAAGTTGGGTGCTGACGATTATATTACGAAACCTTTTAGTATGGAAGAATTACTATTTCGTATTGAAGCTGTATTACGTCGCTTGAAAAGTGCCAGCATGCAAGGACAGACTGAGTTTAAGATTGGTCTGTACACTTTCGACTCAAATAAACAGACTCTTGTAATTGGTACAAAAACGAATAAACTTACTACGAAAGAAACTGATTTACTACAACTTTTGTGCGAGCATAAAAATAATGTTCTCGATCGTAATTATGCGTTGAAGAAAATCTGGATCGACGATAATTATTTCAATGCCCGTAGTATGGATGTGTATATTACAAAATTACGTAAGCATCTCAAAGATGATGCCTCTGTGGAGATTTTGAATATTCATGGGAAAGGATTTAAACTTTTAGTTCAAAACGCCTAAGAAATGAGAATTTAAAGTAATTGTATTATAGTTAGTTGCTAAAATAAAAAAACTCCCGCTGATTTCAGTGGGAGTTTTTTTATTTGTATAAAATTATTGAACGATTGTCATTTCATCAATCAGTCTTTTGGCTCCGGCATATTTGTCGATGATAAAAAGAACATAGCGAATATCTACAGAAATGGTTCGTTGTAATTCGGGTTCGAAAGCAATATCGCCGCTCATAGCCTCCCAATTCCCGTCGAAAGCCAATCCAATAAGTTCTCCTTTGCCATTGAGTACGGGGCTTCCAGAATTTCCGCCAGTTATATCAGTATTGGCTAAGAAGCAGGTGCGTAATTGTCCATTCTGAGCATAAGGACCATAGTCTTTTGCTTTCCATAGTTCTTTCAACCGGGGGGGGACAATAAAATCGCGGTTGTCACTGTCTTCTTTTTCCATAATACCATCGAGTGTAGTGAAAGCGTCATATTCAACAGCATCACCTGGAGAATAGGGCAGGACTTTTCCGTAAGTAAGTCGGATAGTACTGTTGGCATCGGGATAATACACTTTATCTGAATTCATTTCTCTTAAGCCAGCCATATATAAACGATAAGCCTTGGCGAGTTGTGATTGTTGTTCGCTATACAATGTCTCGTATTTGCTCGAAACGCCACGTATGCTTTGCATCAGTCTAAAGACAGGATCACTGTCAAGTTTTTTGTACGAAGGGGCTTCAAGGAAAGAGAGAACACTACTGCGTGTACCAAACATGGTATTAGTAAAAACGTATTCGGTATATTTATCGAAATCCCCTTTGAATTTTTTCTTAATTTCTTCGAAAATAGTAGGGTGTAGCGAAGGATCAATGGTATTGTAAAACATGGATAGTAAATCATGGAAAAGCAATTTCTCTGTCTCCAGATCAAAATCTTTATAAAAGTCCATTGTTTTATTTATCAGTTCAGGAGTGATTTCTTTCACTTTATCTGTTTGGTTGTCCTCCAATGCTTTGGAAAGTTTAATAAAGGCAGCTGCAAACGCTGTGAGATCTGGACCGCGAAAAGCAGCTTCGTTAACATAAGTGCGCATAAGTTTGAACTGGGCAAGTTCTTTCTCATATTTTTCGAGGTTAGAAATGACCTGACCATATTTAGTATTTCTTTCGGGATCTGATTTTGCCCATTGGTCGAAAGCTTGCTCTTGAGCTTGTTTCTTTGCTGCTACATTCAGGCGTTTAAGACCTTTTGTTTGACCAATAAAATATTTCCAGTAATTACTTGTTTGTGCATATTTAGCGGCATATTTTATCCGGATTTCTTCACTCGAATTCATTTTATCCCGAAGGATAGCAAGTTTTTTGTCACGAATTCTTACCACCGAAGGATTCAGGTTGTCAATGGCATCCAGTACGTCGTAAGAAGACATGTAGCGATTGGTACGACCGGGGAAACCCATAATCATGGCAAAGTCTTGTTCCTGAACACCTTTGATTGAAACTGGTAGGTGGTGTTTGGGTTTGTAAGGTATATTTTCGGTAGAGTATTCTGCTGGTTTTCCATCGGGCGACATATACACTCTGAACATAGAGAAATCGCCTGTATGCCTTGGCCACATCCAGTTATCTGTGTCTCCACCAAATTTTCCAATGCATGAAGGAGGAGCACCAACCATGCGGATATCTTTATAGATTTCGAAAAGCATGAGGTAATACTCGTTGCCTCCAAAGAAACTCCGTACCATAGAAGTATATTCATTTCCGCTGGAGGCTTCTTGTTCGATTTTCTTGGAGTTTTCTTTAATTTTATTTTCCCGATCTTTTTCAGTCATCTGATCTGTAATGCCTTCCATTACTTTTGCTGTAACTTCTTCGATGCTGACAAGAAATTTAACGGTAAGTCCGGGGTTGGGTAACTCGTCTTTCATCTCGTAGGCCCAAAATCCGTCTTGTAAGTAATTATGATCCACAGAACTGTGAGATTGGATTTGCCCATAGCCACAATGGTGATTGGTAAGTATCAGACCCTGTGAAGAAATGATTTCCCCGGTACATCCATTGCCAAACTGAATTATTGCATCTTTTAAAGATGAATGATTCACACTATACAAGTCTTCGGCAGAAAGACGCAATCCTGCAGCTTTCATATCTGCATGTTTCTTTCCAAGCATGGTGAGAAGCCACATTCCTTCGTCAGCGCGAACACTGAAAACTGTCAGAAAGAGAATAATTGACAAGAAAAGTTTCATAGTTTTATTGTAATGTTTCAGCTACAAATGTACAAAATCCATTCTATATTTATACTGATATTTAAAGAGTTCTGCCAAAAGGAGTATTTGGTCTAATAACATAATAAATGATAAGACAAAGTTAGGCGGCTGGGATTTTAATTGCTTGTCTTTGGTGTAGAAAGTCGATCTATGAAAATGATTATAAATCAGGAAGTCTGAGATAATGAAATAATCTTTTTCTTTACACGTTAAGTCTTTACTTTTGAAAAGATTATTTTTGAAAAAAATATCGTTGAAATATCTTGTCTCCATATTCTTTTTTTTACTTTGTCTGTTAGATTTGTCTGCACAGGTCTATAGTCCTGTAAAAGAGAAGCATATTTATTTCAAGGGGGATAGTCTCTTATTAGATAGTTTTACTCTGGTGATGGGCACTGTCAGTATTTGTAATGAAAAGGGAGTTGTCATAAGTGACAGTTTGTACCAAATTGATTACTTAAGTTCCTTGTTGATTTTCAAAGAACCAATAGAAATGGATATTATTGTGCGATATCAAGTCTTCCCATATACATATAAACAACCATACAGACATAAGGATTTCGCTAATTTAAACAATATACCGGGGAAAGCTCAGAATGAATTTCTTTATCAGCTTCAGGCGAACAAACAGGAGAGTATTTATCAGGCAGATGAGTTGGTTCGAAGGGGGAGTATATCAAGAAGTATTTCTATTGGCAACAATCAGAATGCTGTAATGAATTCAAATCTCAATTTACAATTAAGTGGAAAACTCAGCAATGATCTTTACATTAAAGCAGCTATAACAGACAATAATATTCCTATTCAGCCTGATGGCACAACAGCACAGATTCAGGAATTCGACAAGGTAAATCTGATGGTGTATAATGATCGTTTTAATCTACTGGCAGGAGACTTTGAACTTATAAATGAGACAGGTAGTTTTATGCATATGAACAGAAAAGTTCGAGGTGCCATGTTTGGGGGGACTATGTATCAGAACGAAACAAAGGGGAGTGTTTTTAAAACACGCATTGCAGGCGCCGTCTCAAAAGGTAAGTATAACCGCTTTGAGATTACTGCCATCGAAGGAAATCAGGGACCCTATAGATTAAAAGGAGCTAATAATGAAAGTTTTGTGATTGTGATTGCTGGAAGTGAGCGCATATACATGGATGGCAGGCTGTTAGAACGTGGATTGGATAAGGATTATACGATAGATTATAATGCTGCAGAATTAACATTTATGCCCAAGATTCCGGTAACCAAAGACAAGAGATTAGTGGCAGAATATGAATACAGTGAGCAGAGTTATGCCCGTTTTACTGTATTCAATGGAAACGAATGGATTAAAGGGAAGAATAATGCCTTTTTGAATGTTTTTCACGAACAGGATAGTAAAAGTCAGTCGTTGCAGCAGGATTTAACCGATGATGAGAAAAGCGTTTTGTCGTCTGCAGGTGACGATCCTAGCCTTGCATCTGTACCCGGATTTTATGAAGATACCGTTTTTAAAAACGATATGGTTTTTTACAAAATGAAGGATACGCTGGTAGGCGGAATTTTATATGATAGTATATTAGTGTATTCTGTTTCATCCGACTCTGCAAAGTATAGAGCGACATTTGTAAATACGGGTACAGGAGATTATGTCCAGATTCAAAGTGCTGCCAATGGGCGTGTTTTTAAGTGGGTTGCTCCTGAGAATGGAATGTCTATGGGAACACACAGTCCTGTTAGAATTCTTATAGCGCCTAAAAGCAAAACTGTGATAACATCCGGCTCTCAAATTCAATTGAATGATAAAACAGTTTTATACTTGGAGGGAGGATTGAGTAACAATGACAAGAATACTTTTTCAAACAAAGATCAAGCGGATGATACCGGACTGAGTTTTCAGACATTTCTAAAAAGACGATTTGGCGTGATGGACACGTCCCGTACCATGGGCGAGTTGTCAATATATGCCCGATATACTCAGGCGCGTTTCGAAAGTGTGGAAAGATTCCGAAGTGCCGAATACGAACGTGATTGGAATCTGGCGTCTGGTGTATCTGCCAACGAATTTGTAGGCGGAGCTGAATTTTCGATGCGGGCGAATAGAAAGTTAAACACATTATTAGGATCGGATTATATGAGACAGGGGACGGTTTTCAACGGTTTCCGACAGAAGGCAAATGCTTCGTTAACGCACCGTGGATTTTTGCTGAATACATCTAATAGTTATTTATTAACGGATGAATCACTAAGAAATACATCCTTTTTTCGCCATAGCAGTGGTCTCCGCCAAAAACTAGGGCCATTTTATGCCGGTGCAGAGGGTATGATGGAAGATAATCGTTGGGTTAATCCCGGAAAAGATAGTCTGCTTATAGGAAGTCGTAAGTTTTTACAGTTGAGTCCTTATGTGATGCTTACAGATACTACAAATTATCCATTCAGGGTAGGAGCTTTATACCGCGAGGATTTTTTGCCTGATACGGGGCGATTTGAGATTCAAAGCAAGGCAAGAGAAATGTTTGCCGGAGGAGGGTTTCGCAAAAATCCGTCGAATACGCTGAATGTACAATTGACATGGCGTGAATTGAAATATAGTGATACCATCCCTGGGCAATCTACACTAACAGGGCGAGCGGAGCAATTTTTCAGGACTAAAAGTCAGGTCTTTTCTTTTCAGACTTTTTATCAAACTGGGAGTGGGATGGAGCTAAAGCACGAATTTGCCTATGTCGAGGTTGCTCCCGGGCAGGGAGTTTATCAATGGACGGATTACAATGGAAATAACATCAAAGAACTAGATGAGTTTGAAGTGGCTGTTTTTTCGGATCAGGCTAAATACCTGAGAGTTTTTACCCCAGGAACAGATTACATGCGGGTTTATACGAACAAACTGAGTCAGAATGTGCAGATTAATCCAGAGCGTATTTGGGGGACACGTACCGGGTTTCTTAAATTGATTTCAAGGTTTTCCAATAATCTGGCCTATGCCTATGAAAACAAAACTGGAGACGAACAACTTGTATCCCGAATCAATCCCTTTGGGTCTAGTACGCAGGATACCATGTTGGTTAGTTTTACACGAAACATAAGAAATACCTTGTCTTTTAATAGAACAAGCTCCGTTTTTGGCGCCGATTATCAGCTGCAGTCGTTGGGATCCAGGTTGCTTATGCTTAATGGTTTTGATACACGTAAAATCCTTTTACATAATTTTAAAATCAGATACAATATCAGTCAGTTTTATACCTTGCTTGCTTCTTTTATTTTGGGTAAAAAAGATTTTAGCTCTGAGTTCTTTTCAGACCGTAATTATCAGTTAGAGACTGTTTTGTCGAATGCGACTATTACGTGGCAACCATCTTCATCAACCCGATTAAGTTTGATTCCTGGATATACTTCGAAGAATAATACGATTGGCCTTGAAAAATCGACAGGATACGATATTAGTTTAGAGTTTCAGAAAAGCATTTTGGGATCGGGTAATGCGATGGCAAAAATCAGTCGTACAGATCTAAATTTTGAAGGAAGCCCTAGTTCACCGGTAGCCTACGAAATGATGGAAGGGCTGGCTCCGGGTATTAATTATGTTTGGACTGTACAGTGGACTCAGAATATTAATAAGTCGTTGCAGATGAATTTAAATTATAGTGGAAGGAAAACTGGAGAGAGCAAAACTGTTCATGCCGGTACGATTGAGTTCAGGGCTTTTTTCTAAAATATTTTTATTCTATGCTCATTTAGAAAAAAATATTTTAATAAGTGAGAATAATGGAAGACTTTAATGCATATATTTGCTCAAAATTATTCGGTTAGCCAACCACTTATTAAAATGAGAACATTCGTTTCTAAGTTCAATTTTAGTTAGGCTTTCAAAACCTTTACTTCTATGAAAATAAAATTCAAAATCCTGGGTGGATTTTTTGTTATTATTGCCATGTTAATGGTAGCAGGCGCCATGTCGATTTATGAATTTACTCATTTAAGTAATGCTATAAATTCCTTAGTTGAAGATAATTACAAATCCATTGAAGCGTCAAAAAATATGATCGAATCTTTGGAAAGAGAAGACAGTGGTACCCTATTGTTTTT
>PHDH01000197.1 GCA_002840935.1 Bacteroidetes bacterium HGW-Bacteroidetes-21 | reverse complement strand
CCATTTCTGAAATATGTCTTATATGCTCCTGCAAATGTTCCGTTTTTATAATCAGCATCCTTTTTCAGTTGACCGTCTTCGTAATACTCTTTATAGTTGCCATCGTATTTTCCTTCCTTAATGAGACTTGTTTTATATAATTTTGTATTTGGATAGTATTCCTTATATAATCCATCTGCCAAATCGTTTATGAAATTATTCTCTAATTTCAGGGTGCCAATTCTAAAGTACTTTTTTACTTCACCATTTCTTTTATCGTTGACGTATTTTGAGGTATATGAGACTGAACCGTCAGGAAAATATTCTGTAATATCACCGTCTAGAAGATCGTTTTTGTAAGTTCCTTTCTCATTTCTTACCCCTTCTTTATAAATACAGTATGGGCCATCGGCTTTATCGTTGTTATATGTAATAGTTTTTAAAGTGTCTCCGTTTTCATTCCAAAAAGTCCACATTCCAGTTTTCAAGCCCTCGTTACTATAATGCCCCATCGCTTTAACTGATCCGTTATAATCAATATAAAGCCAGTCACCTACATTTTGCTTTCTCACGTTCTCGTTACCAAAGGCATTAATTTTTAAATTCTTGTAATACCAATTTGTTAGGATTTGCTTTTTCCCATATAAATCAACTTCGTAATTGGAATGATTATTTGAATTTATTTTAAGGCATTTTTCTCTAAATGTAATAATCTCACTCTTTTTCTTTGAGATTTGCTTCATAATATCTTCATTGTCACTTGAAGCCAATAAAAGCAAAGCCAGTGTTTCGAAAGAATTAGTTTTTTTTATATCTTTAAATACAGGGACGTAAAATGCTGAAAAGTAATCGGGAGATGGACTCGGAGTTTCTGAAATTTTGTCCATTATCAGATACAATTGTTTTACAAAAGCATATCCGAATTTGCCGGGAACTTTGTACTTGTTATTTAAAGCTACCTGATTGGTTACAAGTAAGTCGATATCCTCTAACTCCTGTTTTAAGGCATTATTTTTCTCAGTTCCGGCATCTACCAAACTACCATTGCATAAATTGTTAAACTCAACCAAAACGGTTAAACTTCTTCTCGAATCAGGTTCAATAATTAAAAACATTGAATAACTCAAAATGGCTTGTGTATATAGACCTTCTTGTACACAGATTCTTGCAAGTCTTAAATGGGTAGATGCAGATAAAGGTGAAAAACTGAGAAGCTTCTTATATGTTTCTATGGCATTTTTATAGTCTTTTGCCCCTTCATAAACAATTCCCAGATTGAACCAAAGTACATCATTATATGGATAGCGAGAGATTCCCTTTTTATAAACTTCAATGGCTTCTTCAGGTTTCTTTTGATGATCCAGCGAAGTTCCCCATATATTATAATGTGCAGATTCAGTACTTCCTCCTTCAATTGATTTTCTGGATATATCAATAGCCTGATCGTATAAAGAGTCATTTAAATAGACCATACTTAATTCGTACTGAGCCCAATAATAGTTAGAATCCGGGAATTGAACTTGTAAAAACTTTTCTTTTGCATCGTTAAATTTTCCTTCATCAAAAAAATCAATACCTTCCTTAATTACTTTCTTTGAATCGATTAATACTGGATTTTTTTGTCCTTTTACAACTGTGCAAAAAAAGATTAAGACAAAGAATAATGGAAATAACTTACTTTTATTAATAGTATTCATAATATTAGATTTGTTTATGCAATAAAAATATAACATTTTTAACAAATCGTCAAATTATTTCTATTTCAAAATCATTGGCAATAATAATTTAAGAATCAAATTAATTATGAGTTATATACTTATTAATTTAAACTGTTATAAAACATTTTATTTTTACATAACGAATACAGTTGTTTATAGATGAAATTATTCAAATCATTACAATACAGGGAAAGATTCTGATAATCTATATTAATGAGGTATTCTATAGTTAATAAATTTTGCAGAGAAATGATGTAATTATTTCAACAATTCGGGTCTAAGCAATTGAGTTCTTTCTATCGATTGCTGATGTTTCCACTGATCAATTTCTTTCTCATTTCCTGATAATAATACAGGCGGGACTTCCCATCCATTGTATATCGCAGGGCGAGTGTATACTGGAGGAGCCAATAGGTTGTCCTGAAACGAATCGGAGAGGGCAGAGGATTCATCTCCAATAGCACCGGGGATTAGTCGTACTATTCCATCTACCATGATAGCTGCAGCGAGTTCACCTCCGGTAAGGACATAATTGCCAATACTTATTTCACGTGTCACCAGATGTTCGCGTATACGGTGATCAACTCCTTTGTAATGTCCGCAGAGAATAATCAGATTACCTTTTAATGACAAACTGTTGGCAATATTCTGATTAAAGAGTTCTCCATCGGGCGACGTATAAATAATTTCGTCGTAAACCCGTTCTTTTTTTAAATGACTTATGGCTTTGTCAACAGGTTCAATCATGAGTACCATACCTCCTTTGCCAGCAAAAGGGTAATCATCAACCTGCCTGTTTTTTCCTTTGGAGTAGTCCCTGAGATTATGGATGTGGATTTCGACCAGGTTTTTCTCCTTGGCTCTTTTCACGATAGAATGAGCAAAAGGGCTCTCCAGAAGTTCAGGTAATACCGTAATAATATCGAAACGCATAGAAATTATTTGGAAAGAATATTTTTTAAATCGTTGTAAACCATTCGTATTGGAAGTCCCATGACATTAAAAAAGGATCCGTCAATATGTTTGATGGCGACATAACCAATCCATTCCTGCGCTCCATAGGAGCCTGCTTTATCATAGGGTTTATATTGCTCTACATAATACTCAACTTCTTCTGCATCGAGATCAGCAAATTCGACCTTAGAAAGGGAAGAAAAAGTATGAAATTCATTCTGATAATAGATACAAACGCCAGTGTATACTTCGTGTGTATTTCCTGACAGTTGTGTTAGCATACTAATGGCGTCTTCTTTTGATTGGGGTTTATTCAACACCTTATTATTGAACCATACGATGGTATCTGCAGTGAGAATGATGGTGTTTTCATCAGGATTAAGACGGGAAACGTAGAAGTCACTTTTTGCGCGGGCTAATTATTCAGCAATCTCGGCAGAGTGAAGCTCTTCTGGAAAAAGTTCTTCAGGACTTTCTAAAACAATCGATTCAAAAGGGATATCCAAACCTGCTAACAGTTGTTTTCGGCGTGGAGATTGAGATGCAAGAATAAGTCTTTTACCCGAAAGAAGTGTAGCCAGGGTCATATAAGAAAGGGGATAAGTATGCCATAGCAGAGGCCAGATAACATAATCACTTTAATAAAATTGCCAATTAAGCGATAATCCTTGTTTTCGCGAGCCCTTATCAGTAAATAAACAGTCACTAAAAAAGGAATGGCAATAAAAAGTATGGAGTATGTTAGTGAAATCCAGTCGCCAAAGAAAAACCAGGACACATAAATAACCGCAGCAGCTATAAAGGTATTGATAGCAATAACGATTGATTTAGTGAATTTGATGCCGGTTACAACGGGCATCGTTTTCCGACCGTAGGAACGATCCCCTTCAATATCCTCAATATCTTTAATAATTTCGCGGGAAAGTGTGGTCATAAAAGCGAAAAAAGAGTATCCCGTAATATAAATGAATATGAGACTGATAATTCCAACTTCATTTTCACCAATTGTTGTAAGATTGTTTAGAAGTGGAATTTCATACAAAAGCACAAAAAATGGAACTAGAGCCGAAAAAACGGCAACAATCAGATTTCCTACCAGGAACCATTTCTTATAAGTTGCAGAATAAAACCATAGTATACCAGTTATCAGGACAAAAATAAAACCCATATTAAAATGTCCTATGCGCCATGAAATGTAAAAAGCAGCAAGAATAGAAATGGCATTAAAAGTATTATTTAGAGTCATGGCCATTCTTCGAGGAATTTTAGTGCCCACCAAAACCGAATCAGGGTGATTCACCAAATCTACTTTTCGATCAAAATAGTCGTTTATCGCATATCCGGCAGCGGCTATTAAAGTGGTAGCCAAAACCAGTAGCATAAAGTTTAAATTACTGAATTGAGGTTCCAGATTTATTACTTTTAGCAAGGGAACGATAATCAAATACCGCATAAAATACTGGGTAAGTATTATCATAATCAGGTTTTTGTACCGGATTAGTTTAAAAATGTTCGATAGTGTGTTATTCATATGATTACCAGTGAAATGCTTGTGAATCCATCCATAAATTTTGCGCGCGAAGCACCTGTTCTATTACGTCTCGCACACACCCTTCGCCGCCCTTAACGTGAGAAATATATAAAGACAGAGATTTAATTTCTTCGGCAGCATCGGCAGGGCATACCGGAACGCCCGTTTTTTTCATGACTTCGAAATCCGGAATATCATCGCCCATGTACATGACTTCTTCAGGTTTAAGATCGTACTTAAAAAGGAAATCTTTGTAATCGTCAATTTTGCATGAAGATTTCATGTATATATCAGTCACTCCCAGCCCTTCAAAGCGATGTTTTATAGCGTCCGACTGTCCACCTGTGATGATGGCAACAGGAAATCCTTTTTTTATAGCTAGTTGTAAGGCATAGCCATCTTTGATATTCATGCTTCTGAGTTGTTCGCCAGAATTTGTAATATAAATATTTCCGGAAAAGACTCCGTCTACATCGAAAGCAAATGCTTTTACCCCGGGTAATAGTTCTTTAAAGTTAGGCATGGCCATCCTCATTATTTCTTACAAATATACTATTTGTAATCGAAGAATACATATCTTTCAGTTCAGGATATGCTGAAAGGATTTCGAGATGTTTGCCAATAACAGCCATATCTTTTCTTTTAGCAGGTCCTGTCTGATTTAGTGAAGGCAAGATCTTTTTTGTATTCATTGCAGTCTGTAAAATGAGTGGAACCAATAGTTGAAAATCAATATTATGTTTCTTGCATATTTCCTCCGCCAGACAATACATTTGATTCGAAAAATTGCAGGCAAAGACAGCCGCAATATGTAGGAATAATCTCTGTTGGCTATTTGCCTGTTGTACGCTATCTGAAATCGATTTTGCGAGTTTTTGAAGGATACTGATTGTCTTTTTATTGCTCCCTTCGACAAAAACGGGGATAGTTGAAAAATCAAGATCATCATTCCCTTTTTTAAAAGTCTGGAGTGGATACAATGAACCGTAATTAACAGAAATTGAATTGAAAACATCAATACCCAGACTTCCAGAGGTGTGTAAAAGGATTTTTCCTGCAGGGATATATATTGTTTTAAGTTTTTGAAGGAGTACATCGTCGGGGAGACAGAAAATGATGATATCGGCTGAGTATATTTCATGAAAATCTATAGTCGCAATGCTATTCACTCTTGAGGCCAGCTTTTTAGCGTTACGAATATTTTTGCTGTATATATTTTTAATGTTCCATCCTGCTTTTGATAATGCGATAGCGAGATGCCAGCCAACGTTTCCGGCACCTGCAATTACTATGGTTTGAGAATTAAGAAATTTCATACAAGCCATTTTCGTATTTGTAGAAGTAACTTGAGAGTAACGCCAGATAATTCGAAACCGTTTTAATCTGTTTTAATTGCAAATCAGAAATCTCATGTTTGCTTAGCTTTTGCATAAGATACCAATACATAATATTCAGACAGATTTCAGTGATCCGGAGATTTTCAGTGCTATTTGCCCGAGAAACAATATCTGTAACTATATTGTTGACCTTATTATAACTTGTTTTATAATCTTCCTCTTCAGAATTCATTAGTCTAAGATGAAATCCTTCCAATTCATTAATCAACATATCTAACAGAGTAATATGTCCCTTTTGAATTTTATTTTCGGTTTTCATCATACCAATAATACCGGCAAACCATTCTTCAATATCTTGAATATTAGCTTCAGATGTGTATTTTTCTATAATATATTTTTGAATTTTTATTTGATCCATATCAAAGCTTCTTATTACATCTTCGATGTGATACATGTATAAAAGATATTCCGAAATATTTTTTTTGCGTAATTCCTGAGCTGCTATCATAATCGTTTGTATAATGACAAAGATAATCCATTCGTTTGATAGCGTAAAAAAATGCAACAATTGTTAATAAAAAGCCTTTTTTTTAACATCTGTTGTGAAAGCAGAACAATTTTGGGGTAAATTTTATTACTTTACAACAAATTTGACGCTCATGAAGTTTTTGCTAATATTTGTTTTAAGTCTGGGACTTATGATGTCTTCCGTTTTTTCCCAGACCAGAGATACTTCTGTATATAATGTGCCGGTAGATCCCGAAAATTTTCAACCTGAACTTTTTAATGGGTATATACTTTATAAAATAAATGAATTAAGGAAAAAACTAAAGCTTGACACATTAGTAATCGATAATATTCTTCAGAATGCAGCCGAAGATCAGAGCGAATATATGTCATTTCAAAATACTGTTACTCCGGATCAAAGTGGTAAGAAGAAGAATGTCGGGATGAGAGTCAAATATTATGGCGGATCTGTTCGCGCCGAAGAGCTTATTTCTAAGGCTAATATTACTAAAGGAAAAGAAGTCGTTACGTATATACAAGCTGCCAACGAAATTCTTGCCAAGTGGTTTGCCGATGAAAAAACATTGAGGGTTATAAATAATCCAGCTTATATGTTAGTTGGATTAGGTTCCACTCCAGATGATGCTAAAAAGAAAACTTATTTTTCTATCGTCTTTGGGAATTTTCAGATATATAATAATGGTGCAGCTAAGCGTGGACAAATGGCTGTTCCCTATACGAAAAAGAAGTATGGACTAAAAGGCTACGATGCTAAAACTTGTAAGAAATGTGATAAGTTTCGAAATATAGAAGCATTGCAACAAGGGATTTATGTTGAGGGTGGCTTTGTTTATTTTAAAACAGATAATTATCAGACTTTGAAAAAAGTGTTGAAAAACCCAGGAGATGGAATTGTTATTGATTTTATTCAGCCAGCCCAATATGTTTGTGGAGAAGAGAATATTGTCGATTTTAACAGAGTGAATAAAGGAGTCATGATGAAGAAATTTTCGTCGGCTAAAATGGCGAAGAAAAACATGATTAAAGACCCTAAAGAGGCAAAGAAAAAGCTGGATGTTAAAATTGGTCCGATTCCCAAAGGTATTACAGAGCCTTATGAAATTAATCTTTTAATTTATCTTGATAAAAGGGTCTGTCGTAATATTTCCAAAACATTTACCAACGAAGGTGCTATTGTGTATGACGATGCGATAGAATTACTGGCTGATACAGTAATCATTAGTGGTGGTGATTATATTCCCACTGCAGAAAATTCAACACTAACTTTCAGAATACCTTTTGAGAGAAATAAAGCCCAGTATAAAAGAGAAGACATAGAACCTTTTCTGAAAAAACTTAAAGAACCTGACTTTGTGATTG
>PHDH01000196.1 GCA_002840935.1 Bacteroidetes bacterium HGW-Bacteroidetes-21 | reverse complement strand
TAATGGAAAACGATTTTCACGCTGCCTGATCTCGTTGCTGAGTTTAAACAACGATTCTAGTTTCTGAGCCCGTTGATTGACATGCTCAATATGCTCCACTTTTTTTCGTTTACTGGCCATTTTTTGGTATTGTTTTAGATACTTTTTTGTTCTTACAGGAATACATTACAGTTCTGTAGTTGTAACCAACAATTTCTTCATTTTCTTTTTCGGGAATGATTTCGGTCGTTTCGAGTTTTACCTCGCCACCCCAAAGATATTCAAGTCCTACAAGTACATCGGGAATATATGCGGGATATACCTGTTTGCCTTCGAAATTATGGACAAGATATAGTCTTTTTTCAGTCGTGAGTTCTTTGTTGATTACAATATGGGGTGGGTGATAGAGACTATCAATCAGCATTTTTTTGTAGTCGGCCGCCTTTTTGCTTTTAATATAGTATTCAATAACACCCTTCTTTTCGTCAAGGTGTTTGCCCACAACGAATAAACTGTGTTTGTCGACAAAATCCTGATCTACAAAAGTATTAACAAACATAAAGTCGGAGAACTTTTGTCTGACTTCAAAAATGGCATCCTGACCTTTTCCGGTATGCTGATTAAATGCATCCCGTTGTTCTATGGAGCGAATTTTCTGAAAGTTATAACTTAGTTTTCCTTTATTTGCCATGTCCTCAATATACTGGTATAAGCGTAGTCCGATGGCATAGGGATTGAGTCCAACGCGGCTTAGTGAAGTCACACCTGCATTAAGACGGGCATAATCGCTTTCATGTCCCTGAATGCGGTTGTCGGAGATGAAAAGTTTATCGTGCCAGTAGCTTGCCCAGCCTTCATTGGCAATCTTACTACGTATCTGAGGTGCGAAATATTGAGCTGAGTTATGTATAATGGTGATTATGCTTTTCATCCAGCCGTTTTCTTCTTTTTTCAGGAAAGGGGAGTGATCGCGAATGAACAGGAGCACGTCGTGATAAGGTGATTCGTCGTATTCATACTTTTCAAAGCCAGCCTGAAACTCGGGATGTTTAATTCTTACTTCCCTAAAGAATATCTCGATGGCTTCTTTTCCTGAAGTTTCAATGAGTGTATTATACCTATCAAGTTCTTTAGTGATTTCAGAATCATGCTTCTTCAGCACATCGGGAAGAAAAGTATTAAAGTAATAATTGACTTTTTCTTCGGGGTCCAGGTGTCCGGGATAGTTTAGTCCCGATAAGGATTTAAAATAGCCGGTAATATTATCTATACTGCGCGAAAATTCGATGACATAATCGGCCCAGCGTCCGTATTTTTTACGATACTCTTCTATCAAACGTTTGTCGGCCAAAGCAACACCAACAAAGTCATCGTTCCAGGTTTGTTCAAACAGGGTGTTGTTCTGAAAAAAATCGATATGGGCAATGACATGGTAGAATATCATAATATTCATCCAGTCGGGGTTATTGTCGTTGTAAAAAGAAATAGCGGGGCGCGAATTAATTACTGTTTCGTACGGGTTAGAAGGGTAGAGCTTATATTTTCCAAATTCTTTCAGAACTTCCACATCGTAAAGCCAGTAATCGTACAAAGTGGGAATCATGACTTTGGGCGAAAGTTCCAGCATGTCTTTGTTGGTTACAATATATTCCAGCGTTTCTTTGTCGAAAGTAAGTCCTGCTGCCCGGGCACGAACTTTACATTCTTCCATGATTTTCTTAGTATGTTGGTCTATCAGATTCATAGTACAAATGTTAAGTGTCGCTTACCAATTTTTTAATACCTTCTATTATTCTGTCTTCGTTGCTTCCGCTGGCATCAAAAGAATCAAGGCGGATGAGTTTGGGATATTTTAGTAATATGCCGGAATCGGTCATGTTTTTTTCTACGATGGTTTGTCCGGTTCCTCCCCAGGAGTTTTTGGCTACAGTAATTCCTATACGATTTGTCAGGGAAAGAAGAGTTGTAATGACTTCTTTGAGTTCCTTGCCGTCATTATCCCAGTCGTCTCCATCGGTGCCGTAAAAAATGTAAATGTTAAAGTCTTTATGCAGGTTCTCTTTCAGAATAATATCCAATGCCATTTGGAATGCCGGAGCAACACGTGTTCCACCAGCGACCTGCGACTGAAAATAGGTATAAAAATCGGGGACTTCCTTGGCGCCAGTATCATGCAGAATAAAACGGGTTTGTACATTATTCTGATATTGGTACATCAGCCAACTGTAAATAAAAAGGTGCTGGGTAGAAATGGTTTCTGCCGGTGCTCCTTGCATAGAGCCCGAATAGTCGCGGATGAAAAATACCACCGCTTGTGTCTCGAAATCCTTTTCTTTCGACAGGATACGGTAAACATGGTCTTTGGGACCTATCAGCAGATTTTCGGGATCAAAAGGCTTGTCTTTGTCAATCCGGCCAAGGAGTATGTTTGTCTCTATGATACGCTTGAGGGTCGCTTTTTTATCGAGCAATTGGCCAAAACCCCTGTTTATATCTGTCAGGTCGTAAGTGTATTTGCTGAAGGCTCTTTTCTTGCCTTTGTTCTGAAGATTAGGCAGACTGAATTTTTCTGTCAGTATTTTTCCCAGATCAAAAGCTTCAGAACTAACATCGTGATCGGTGCCTTCACCCTGACCTGCTCCTTGTCCTTCTCCTTCCCCTTTTTGAGGCTGAGCCTGTTGCTGTCCAATAACTTCTCCTTCTTCTCCTTCGCCACTGCCACCTGTAGTTTCTTCGTTGTCTTCTGTGATACTATCATCGTGATAAAACTTAGGCTCGGTAGAAGTCGGTACTACAACCACTTTACTTTTATCATTACGGGAAGGTTTTATCAGTTTGCCCAATCGTATGCGGCGAGGAAATCCATCTTCTTCTCTTTTCTTATCGTAATCGAGTAGGTCTTCCAACGATTTTAGCAAAGTTTTGTAATCGGGAACCAGATTAAAATATCCAGGCAGTACATTCCAGTCGGACTTAGTATATATTCCCGGGAGATTTTCCGGAGGTAAATAGCCCTGTCTGATTCCGGCAATAATCTCCAACTCTCTTCTCATAATCTCTTCGTGCGAAGGAGGGCTGCTATTTTTATTCTTTTCAGGACTTTCCATTAGATTTTAGTTTAAACACGTTGCATAAAAACGCATAATACCAAATGAAAAACATCTTAAGTAAAAGTTAAAATTCAACTTTGAACAGTAAAATAATATGTCAGACTGTATTTTCATTAAGTATTAATCATTAAGTGTTAAATATTAAGTGCTTATAGGTTCATTTTTTAGATGCAATTTTATTCTTTTTGGCTGTCTCGATACTTTTTGCAAAAATTGATATTAGCTCTATACATTCAAAATTTAATTATTAAGTATTTAAAACGAGCTAATTGGCATCGTCTTGTGTGCAGAAATATTCTATCGTTTTTTCAGCGCAGGTTTTGCAATATCCTAGTTTTCCTGCCATAGAGTTGATCATTCTGCTGTATAGTTTTTGATTATCCTCATTGGTGCGGTTAGAAAGTGCTCCCACAAGACTTCCGGCACCGGCAATATCAGATTTCAGGCGGACATCGGTGACTGCTTTGACCAGATTATTGTTGTCCATGAAGTTATAATTGGGGTCTGTAATCATTTTTTGACCATAGATCTTAGTGATAGTTGTGCGGAAGCTTTGTTTTTGTTCGTTGCTCTTAAGCCCCATTCTTTCTTCAACGCTATTGATGAATTTTTCATCTATTTTAATGGAGATCAGTTTTTTTGATTGAGGATCCTGATATGTCCAAAGGCGATCAGATCCCAAATTCTTAGCATCAATACCAATTATCATATTGACATAATTCATGACATCTTTTTCGATGGCGTTGGGTTCGTCCATGTATGCATTGAATATGGAGGTCATGACATTCTCCCGGTATAGTTTGCGGGCGAGTTTGAGGTCGTTTTGGTATTTTATTCTGTCGTTGGAATCCTGTACATAATCGAGGATGACTTTATCGATGGCATTAAATACATCCCCTGCATACATACATTCGCCTTCCTGTGTCTCGCTGGTTTCGAGCAACATTTGAATGGCACGGCCCAGATTACGGTGTCCCAGTCCTTTTTGACCGAATCGTTTGGTGATATCGGGGTCGGTGTTTAATTCGCTGATCACTTCGGCCAGTGTACGGATGCTTTTTTCTCCGGCGACTTCTCCTGCCGACAGTTTCATCATTTCAACCGGGGTGAGTTTGTCGGATGCTGGCATACGGGATAGGATGAAAGCAACAGAAATGGCATAATTCAAGTTGGGATCGATGTGCATCTTTTTGCCAGTAAATGTTGTTTTTTCGAGACTTCCCAGAGCAAATCCTGTCAGCTTCTCCTGAAGACGCATATTGGTGTTGTGCGACATGTAAGTCAGACGGCAACGGTCGACGATAGGTGCCTGCTCTTTTTCTTCCAGAAAGCGTGCGAATTCAGCGTTATTACTGGTGGCAACTATTAATGTGTCGAGTGGCCAGCGGTAACCTTCAATTTCAATGGTGCGGTTCTGTATGACTCCCAGATAGACTTGTACTAAATCGCGCTTATTTTTGAAAACCTCGTCGGCAAAATGTATACCGCCACCGGCTACTCTTGCCAGAGCACCACGACGGAGATCGAAACGATAAGGATGATCGCTGTCTGCCAAATGCAGCAGTCGGGAAATAGACTCGTCGCCTAGCAAATCAACAGCAGATGAAGTGATTTTATCCTTGGCGGCATATTTGCCGGTCAAAGTGCCTCTGGATTCGCTCACCGGGACTTTGTTTATAGTAATGTGATTGTCGAGTACTTTTTGAATATCTCCGCCGTACATCTCGAGAAGTTGATTGAGGATGAAATAGGAACAAGAACCCAGACTGCGGTAATTTTTATAATAGGTTTCTATTTGCTTGTCGGCAGCTCCTAATTTTGATAAGAACTCTTGATTATTTGCCTTTTCTTCAAAAAGATTCATGGCAAGCACTATGGGATCTTCATATGTCTGGGATTCTATTTCCTTAATTTTCCCATAGCGTCCGGTTTTATCCAGATTGGTGAAAGAAAAAGTATAACGATTATTCCCGGGCATAGAAACGAAGTTACGGTAGAGTCCAGATAGAAAATCAACAAAATAGGTTTTACCATTGCCTGGCTCTCCAATCAACACAAAAGCCATTTCCTGAGATGAACCTCCTTCGGCTGCATCCTTGACAAAGGAAACAAAAGAATTAATCTCATCATACATTCCTATAATATGCTTCTTGCCTGCACGAAATACGCTAAAATCGTATGTCGACCTGCCGTTAACGGTCACTTTTTCAATACTGTCCGGATGATCCAATATCATACGGGAGACCGACTGAAACACGTTTTCAAATCGCTGATTTCCGTTAATAACATTTTGAACATAGTTTTTCAGATCTGTCTTGTTTTGCATGTCTGTCGAGGATATCACTTTCTTTGCCATAAACTTTCGTTTTTGTTTACCTTAAATGTACTAACTTTTTTACGTAAAAATTATGTTTTTGTATACGTGCGAGCGAAAATTAAGGATTAAAATTGTGCAATAAATATGTATTTGTCATAAATTCAGCGAGGTATGTGTTTAAATCTTTTTTATTTTTTTTTCAGGTTATGTCGAAATTCTGTTTCATATGGCTTTAAATTGCTAGAAATTAATTGTCATGAAAAATATTGCCATACTTGCCGGAGGATATTCAAGCGAAAGAGTGATTTCAGTTAAAAGTGCAGCACAGGTTCATCATTGGCTTGATAAATCGAAATACAACGGATATATTATAGATATTTCCAAAGACAAATGGTTTTTGAGTGGTAAAGAAGAAGTTTTGGTAGATAAAAATGATTTCAGTATCACTTTGAAGGGGGAGAAGATAAAATTCGATTTTGCTTACATTATTATACATGGAACTCCCGGTGAGGATGGTCTGTTACAAGGCTATCTCGAAACTGCGGGTATTCCTCATTCAACCTGCGATACATTGACGGGTTCACTGACTTTCAATAAATACTTTTGCAAAACTTATCTCGAAAAATTCGGTATTGTTACAGCTAAAAGTGTTCTGTTGAAAAAGGGTCAAAGTATTGAAGCCGATGCTATTATTAAAGAACTTGGTTTGCCCGTATTTGTCAAACCCAATAATGGTGGCTCCAGTTTTGGAACAACTAAAGTGAAAGAGGCGGGTAGTTTCATGTCTGCTGTTGAAGAGGCTTTTAAAGAAGATCCTCAGGTAATTGTTGAAGAATTTATTGCGGGTAGAGAAATTACCTGTGGCGTTTTTAAATCGTCTTCTGAAACTTTGCTTTTTCCCGTGACCGAAATTATTACTCAACGCGAATTTTTCGACTACGAAGCGAAATACTTGCCTGGGGTGACCCGCGAAGTAACTCCTGCCGAAATTCCCGATAGTCTTCGCGACGAATGTCAGCAACTTTGTTCCAGAATATACGATTTACTGAATTGCAAAGGCATAGTCAGGGTCGATTATATTGTGAAAAATGATTTACTATATTTCCTTGAAATAAACACCGTTCCTGGTATGAGCGAATTTAGTATCATTCCACAACAGGCAGCCAAATTTGGTATTGAAATGAAAGAATTGCTGAATAAGGTTATTGAAGACTGTTCAAGAAAATAATTATTTTTTCAAGGCTGGCTTTTTAATTGTAAATTTGACCTTCCATATTATATGCAGGAAAATCTAAGAGCCATAGTACTAAGAGTTACTCCTTATACGGATAATTCGTCGATTGTACGTTTGTATTCGAGGGAGTACGGGCTGGTTTCGTGCATGGCAGGTAATCTGCATAAGCGTGGAAGCGGTCTGAGATCTTCGTTTTTACACCCTCTCAGTTTGCTCGACATGGTGGTGGGTTCCAAGCAAAAGGGGATGTTCCGTATCCAGGAAGCCATACCGGTTTTACCTCTGCATTCAATGGTGTCGGATCCCCTGAAATCTGCCGTTTGTATGTTCCTTGCCGAAGTCCTGAATCATACCTATATTGAGTCGCAGCCTGATCCCAATCAGTTTGAGTATGTCGAAAATGCATTGAAGTTTTTGGAGTTGTCTGAAACATGTCCGCCGGATTTTCATATCATCTTTTTATGGAAACTCAGCCGGATTTTAGGCATTTGTCCCCGGAATAATTTTCATAATGAAGAAGCACCAAAATTTGACTTGGTTAACGGTTGTTTTGTATCAAATGGAGTTTATGGACAGGAAATTTGTCCTTTGCCATTATCCGCACTAGTCTCCAATGCGCTGGATTCTGATTTTTCGGCATCCGTCGGCATTTCTGGCAGTCTGAAATTGCGCAGGGAGTTACTCGATCTAACGATACAGTATTTTACATATCATTTGGGGTGGAAACACGAAATTAAATCGCATATTGTTTTACAGGAAGTGTTTCAGGACT
>PHDH01000195.1 GCA_002840935.1 Bacteroidetes bacterium HGW-Bacteroidetes-21 | reverse complement strand
TTGAAATTGTATTTTTTATAAATATTTGATCCCTCTGGGATCCAAATTCACGTTTTATTAAAATCAAAACAGTTTCTAATAATGACTAAAACGCTTTAGATAATTATTTGTTAATAAAAATATTAAAATAATTGAATCGAATGATAAAAAGTTCAAAATTCTTTGTATGTTTGCATAAACCTAAACAGAAAAAAGATGAAAAAATATTTGCTTTTATTTTTATTAATCGTGAGTATATCAACTGTTTATTCGCAGATTGATCCGCTTAATTCACCTTATTATGGAAATGGACCCTACACTGTAGTGATGGATTCAAACATGACAACTACTCCTGATATTCTAGTTTTTAGACCCAGTAATTCTCAAAATGGACCTTTTCCAACGGTTTTATTTCAGCCAGGGGCAAATTCCGGCACAGTTTATATTACAAAACATTCCTACGATTTATATTGGCAACACTTAGCTTCGTATGGTTATGTCGTAATCATAATGAACAATACTTCGGGTGGTCCTAATGGTACTTTATTTACAAGTATGCATGATTGGATTAAAACACAGGTTAATTCTGGTTCTGGCTGGATGAGCGAGTATATTGATTTGAATCGTTTTATTGTCTCAGGTCATTCTAATGGGGGAATGAATGCAACTGATATTATAATTGACCGTCCTTCTGAAATTCAAGCGATTGTTTATATGGCATCTTATCCTAATCCGGGAATTTTTGGTCTTGGGGCACAAAATGTGACTAATTATACAGGTAAAGCATTGTTAATGTGTGGCAGCGAAGACGAAACTTCAGTTACATTTGTAGGAACAACAAATGATGTAGCTGAAACTGCTTACACAAGCAAATTTACATCGGTTGATTGTAAAACGTGGGTCTTTTTTAATGGAGTAGGACATGGAGGATTTGGCGATTATAGTAATCCCAGTCAGCCTGTTGGTTCCATTGGACGTGATAATGTTACTGCCAGTGTTCGTCATATGCTGGTGTCTTTCTTGAACAGTCAGTTCTACTGGGATGGACCGGCGTATACAAATTTATCTATCGTAGCAAATCAACCAAATTCCGTTGGCGAATTCAATAATACTTGCGAAACCATGGTTAATAGTAATATCCTCAATCTGTCTGAAACTTTTACCATTTATCCCAATCCTGCTAGTGAAATGTTAAAAGTAACCGGAATATCAGAAACGGTTTCGCTTAATATTTATGACATTCAAGGAAATTTAGTTGATCGTATTAATAATTGTTCTGATATGGTGTTGGTTCCTATTGGTAACTATGCTAAGGGTTACTATGTAATTCAAATCATAGGAGCTAATACACATATACAAAGAACTTTTGTAAAAGAATAGGTTTCATAGCTGGTTTGTAAAACGGCGATACTGCTTAGGCGGTGTCGCTGTTTTCTTTTTAACGCTTTACAACGAAATGAATTCCTGACTTAATCGAAAAATGATTAAATTTGTAAAAAATCAATAGCATATGAAATCAATCACATTGTTTTCGATACTTTTTCTGACTTCAATTTTTGTTTTGGGTCAACGCAAAATTAAAGTAGATGAAACTTCCTATAATTTTAAATCAGGTAAACAAAGCGCTTTAAAGACGACTGTCTATGAGGCTAATGCAAAAACAGTATCTAAAGAATGGGAAGATCTGATGCGTGATTATAAAGGAAAAACGTCGGGAAACAAAGACGAAATATTTGCAGATAATGTTCTAATGAAAGACTTTAATGACAATAATCCAGTAGATATTTATGCTCATTTCGAAGAAAACAGTGAGGGGCATACAGTGATGTATGTGGCCGTTGATTTAGGAGGCGCATATATGAGTTCTTCCTCTCATAGTGAATTGTCAAAAAAAATGGAAAAAATTATTCAGGAGTTTGCTAAAAAATCGTCTGAAGAAAGAGTCAAAGAGCAGATTAAAGCTGCCGAGAAACTATTCTCAAATATGGAGTCTGACCAGAAAAAACTTGTTTCTGAAAATGAAAATCTTCATCAGGATATTGTCAAGTATAATGAAAAGATAAAGAAGGCAGAAGAAGATATAAAGACAAATCTTACAAATCAGGAGAATAAAAAGAAAGAGATCGAGGATCAACAAAAAATGTTGGAGACATTAAAAGATAAGTTGAAAAGTATTAATTAGTCAAATCTTGCCCTTTATGCTTCTAAGTAAAGGCGATACGAAAATTCATTTTCATGAAAATCTTTAACGTTTTAATTTTATTATTATTTGTTGTTTTTTTACAGGCTCAAAATACAACAGTTCAAATTGCATTGTTAAAGTATAGGGGTGGAGGCGATTGGTATGCCAATCCTACTTCTTTGCCTAATCTCATTAAGTTTTGCAATAAGGAAATGGGGACTTCGATTAACCCCGAACCGGTTACTGTGGATGTTGGGAGTTCGGATATCTTCAACTATTCTTTTATTCACATGACCGGGCACGGAAATGTCATTTTTTCTGCTCAGGAAGCTTCCAATTTAAGAACGTATTTAACTTCGGGAGGATTCTTGCATATTGATGATAATTACGGTCTTAACGAGTTTGCGAGACGTGAAATGAAAAAAGTTTTTCCCGAACTTGATTTTGTCGAATTACCCTTTACACATCCCATATATAAACAGAAATATTCTTTCGATAAAGGTCTTCCTAAGATTCATGAACATGACAACAAGGCACCTCAAGGATTTGGGTTGGTTTATCAGGGAACATTGGTTTGTTTTTATTCGTACGAAACCGATTTGGGGGATGGCTGGGAAGACGAGGCTGTGCATAATGATCCTCCTGAAAAAAGAATGGCTGCCTTGAAAATGGGTGCCAATTTAATTATGTATGTCTTTGACAGGCAGTAAAATCAATCCTAAATAGGATTAGATTCTGAATCCAGTAACCAGAATATCGTCTACTTGTTTTTTGCCAGCCATCCATTCTGTGAGGTTCTTTTCAAGTTTCTCCGGAATAATTGTCGGATCTTCATTAGACAATTTGATAATCATTTCGGTAAAGGCTTTTGTTCCTAGTTTTTTGCCGGTAGACATTCCGTCCTGATCGGGGAACCCATCGCTATACATAAACAAACTGAGTCCTTTTTCCATAGGAATGGAATGACGTTGGTAGGTGAGATTCATTTTGGGTATCATTCCTCCAATGGCATCATCTGAGCCATCAAATTCCTGTAATTCATTATTTCTAATTACAAGGCAACGGTGACCCGCTAATGCAATATGAATTTGCTCTGTGTTTTTATCAATCATACATACAGAAATATCCATTCCGCTGTCAAAATAATCTCCACTCTGAGCCAGTGTTTCAACAATATTATTGTTTAATATTTCCAGTACTTTTTCAGGATCAAATACTTTATTCTCTTTGATGATTTTGTTCAGCAGTGAATTTGCAATCATGCTCATTAGACCACCAGCAACACCATGTCCCGTACAATCTATGGCTGAAATTATAGTCTTGTTGTTTTCATTGTGAAACCAGTAAAAGTCGCCAGAAACGACATCACGTGGACGTAAGAAAGTGAAAAAGCCAGGAATTTGTTCCTGAATTAAAGCAGGTTTGGGTATAATAGCCTGTTGAATATGTCTGGCATAGTCTATACTTTCCTGAATAATATCTCTTTGCTTTTGTATTTCATTTTTTTGTTCACGTACTATTTTAAGAGTCTTCTTTTTGGCTACATAAAGTCTGTATATAAAAACTACAAGGATTAGAAGTGCTAATAAGGCAATGATAACTGTTATTAATATCCTACGTTGATAAACCAGAGTTTCTTGTTTGCGTGTCAGTTCAACTTTATTTAAATTGTTTTCCGATTCAAGCAATTTCAGGTTTTGTTCTTTAAGTTCGTTTTCAAGCAACTGTTTTTCGTATTCTCCCTGAAGTACATGTAGTTTTAATTCTTTGGCCTGATTCTCGAAACTTAGTTTTTCAATTTCTTCAATGGATTTAAGATTTTCCTGTTTGACACTCATGTATTCATTTTGAAGAGAGGAAACGTATTCTTCCTGCTGTTTTGATGCTTCTTCTTCGTAGGTCGTTTTTGAATTTTCTTTCCCTGCGATATTATTCTGCAGATTTTCAATATTTTTGTTGATAGAAGCCAGAAGCGAAGAGAGGTTCTGAGCCGTTGCAATTTCTTTCGCTTTATTAAAATGAACCAGTGCTTCTTTAGTGTTTCCATAGCTGGCATAAGCGACACCTAATTGATTCTGAGCTGTTGCAATTTCTTTCTTGTCGTTAAGTGATTCAGCTAATTCGACAATTTTAGTGAAGGTCTCAATGGCTTTTTGGTACTGCCCGGATTTGTTGTAGATGAATCCTATATTATTTTTAATGAGTAGTTGATTCTTTTTATCTTTAAGTGTTTCATAGTTTTTAAAGCTATTTTCGAAGGCTGAAATGGCATCATTGTTTTTGCCGGTTTCTTTATATGCCAGCCCTAATTCGTTGTAAGCAGAAGCCAATCCTTGCGTATGGTTAGCAGAAGTTAACATAGAAATGGCTTTGTTCAAGTAATCAATTCCTTCGCTGGCTTTTCCAGAAAGACGGGCTGATTTCCCACAAAGTAGAAGCGTATTTAATTCTGCATTTTTATTGCCAGAAGATACTGCGATCTGGTAAGATGCTTTGGATAAGGAATATGCAGTAGCTGGAGCTGACTTGAGTTTTTCGTTGGCTAGTTTATTTAAATAAGTAATTTGTTCGGAACTGCTTTTCCCTGAAAGTTTTTCCTTCAAACTATCTGGTATTTCCTGTGAAAATAATGAGGTGAAAAGTAGGGTGCCAATAAGCACCATGAATGGTTTTATTAAAATATTTTTCATTACATTTTTAGAATTTTAACTTCTATTCTTCTGTTTACAGCATGCTCTTCGTCTGTACAATCTACGCCATCTGCACAGTGGTTTCTTAAACGTGTTTCGCCATATCCAACAGCGACAATTCTTTCAGTTGGTATGCCTTTAGAAACAATATATGCTTTAGCATTTTCTGCTCTTTTCTGAGATAATTGTTGATTAAAGGCAGTTCCGGATTTACTGTCGGTGTGACCGCTGAGTTCAATTTCAATTGTAGCGTTTTCGTTCATTACCTTAACAATTCTGTCTAATACTATCGTCGCAGTATCGGTTACTTCTGCGCTTCCGAATCCAAAATAAATATTGTGAAATTCAATAACCTGATCTTGTTTAATCTCAGGGGTTAACGCAAAATCAAAAGCCATGTCTGTCTCGAAAAATGTTTCTTCCAGCTCAAATACCGATTGTTCGTAATTCTCTTTTTCTACGACAAGAAACAATTGATCATTCTCTAAATCTTCAAGTGTGAACTCAAATTCGCCGTTTTCGTTTGAATATGTCACTGCGACAATGTTTTTCCCTAAAGAATCTGTCGAAACAGATACTTTTGCGTTTTTTAAATAATTATCGGTTAGTTTATCGTTTAGCTTTCCTTTGAGATTTTTAAAACTCTTTTTACGAACCATTAAAATGGGTTGCTGTTCAATAATCGAAAAGTTATATATCGATGTCAAATCAAGGGTTTGCTTGCCATCTACATAGCCATCTGCTTTAACAATGGCTGTATAATTATATCCTACAGGCAAATATATGTTGAAGGCACCTGTAAGCGTATCACTTGTTTCTTTTAAAATGATCGTCTCATCCGGCATGTTTTTATAAATAATAATAGCACCACCTAGTGGTAATTTTGATTCAAAATCCTGAATTTTACCTTTTAGTAGAGCCACTGCCTGAGGTTTAACCGTATCAGGTAAAAGTATTCTGAAAATGTCATTTAAACCTACGGAACCTTTATCTGATGAAAAATATGCATAACTCCCGGAAGCAGGCATGGAAAATTTAGTATCCGATTCAGTTGAATTTACCGGTTCTCCCATATTCATGGGGTCTGACCATCTTTGCCAACTGTCGTCCAAACGACGCGTAACAAAAATATCTTCTTTGCCAAATCCACTTATTCCTGACGTAGAGTAGTATAACGTTGTGCCATCTGTAGCCAGATAAGGACTGTAATCATTGGCTACCGTATTAACATCTGGCCCCATATTAATTGGTTTCGACCAAGTGTTTTCTCCTGTTCTGAAACTGACATACATGTCTAACCCTCCCAAACCTTCATCTGTTTCAATTGCCATGAGTAAATATTTGCCATTGGCAGATAGAAAATAATTGACGTAGGGGCTGTTGTTTCTGAAATCCTTGATGCGTTGTTCAACAGGAAAAGACCACCCCTCTTTTGTCTTAAATGAAAGGGATGCTCCGGGTTTTACAGACACTGTGGAACCATCTTTAATATAAGCATTAGCTAATAATAAGGTATTTCCATCTGGAGAAATAGACTGTACGAAATTATGAAACTTATTGTTTAAAGGTTCATCTACATTGATGGCAAATGACCAGTTTTTATTGGTATACTGTGAATACCAAATATCATCTTCGTCTTTTTCTCCTCCAACATTAATGGGATGAAACTTTCGAACAAAAAATATTTCTTTTCCCTCGGCCGAAATGACTGGAGCCCGTTCGTCATATTCGGTATTAATGTTGGGTCCAAGAGATTCTTTTTCAGCCTGATAATGCACATTCGCTGGAAGATTTATGAGCGCTTTAATAGTATCTTTACTTGTACTTATCCCAATAGCGTCTATTTCAAAGTCGTTGACTTTCTTTGAGTTTAATCTGATTTCCGCCTCTGTTACTTCAAAAGGAATTTCAGCGAAGAAGATGTTTAACATTCGTGGTTGATCCGAAGTTAATGTGGCTTCTCCTTGAAATACAATCTGCTCTTCACCACGACTTTTTCCGTATAATGTAATTTTTTCTATAGCTCCTGGTTTATAACTTTCTGCAATGGCAATTTGCTTTGGGTGAGAAGGGGTTGAAAAAGATACACGAATAAACTCGATTCCATCAGAACTTTTCTTTTTAATTGTCCAGGCGCAGGATGATTGACCTCCTAAAGGTAAAACATTGGGCTTGCCCAGAATTTGTTTAGAAGATTTTTCTATGGGGCTATATTCTGACGAGTACGATACAACATTACTTGCCCATTGTACTTCAATAATCTTAAATTTAGCCTTACCTCCATCAATGATATCTGGTTGCTCAAGACTATCATTTTGTCCGAATAAAGAATTTATCGTTAGCGATCCAAGAATATATATAATAAATAAACCTATTGCTTTCATAAGGAGTCAATATCTGCAAAGATAACACAATAATGTCTTTTTTGGTGCGCTCTTGATTGATATTTTGAAAACGTTTACAGTATAAATGTTTCAAGTGTACTACTACAGAATATAGTGCAATAAAAAAAAGGGCCGAAGCCCTTTTTTTATTTTTCTCTCATGAGGTAGAAGAACCCCTTTTCTTCGAACTGGGTATCATC
>PHDH01000194.1 GCA_002840935.1 Bacteroidetes bacterium HGW-Bacteroidetes-21 | reverse complement strand
ATCCCGAAGGCCAGAAAAACGACAAAAAGGCGCTGGATGAGTATATGGATCTGTTTATCAATTTTAAGTTAAAAGTGATTGAAGCAGAGGCATTAAAACTTGATACAAACCCTTCTTTTGTCAGAGAATTACAGGGATATAGAAAGCAATTAGCCGCACCTTATCTGGTAGATAAAGATGTCGACGATCAGTTGTTGAAGGAAACCTACGACAGAATGTGTTGGGATGTTAGAGCTAGTCACATCCTAATAAATGTTGATGAGAGTTCAACCGATACAGCCGCCGCTTACAAATTGATTTCTGATCTCAGAAAAAAAGCGCTGTCTGGTGAATCTTTTGATACTTTAGCCTATAAATTTTCTCAGGATCCTTCGGCAAAAACAAATTATGGGGATCTTGGTTATTTTACTGTTTTTCAGATGGTATATCCATTCGAATCGGCTGCTTTTAATACTCCCAAAGGTCAGGTTTCAGAAATTGTCAGGACAAAATTCGGATATCATATTATCAAAGTTGTGGATAAACGAAAATCAAAAGGTGAAGTGAAAGTAGCTCATATTATGATCGCACTTCCAAAAGATGCTAACGCAGATCAACAGAAACAAGCTGAATTGAAAATACGGGATATTTATGAGAAAATAAAAAATGGAGCTGATTTTGCAAAAACAGCAGAAGAAGTTTCAGACGATAAAACATCAGCAAAAAAAGGGGGAGAACTCAATTGGTTTGGAACAGGTCGTATGGTGCCTGAATTCGAAGCTGCATCCTTTGCTTTGGCTAAAACTGGTGATATTTCACAACCTATAAAAACTGCATTCGGTTGGCATATCATTAAAAAAGTGGATGAAAAACCCATTGGGACATACGATGAACTAAAAACGACTTTGAAGAATAGGGTTGCTAAAGATGCCCGAAATCAGAAAAGTAAAACGGCTTTAATCGAGAAATTGAAAGTTGATTATAAATATATTTCTTATCCTAAAAATATTCTGGAAGTTCAGAAAACCATCGACACAACTATTTTTGTAAAAGATGTGGATGATGCTTTGAAAAATAAGTATAGCAAACCAATTTTTACAGTAGGTGACACAACGTTTTTACAGTACGACCTGATTGTTCAGCTTAAGTCTATGCAAAAAAGGGATAAATCTGAACTGAACAAAGCCAATATTGAAAGTGCTTTCAAAGCATTATCAGAGAAAGAAATTTTGAATTACGAAGAAAAAAGACTGGATCAGAAATACCCCGATTTCAGATATCTTATGCAGGAATATCACGACGGTATTCTTTTGTTTGACCTCACAGATAAAATGGTTTGGAGTAAAGCTGTAAAGGATACAGTGGGTATTGAATCTTTTTACGAGCAACACAAAAACAATTATATGTGGGGAAAACGGGTTGATGTAAGTTATTGGAATTGTGAGAACGCAAAATGCAAAGCTAGTGCAATAAAATATTTGACAAAGAACTTGCCTAAGGGCTTTGACGAAAAAGCATTTTTGGCTGTATTAAATAAAAAAGAAGCCAATTGTGTGAGCAAAGCCTCTCAGAAATTGTATTCTGAAGGTGATGATAAATCTTTAGATAAAGATGTTTGGCAGAACAAAACGTTGATTGAAGGCAAATTGCCTTCATTTGTAGATGTTTCTGAAAAACAGATCATTATTATTCATTCTCTGGTAAATCCCGAACCTAAAAAGCTATCTGAAGCAAAAGGGTTGATAACTGCTGATTATCAGACATATCTTGAGAAAGAATGGATACAGGAGTTGAGGAATAAATATAATGTGAAGGTTAATCAGGATGTATTTCAAACAATTAAACCTTAAATTGAGAGTAAAACCAATAAATATTCTGAAGGTACTCCCGGTAATTGTTTTTGCCGGGATACTTTTTTCATGTAATGATTCTTTTGAGAAAGAGGAGAAGGAAAATGTGTTGGCCAGATACAAAGAAGCTTTTTTGTATAAGTCAGAAATTGCAGCTCAGTATCCCAATCTTAATGGAGCAGATAGTACCGAATTCATACGTCAGTATATTGATAAATGGATCAGAGAACAGGTCTTGTTACATTTGGCTAATACTAATCTCTCTTCCGAAGAAAAAGATATTACTAAAGAAGTTGAAGAATTCAAGAATTCTATGCTGATCTATAAATATCAACAAGAATTCATTAAACAAAATCTGGACACAACATTTTCTAATGAAGAATTAGAAGAATACTATAATCAGCATTTTGACGATTATTTTTTGTCCGAGAATGTGCTGCAGGCACTTTTTATCCAGCTTCCTAAATCGGCTCCCAGACCTGATATCGTAAAACGTTTTTATATGTCCGAAAAACCTTCGGATATTGAAAAATTGGATGCATATTGTAATAAAAACGCATTCAAGTATGATGATTTTAGGAATAAGTGGGTGAGTTTTGATCAGGTACAGCGATATCTGCCTGAAATAATTGCCGATCAGGAAACATTTTTAAGGACTAACCGTTTTATCGAAATGGCTGACAGTAATTTTTACTACTTTCTGAAGATTAAGGATTTCAAAATTAAAGGAGAACATGCTCCCTTGGATTTTGCTATAGAAATGATCAAACCAGCTTTGATCAATAAACGAAAAAATGAACTGATCATTAATCTGGAAGTCAGTTCGTATAAAGATGCAATACAAAACAATGACGCTGAAATAATAATTAAATGAGAAAACTTTTTTATTCTGTCTTCGTGACAACAAATCTTTTCTTTTCTATGCTCAATGCACAGAATCCCGTGCTGGATAAAGTAGTGGCCGTAGTTGGAAATAACCTGATTCTGAAATCTGACATCGAAACCCAGTTTCTTCAGATGAATAAGGCCGGAGATTATGAAGGAATTGATCTGAAATGTAAGATATTCGAGGACTTACTTTATCAAAACCTCCTTACACATCATGCCGAAATAGATAGTGTTGAAGTGACTGAACGTGAAGTATCAGATCAACTGGATCGTCGTTTGCGTTATTTCGTACAGCAGGTCGGTTCTGAGAAGAAACTGGAAGAGTATTTCGGAAAGTCGATATCGCAAATTAAATCTGACTTAAGGGAAAATCTTAAAAATCAGTTATTGGCAGAAAGAATGGAGTCTAAAATTACTGAAGGAGTGAAAGTCACCCCTGCCGAAGTAAGACTCTATTTTAAAAACTTGCCAGTCGATAGTATTCCATACATTGATGAAGAGCTGGAGTTGGAACAAATAGCAATATATCCCGAAATTCCTGATGAGATAAAATTACTTGCCAAAGAAAAACTCAATGAAATTAGAGAACGCATTGTAAACGGTGAAAATTTTGCGACACTGGCTCAATTATATTCAGAAGATCCAGGTTCCATCGCCAATAACAAAGGTGGTGAATTGGGTTTTGTTGGGCGTACCGATCTTGTACCGGAATTTACTGCCGTAGCTTTTAATTTGAAAGAAGGAGAAGTTTCAAAAATTGTTGAAACACAGTTCGGGTACCATATAATTCAAATGATTGAAAGACGCGGAGAATTAATCAATGTAAGACATATACTTATTATTCCTAAAGTGCCTTCATCCGAAGCATATAAATCAAAAACACGTCTGGATAGCATTATTACGGCTGTCCGTACTGAAAAAATGACCTTTGCAGAAGCTGTAGATAAATATTCGCAAGATGAAGCATCTAATAAAAGTAATGGTCTCATTATTAATCCTATTACAGGTAATAGCCGTTTTAAACTCGAACAGTTGGCACAAGTCGACCAGATTACTTCTTTGCAGGTTAAAAAACTTAAGGTAGGAGAGTATACAGACCCTTATGAATTTTACGATGAAAATGGTAAAAAAGGATATAAAATTGTCCGATTGAAATCCAGAACCAAAGCACATGATGCAAATATTAATGATGATTATCAAGTGATACAGGAAATGACAATTGCAAATAAAAAACATGAAGCCATTTCAAATTGGATAAGTAAAAAATCTAAAATTACTTATATCCAAATTGATGATTCGTTTGCCAATTGTCCTTTTACTTTTACTGAGTGGATTAAAAAGAAATAATATGTTGACTTTTAAAAATGATATAGAAGCTGTTGATGCTTTAAGGGAAATCAACCAGAAACTTAAAGATGAAATTGCCAAAGTGATTATTGGTCAGGATGATATTATCAGCCAGATTACCATTTCACTTTTCAGTAGGGGGCATTGTCTTTTAATAGGTGTTCCAGGATTGGCAAAAACATTGCTCATTACGACCATTGCTAAGATTCTGGGGTTGAAATATAATCGTATACAGTTTACACCCGACCTTATGCCTTCTGATATTGTAGGGACAGAAATTCTGGATGCAAACCGCGAATTCCGTTTTATACGTGGTCCCATTTTTTCGAATTTTATTTTGGCCGATGAAATTAATCGTACTCCGCCTAAAACACAGTCTGCTTTGCTGGAAGCCATGCAGGAGAAATCTGTAACGGCTGCCAATAAAACTTATACACTCGAAGAACCATTCTTTGTATTGGCGACACAGAATCCCATCGAACAGGAAGGTACGTATCCATTGCCCGAAGCCCAACTCGACCGTTTTATGTTCAATATATGGCTCGATTATCCATCCTTCCAGGAAGAAGTGGATATTGTGAAATCGACTACTGCTGATTATGTTCCATCATTAAATACTATAGTATCTGCTGAGGATATTATCTTTTTTCAGGATTTGATACGTCGCACACCTATCAATGATAGTGTGGTGAAATATGCTGTGGCATTAGCCCGGAGTACGCGTCCTAATCTTTCATTTTCGCACCCATTTGCCACTCAATATCTGAATTGGGGTGCCGGCCCCAGAGCTTCCCAAAATATGATTGTTGGTGCAAAGGCACATGCTCTGTTGAATGGTAAGTATTCTCCCGATATTGAAGATGTTAAAGCTGTTGCGGTTCCAGTGCTAAGACACAGAATCGTAAAGAATTACAAAGCGGAAGCCGAAAATATTTCTGTGCCTGAAATGATTGGGAAATTCATTGCTGAATTAAAAGTCTGATCGGTATATGTATCGTTTCCTTTCGGCCGTTTTTTTTCTGTTAGCAGGTTATTATGTGCTATAGGCCCAGGAAGTAAAAAAGATACAACTGGTGAATGCCGACGTGGTAGACTACGACGAGTACACATTGGGCAAAGATATTAAACGGCTTAGAGGAAATGTCCAGTTCTCTCACGAAAATGCCCTGCTTTCATGCGATAGCGCTATATTTAATACCAAACTGAACAATGTCTACGCTTATAGCAATGTGGAGATAAATCAGGGCGATACTGTACAGCTTTTTGGCGATTCAATTCGCTATTTTGGGAATACGAAAATTGCCGAAGTCAGAAGCCGCGTGAATCTGGTGCATGGGAAAGCTAATCTCACGACTGATTCGCTTAATTACGACAGAAATACCAATATTGCCTATTATTTTAACTGGGGAACTATTCGTGATAAAGAAAACACGCTGGTTTCCGAATGGGGCTATTATTATGCCACTCCCAAAGATTTTATTGCTATTAATAAAGTCATACTTACCAATCCTCGTTACAGAATGATTTCTGATACACTGAAATATAACGTAGATAATGAAACGGCTTTTTTTAATGGCCCTACAACCATTACCAGTGATTCGAATCTTATTTATTGCGAAAACGGTTGGTATAACACTCAAACAGAACAAAGTCGCTATAGTAAAAATGCCTATCTGAAAAGCAAATCTCAAACCCTCCGGGGCGATAGTTTATTTTATGACAGAAATAAGGGCCATGGTGTGTCGTGGGGTAATGTTGAGATTAAAGATACAGTTGAACATATGATGCTGAATGGGCAGTATGGTGAATATTTCGAAGAGCCCGAAAAGGCCATGATGACCGACAGTGCTTTGTATAGAAACGTAGATGGTGTGGATACTTTATACATGCATGCTGATACGTTGCGAATGCTTACATTGGGAGATACAGCAAATCCCTATAAATTTATTATGGGTTGGTATCATGTAAGAACCTATAGGTACGATATGCAAAGTGATTGTGATTCACTGACTTATTCGTTGCAGGATTCTGTCATGAGAATGTTTATACATCCAGTCATCTGGTTCGAAAAACATCAGCTGACAGCCGAGAATATAGTCTTGTTTACAAAGAACAATAAACCTCATATGATAGACTTGCTGAACTCTTCCTTTATTATATCTGACGAGGATAGTTTGCGGTATAATCAGCTTAAAGGTAAGAATATGAGAGGCTTTTTTGAGGGGAATCAACTTCGAAAAGTGGAGATTAAAGGTAACAGTCAGTCAATATATTATGCTAAGGAAGACAGTACTGTTATTGGCGTTAATCAGGCAGAATGCAGTAACATGGATATTTATATGATAGAGAATGAAATCGAGGAAATTGTTTTCCATACCAAGCCCGATGCCACCATGTATACGCCCAAAGAAAAAAGCCCCATCGAAATGAGGCTTAAGAATTTTATGTGGTACGACTATCTGCGTCCTAAGTCGAATCTGGATATTTTCAGACGAGCAGCTACGCTATAACGCCACTTTCGGCAGTCACTTCGGAAGCAATTTTTTTAACCAGCCCTTGCAGTACAGCACCAGGTCCCAGTTCATAGAAGTTTTTTCCGCCATCAGCTACCATGTTTTTTACTGTCTGTGTCCATCTTACTGGAGAAGTCAGCTGACCTATGAGGTTGGTGCGAATTTGTTCGGGGTTAGTATAGGGTTTTGCATCAACATTTTGATACACGGGGCAAATGGGAGTCATGAATGGAGCTTTTTCGATGGCATCTGCCAGCTCTTTGCGGGCGGGTTCCATTAAAGGTGAGTGAAAAGCGCCGCCTACAGCAAGTTTCAACGCTCTTTTAGCTCCTGCAGCTTTCAATGCTTCACAAGCAGCGTCGATACCGGCAACCGAACCAGAAATAACCAACTGACCGGGACTGTTGTAATTCGCAGGAACAACAATTTCGGGAATCGTTTTACATATCTCTTCTACTTTAGCATCGTCAATGCCTAGTATTGCTGCCATGGTGGAAGGCTCAGCTTCGCAAGCTTTTTGCATGGCCATAGCGCGTTTGGAAACCAATATAAGTCCGTCCTCAAAACTGAGGGCTCCAGCTGCAACCAAGGCTGAAAATTCGCCTAAAGAGTGACCTGCGACCATTTCGGGTTTGAAGTTTTCGCCCATTACTTTGGCAATAATAACGGAATGAAGGAAAATAGCAGGTTGTGTAACCTTCGTTTGGCGAAGATCTTCGTCTGTTCCCGAAAACATCAGGTCGGTAATGCGAAAACCCAGAATTTCGTTTGCTTTTTCAAATAAATCATGAGCTACCGGATATTTATCGTATAAATCCTTGCCCATTCCTACGAATTGTGCTCCCTGTCCGGGAAAAACATATGCTTTCATATTCAGCTGTTTTAATTAAGGCGCAAACGTACTATTTTTATGGGAAACGACAAAATTTACGATAAGTGATTGTTTACCAGGG
>PHDH01000193.1 GCA_002840935.1 Bacteroidetes bacterium HGW-Bacteroidetes-21 | reverse complement strand
TACTAATAATTTCTTTTTTAAAACAAGAACTTATACGGATTGCATCCTTTTCTGTCGTAACTATAATCTTTTCAGGCGATAACGAGAAAGAATTGAATTGATCAACGATACCGTTAATGTCCTTTTCTGAAAAATTATGGTGATCAGGAAAAGGCATATGTTTCAGAATACGAGCATATTTCCTTACGTGTGTCAGTAATGTCTCCGGATTCGCAATGCCAGAAATGAGAAGGATGTCATATTTTTTACTTTCAAAGGAAACTTTAAATTTAATTTCAGCATTTTCTTCCAATGCAACAGGATTATTGTACTTTATCGTGGTAAAAAACAAATATTGATAAGGCAACGGTGCAATTTCCTTCTCTACCAGTCGTCGATTTATCGGGGGAATATTTTCGGGTGTTTTTGTTACGATAATTATACCTGCCTGTCTTTTCATGGAGGAACTTTCCCGCAAATATCCATAGGGCATAATATAATCTCTCGTTAATAAACGGTTGTAGTCTGTCAATAATATAGAGAGTCCTGGTTTTACATAGCGGTGCTGAAAGGCATCATCCAAAATGACGACTTCGGGAGGACTATCTTGTTTTAATAATTTATTTATTGCCCTACATCTGTTTCCGTCGGTAATAACTCTCACCATCGGAAATTTTCGTTTTATCTGCAGAGGCTCGTCTCCGGCTTGCCATGCACTGGAAATCCCGGAAACTTCATAATAGCCTTTGGTCTTTCTTTTATATCCACGAGAAACGACTGCCAGACGATAGTTATCTTTTAAAAGTGAAGAAACATATTCAACATGAGGCGTTTTTCCGGTTCCTCCTACAGTAATATTTCCAACACAAATGACAGGTATGCGAAATTCTGTTGATCTTAGTATCCCCCATGAAAACATCATGTTGCGCAACGAAACGATCATTCCGTACAGGAGTGCGATAGGATATAAAAAGAATTTTCTTTTACCGAGCATTAGTCTGTCTTTCAGACCCTAAACCTACATTATTTTTATTAAATATACAAACATACATTCAATTCGATACCAAAGATGCCTTATGGTGCTATTGTGCCAGTGTAAATCTTACACTGATTCCAATATTTGTATTGTATGTCGGAAATGTAGTTGAAACTTTGGGTTTTCTTACAATTCGATCGTAAAACAATCGTAGATTAAAGCGATTACTTAAAACATAATCGGCAGAAATTTTCAACGTAATCATTTTCGTGCCACTGGTTATTTGATTATATCCATCGGCAGAACTTTGTTCAACTTTTCTAATAATGGTATAATCATCTCGAATAGAAAGGTCGGCTCTTGTATTGAGATCACTTTTAAACTCACGTCCTGGTCCCGAGCCCGATTTGATGATGAACTTGAAATCTTTGAAACGATACCCTGTTCCCACTACTATTTCGTTACTTTTCATTTCAGTAAGCTGATTGTTCGACAAGCCAAAAGAAAGGTTGCGTGTTTTCTTGATTTCAAATTTCACAATAAAACTATTGTTTAATGTGCCATCAAAATTAATGAGGGGACTAAATTGTTCGCTGATAGAAATCTGATTGATTTCGTGTTCGGGAATAAAGTTGCCTAAAGTATAACGTATCCATCCGAGCCCGTCACCATAAGTATCGGTAAAATCGAGATTGGTGTTATATGAATTAACGGAATAAGACGACCTGTAAGCATGAGAAATAGTTAATGTACGGAAGATTTTCTTCAAAGCTTTAATACGAATCAGGCCGTCGTAAGTTAATGTCCAGTTAGGCATCATGCTGGTGAAATCTGGGAAATAATCCAAACTGATACTATTGGGGTTTTTGCCTGAATAGGCTGCTAAAAATGCAGGAATGAGTACTTCCTGTGATGTTGGCCCGTAGCCGTCAGGAAATCCGGTGTTGGGGTCGTCAACGGCCACATAGCCATTGTCGTCCGCTCCTCTGGATTGCATTCTTTGAGAAGCCTGGCGTTTGGCTATGGTGATACGGTAATTTTTAAAATCGTCGAAAACTTTAGAACTATAATCACTTTCCGAAATCCTTTCAAAAGCCGTGCGCCAGGTGCCGTATGTCATGCTAAAACTTCCGGTAATCATTTTGCTGTTTCGTGTAAAATTACCAGTAGTTACATCGTAACGATAATACTCCGTAACATTAGTGCCAAAGGTGCGATTTGCTGTAACATCTATACGCATTCCGTTGATAGGTTCAATATTTGCACGGATGTTTAGGTTTTGTGTGGTGTTTAGCAAAAAAGCGGAATTAAGAAGGGTATCATTTGTCAACCAACCATTTCGGTTTGCTTTTTCAAGGAAGTTCTTATCTTGCCAACCCGAAATAAATCCCATACCCGGAGCAAAAACATTATCAGTTTGCTCTAAACCCATAATAGTCGTTCTTGGCATATAACCAGGGACAAAAGTTCCGTTAGTTTGAGTATAGCTCACAGAAACGGTCTTAAGAGCCATCATAACACGCAGACTCTGATCAACAATTATTTTCCAGGGCGGTTCTTCTTCTTCTCTTTCTCCAATGACAGAAACATTTACTAGCTTATAGTCCTGTTCGGTAGTAACAATTACCTTGTTGCCATTGATAATTTTCACATCTGCTTTAATCTCAACTCCAGCCGTATCAAGTAATTTTACCGTTACATCAACGGTTGAAAGTTTGTGAATAATTGCTTTGGGCACATTGGCTTTAAAACTATAGTAGCGAATAGGATCTCCTTGTTTTGGGAAATACACTTTTTCCTTCTTCTTCTTGGCGTTTGTCTTTTTCTGCTTACCGTATTTCTGATTTACCTTTTTAAGATAAGGTACCATATTATACAGGTTGGTCATGCTAGCAGTAGTTGTTAGCTGTATGGTATTATTATTTTTAATGGTATTTCCTAAGCGAATAGTATCTGCTGTGCGGGGACCAGTATTCCATTCATAACCTCCGCCATAACGGGCGTTCATACTGACCCAGTTAAGTAAAGGAATTTTATTGATTGGAACGGTATAGTTCAAATTATAACTATGTCTGTAACTGGTAGTTCGCCCTAACTCTCTGACACTTTGCATCACTGTGTCTTTCCATGCCTGATACTCATCTGTATATGCTTTGTTTACACGCTGGTTAGCTATAGGTTCGTCGATAGTAGCAATATTGTTGGCGTTGAAGTCGAATTTAAGCGATTTTGTAAGGTCCCATTTTAGATCATATACTCTGTTCCAGTCGAAATCTTTATTGTACGATGCGGGTATAATAAGTAATGGGTTATCGAGGTTACGGTTCTGAATTTCACTGTATGAGCGGTTGACGTCAGACATAAAGGAAATTTGTGTTGGAGAGTAATTAAAATTAAAGTCTTTAATTAATTTAAAAACAGGTGATTTGAAAATGGTGTTGCTGGCAAAAGGAGTTACATTTTTAGGGGTCGTACTATAGTTATAAGTAAATGCACCACGATAATTTTTAAGGCGGTTGTATTCTGTATTAATATTTCGTGAATATACCTCGTTAAAGGAGTAGCTGACAGCAAAATTCGAGATATCATACACCTTTGGACTGCCAGACATTTTGTTGAATTTTACATTGGTAAAATTTAAACTCTTCCTTCGTGTGTAATCCTGAACAATGTATCGGAGACTATCTTTTTCTTTTTTGGTGGTGAGATCATTAAGCGAAACTTTAAGAGGAATATCGGGATCAAGCGGATTGTACTGAGGGTTTCTAAAACTCTCGGAATACCCGATAAACATTGGAAGTGATAGTTTTATTTTTTCAGGGAAGAATTTGCCCAATTCAAAAGTTGAAGAAACATCATATTGATTAACATTCTCTTTACTGCGTTCGCTTACTTTCTTTTCGAGACTTCCAAAACCCGGAGTACTGGTTAAACCTGACACAGAAACGGAACCAAAATCGGCCAGTTTCGCAGTCATACGTAAGTTTGCAGCCCAACCACCTTTTTCGTCGAAATCGGTAAGGCGCAACTCATTAACCCATACTTCGCCACATTTCGCCATTCCGTCATCGGTTAAAGGATTCTTGTTTTTACTCCGGTTTCTGACTCCAATCATAATCGTTTTTACATTACTAAGATTGGGATTCCCCATTACAGAAATTTTGTGCTCAGGATTTATATCATCGAAAATGGAATACAGGGTAGTGAGTGAAATTCCTGTACCGGCTGTACGCATCGCATTATTACGTCGTTGTTTTACCGTTTGGAGTATTTCAAAATTAAAATCGAAAAGGTTTTCTTCTGGCCAAACATAAAGCCGTGCGGATTCGTCGTCGTTATTATAATTGCCAGGAGCTGTAACTTTCATGGGAATCTCATACTCGTAGTAGTTGTTTTGGTAATCGGATCCCAAACGGATAAATACGCAAAGGTCATTATCATTCAAGCTCGTGCCGGGCATGGCTTCAATATGAGCATACATCTGCATACGTTTGTACTGACGAACATCCATGTCGACATTGCGATAACAAGCGCGGGCATCTCCATCGTTGAGCGCACATACTTTCAATACTAATGCCTGTTCATTAAGCTGTCGAAGTTGTGGGTTTGTTGGGTCGATAACACGACTGATACCCGCAGGTAAAACATAGTTTACGGGTTGCTTAGAACCGTTTTCTTCAATATTAACTGCCGAGACATCAAAAGCCGTTTCGCCTGTTTCGTTGGCAATCTGAGGTCCACCTTCGAGGAAAGATGCAGTATATTTGCGCCATTCGCCACGAACCAGATTAAATTGTGCAAAACGAAGATTTATGGGTTGCTGGCAGTCGGTAATAAACATTCTGATAAAACGAATGGATTTAAAATCGCTAATATCTCCGACAATACTGTCAGGAGTGTTTAAAGGAATTTTAAACTGATACCATTTTACTTCTTCATTGTCTTTGTTTCTTCCGACTACGATGTCGGTAATATTATTTTCGCCGATTTCCATTTTGTCTCTTTTCAGATCGACATAATACTGGAAATAACTTTCGAGTTCACTTAAGGTATTGTCGCGGTTAATGTCCTCTTCGTCAATAGACTGTGTGGCGGAAGTATTGTAAGACTCTGTGCTTTGCTGGTCGGTAGGCGAGTTACCTTCCATACCATTATATTTTTTATATCTTTCGAGTATACTGACCTGACTATTATCGTAATCACCACCTCTGTAATAATGGTAATCATCCGATGAGGGGTCGGCCAATGCATTAAGATATGCGCCTGAGTTTGGTCCGAAAATAGCTGCTAGAGAATCAAGGTAATTATACGCCAGATTGGTGTCCTGCGCACTAAAGTATAAAATTTCGTCAGCAGTTGAAAGACCGTCGAGTCCGATATCCTGATATTGGCGGGCCTGAGGATCATTGCTAAAGGCATGTACCAGTGCAGGTTTTTGTGCAATACGGCCCCAAATAGAATAGTCAACATCTGTAATTACGGACGAAGTGGGTAATCCTTCTTCGTGCGATTTTCGTCCGTCGCGCAATATATCTTCAGAAATATTTCCGAGGTTGAAATAAAGTTTACCGCCCGTATGCGTTGTGTCGTATACAAAAGGATCCATGAGCCAGAATTCGATAAACTCAATGTTGGCAGCCTCAAAGTCGTTGCTTTCGATTTTGCGCATAATACCACCCCACTTGGTTTCTGGACTCAACAAATTACCATTGGCGTCTACTCCGAGAGTGTAATTATAGGGACCTCTTTCGGTAGGGTAAAAAGCCAGGTTAAGTACTGGCATGGCCTGCGGATATCCACTGGGGTTCTCTCGATTAGGGAAAAGTTCTGTTTCGTAAATTTCTCGTACAAAATGATTATTCTGTTCTGGTGTATTGGCAATATGGGTTGGTGTACTGTTGTTGTTGCGCAAGAATAACGGGTCGATATAATACCAGGCGAGGCGGGCACGCTTAAATCCATATTCCAGGTTATTTATCAGGTTACCTTCGGGGAAAATATTATTACCCTGGGGAGTACTGGCCAGTTTCCACGAAGAAGCAGAACGAAGGTCGATGGTTGTTTTACTTCCCTCAAAATCATCGATATACGAAACGCCTTCTTTGTCAATCACTTTATTATGACCGGGGATTAAATGGGCGAATTCTCCTGTTACAGTAATCGTCGAGGGTGCTTTTGTTTCCAGAAAGGGCAGAAAATCAACCATTTTTGTAAGGAAAGGAGCATCGGCCCGCCAGGTTCCGTCTATACCCCAGATGGTATTCGAAATGGGTTCGTCTCCAATGTTCACCTTTTGTGTCAGGGGACGTTCGGTCAGGTTTAAAATAGTGGCTCCTATAGCGAAATCTTTCGAAACAGTATAGTTGAGTCTGGCGCCCATCATGGTTTTACTTTGAAGACTGAAAAGGGCCTGACTTTCAAGCGATATTTTAATGGGAACCCCCGATTGGAGAAAACCCTGATTGATGATTTTTACGCGCCCTAATGTATAGTCTACCGTGTAGTCGATGTTTTCAGTCAGAATTTGTCCACCGGCAGTAACCACCACCGATCCCTGAGGTATGTTGATGGCATTCAGGTTTATTTCTGAACCACTGGCCGATTTATATTTTCCTTTCAGAAAGAACTTGTTCTTTTCGGCCAGCTGTCGTGCTTTGCTCTGGGTCGAATCATAGAGTTCAAGAAAGCAATATTGATTCGCGGTAACGATTTCCTCGGATGTTTGAGGGTCCATTTTATTATACAGATACCGGCCAAAAGGTTCAACAACCGGGAAAATGATTCTTCCATTATCGGGACGGATGGTAATACCTTCTACAAAATCGAATACTCCATCGGGCTGAGCTTCATTGAGGTTGTTCAGATTATCAACATTTAGCACACTGATAAGTTGCTTTTGAGCAATGGATAATTCGTTGATATAGTTGAGTGCCGTTCCTGTCTTGTCGTTCTGGTACATTACGTCCAGCGTAAAATCGTCGCGATTAACCTGCCATGCGCCAATGGAGTAGATGTTTTTCATCATCAAATCCCAGTTGGGGTGACGGGGGGTCAGGGCCACACCTTTAATAAGCTTAAGCATTAGGGTATTGGGTGCGTCGATGGTATTGGACATTTCCCCTACTTTAAAAACTTCGCCACCAACGGTATATTCATAGGCCACTGCCAGAACTTCGTCGCTGTTGAGGGCAGAATTAAGTGAAATATATCCCAGGTTGGGGTTGTATGTATATTCCGAGGGGTTCAGTTTGCGGGCGTTTTCAATTTTTTCATAATCGGTTCCGGCAATCATGAACCCCGGCATGGAGTTTGAAACTGTTCCGATGAGACGAATTCCAGGGTAACTTGCAGGAAAATCCTGAATTGAATTACTTCGGTTATCGGGGAAGTAAGTTTGAAAGGTAGCGTTCAGTACAATATTATTATTCGAGATATTTGTGCCACCCAGTGGGGTAGCTCCTTCACCCATATCTGTAAAGGCAACAATGTCACGTGTTTCCTGATAATTTCCTGTTTTATTGGTGACCCAAACTTCGAGACGGGTAATATTAACTCCGGAGCTTATGATGGGTAAATTTTTCAGGGCTTTATCGTAGTTGTC
>PHDH01000192.1 GCA_002840935.1 Bacteroidetes bacterium HGW-Bacteroidetes-21 | reverse complement strand
TATATCAAAAAGAGCCAATGCATCTGATAGTTCAAATTTGGATACTGGAATGGACCTGAAAAAAAGGACAATAATTTAAGCAGCATAAAAATCATTATGCACCTGATTAGGAGTACGATAATTGTTAGTACTATGTAAACGTTTATTGTTGTAATACATTTCGAGATATTCAAAAATTTCCAACTCTGCCTCATTTCTTGTTTTAAATATTCGTTTACCTAGTTCTCTTTTTAAAGTTTTGAAAAACGACTCTGCAACAGCATTATCATAACAGTTCCCTTTGCCACTCATGCTTTGTTTCACATTGTATTTCCTTAGTAAGTTTCTTAATTCATTTGATGCGTATTGAGTTCCACGGTCTGAATGGAAAATTAGATCTTTTGGTTTTTCCTGCTTCAGTAATTCATGCATAGGGTCTGTAACAATTGATTTAGTCATATTTGATCTTAAACTCCATTTCATAACTTTACGACCGAAACAGTCAATTATCACGTTCAGATAGAGCCAGCCTTCTCTGGTGCGAATAAATGTAATATCTGATACCCAAATTATGCTCGGTGAATCTACTGTAAAATTCTGATTTATCAAGTTGGGACTGATTGACTTTTTATGATGTGAGTTTGTCGTTTTCTTGAATTTCGGTTTACCTTTGGCAAATAAATTCATCTCACGCATTAAACGTTGAACTCGCTTGCGATTGATATTATATCCTTTGCTTCGCAATAAATTTAATATCCTGCGACTGCCATAATTATGCTTATGATAGTAGAATTCATCATATATCAATTCCCTGAGTTCTGATTCATCGTTCATAGTTTCGAGCTTCTTTATCCATTGATAATAGCCACTGCGGCATATTCCAAGAAGTTTGCATAATCTGTCTTTACTCAATATACTTTGTAAAGTAAATACAAAATTATAACGTGCTTCTATTGTTTGGCAAAGAAGCTCACCGCTTTTTTTAGGACATCACGCTCCTCTTTGGCTATAAGCAATTCTCTTTCAAGTTCCTTAATTCGTTTTCCGGCATCTTCAATAGTCAAAGGTATGGATGTTTTTATTCCACGGTGAGCTAATAAATAATCCTTTTTCCAATGGCTAAGATACGATGCCGGTACATCTAATTCTAATGATACCTGGTTGGCTTTCATACCCTTTTCTAGTAGTAGTCGAACTGCGCGGTCTTTAAATTCACTACTATATTTCTTTAATACTTTTGACATTGCTGTCTCCCTTAATTTAATTTTACAAAAATAATAAATATTTTAATCTTTGTACACATTTAAGGGACCACTCCAAAAAGAATCAGTACTGAATTTATTGCAAAAAATCCGGGGAATAGATACGGAAAGATATGTGCACAATTCAGAAAGCCAGATGGCGAGATAATTATTCGTTGTTTAGATATTTTGATTTATAAAATCCATTAAAGAAATGCTTTGCTACAACTCCCAGAGAATGCGTTTTGTAGCCACCTTCCTGGACAATGATCGTAGGATATTTCAAACTACCAATCAGAGTTCCTGTGTTATTAAAATGTTCGTTAGTAAAATCCCAGGTTCCGGTAGGGTCGTTTTTGGCAGTGTCTAATCCAAGGGCAACGACCAGAAACATAGGGTTAAACTTTTTTATTAAACTCATACATTTTAAAAGCGTTTTGTTGTATTCTTCATATGTGATACGCTCTTTCAAGGGAAAATTGTAATTATATCCCAAACCGTCTTTATCTCCTTTTTCATCAATGAAGCCAGAAAAATAGGGGTAAGCAAAAGAAGGATGTCCATGAATTGAGATTGTCAGTACATCTTTACGGTGATAGAATATTTGTTGTTGCCCATTGCCATGATGATAGTCTATATCTAGAATAGCAACAGTTCCAATATTACTAAGTCTTTCGGCTGCAATGGCACAATTATTAAAATAACAGAATCCTCCGAAAGCTGATTTTTCGGCATGATGTCCGGGAGGTCGTGTTAGAACATAGGCAGAAGGTTTACCCGAAATAATCTCGTCGGTTGCAGATAAAACACAATTTACTCCCGCTCTGGCTGCAAGAAAAGCATTTTGATTTATTGGAGTGAAAGTGTCGAAACAATAATATCCTGCTCTGACGGATAGCAGTTTTGGAGCCCTCACAGCATTGCGAATCGGAAAAACATAGGGGTAAACAGATTTTCCAGGACTCATGCTTTTGCAAACATTTTTCAGATATTCAAAATACTCTTTATTGTGAACATTCAATACCATCCTATCTGGATATTCGGAGACTTTTCCTTTAATGAACAATCCCGTTTTGTCTAGTTCTTTCAGGATATTTTTTATACGGACAGGAGATTCGACGTAGCCTCTTTCTTTAATATGATGAATGGAATGGTTATCATTGACATATAAAAGTATCTTATTTTTATCTAAAATCTCTTTGTGAGGATCAATGCTAAGTTTTTTCTTGTAAATAAATGGTCTGAGTTCTAATGTTTCATCTGTGATACTTTCGGTCACCATTTTTATATACGTTTCATCACAATATTCACTGTGCTTTCTCTCAAGTATAGCCCGGAAAATTTTTTTAGCCGTTATTTTACTTATTGTTTCATTTTTGCCCAAATTGTCTAATACCAGATAGGGAGGACAGTCGTCATCGGGATTTACTTTGGCTTCATATTTTGTGTTGATGATGGGGCGGGCACCAAATTTTTCGTAAAAAGCTAATCTCTTTTTATTTTGCAATAGATTTTCCTTGTTTTCGCAAAGGGCTGGATCGTCAGGTAAACATTCGAAAAACAGACCGGATACATTGAGCGAAATAGCTTCTTCTTTTACCCTTTCATAAATGGCACCTCCAATGCCAGATGATGATTTTCCGGGTATCACAGCAATAAAATCAAGAAAACAGAAACTCAAATCAGGCATGTACATAAGAATTGCAAATCCTCTTAACTTGTCATTAATATCCTCAGCTACAAAAAGCGAAGTTTGAAATTTATATTTTAAAGAATCCGTTAGTTGATTTACGAATTCTTCAGCTTTTTTTTCCGAAAGGCCCGGAAACTGAATTTTTAAAACTTCTTTTACTTGTTCTATCCTATGTGCGTTAACATTTAGTAAAGGATTTGATATTTTTCTAATTCTTATCATGTGATTAATGAAATTTACGGTTGTTTGAAATCTGGACTTTGGCTGAACAAGGGATCTGTCTCAAATACCTTCAGGGTAGCCATGGTCGATGCAATAGTTGCTATCACTGTAGAAATAATGACTCCGGTTCCATAAGGCAGAAGGAATGCCAGACTGTAAAAAGCACCAATTATAAAAGTAATACCGATGTGTTTCCAAGGAAAGCGAATTCTATTTTCTAAACTTAATCCACGTCTTTCTGTAGTGTAATCTATTAATGAAAAACCATAAAAATAAAAGCCAATAGTATAAATAACAATTGTATCTGCATACGTCATTTCGGGAATGTGGAACAAGAGTCGTGTAATAGTGCTTAATAATAGCCATATCGCTACATAAATCAAATTTAGAAAGAGATTTCTAAGTATGATTCGGGATGCGGTAGCAATATCTGAATAGTATTGTTTTAATGTCATTTTTCGCTTAAATCCTGTAATAATTTTATCGGTTTTTGCTGATAGTAATGTCTGAAAAGGAACCATAATTAGCAAAACGATGTATGGACTATAGTTTACGATGACAAAAATGGTAATCAACTCGACACCAGCAATTAAAAAGTCATAATTGCCTTTTTCTTGAATCAGTTCAATATATTGAGATTGCTGTATTGTTGTAAAATCAAACTTTAATAGATATTCTTCAAAGATGAGTTTGCCTCCAAAAAAGAGTATTGCCAGTAATGCTATTGGGAAAAAGAAATAGTACCATAAATTGTGTCGGAAAACGAAAGCAAAACTTCGTACGAGTGAACGAATAATGTTACCGATGTCGCGAAATAAAATCATAAGTATTCAAATTGAAATTATTTTTATTCGTGGTTTTTGTACGGCTAAATTACAAAAAATGCATCAGAATATTTCGCAAAAAAGTTTTCTGTATATCGTGTTCTTATTGGCGTGAAAATATGAATATCTTGTATCTAAAGTGTTGATTTGGATGCTTATTTTCGTCAATTAATGACTGTTAAACAATTGTAATGAGTATTTATCTCTAACATAGAGTTTTTTTAATGTCATCAATATTTATTTACATTTGTAATAAAAAACTATGACAAAAATATTTCTATTCATTGCCGGAGCTATGCTCTTATTCTTTTCGTCTTGTTCTAACGAACAATCCAGAAAATTCACTGTTCAGGAATCTCAATCGTATGATCTTGACACAGCTAAAAGTAAAATAAGCTGGGAAAGATTCGTTGATAATAAAGAAATCAATAAAACCGTGAAGATTTTTGGTGCAGATGTTAAGGTCAACATGAAAGATGTAAAGTTTAATACCAACGGAACTATGCCTATTAACAAGGGGTTTCTAAAGCTTGTCGACAAGAATTTTTCAGAAGGATTTCTTGAGATGGATTTTTCTGTCTGTCGGTTTTATAGTGAGGAAGAAGCTTCGTTTTTTGTAGTGAAAGATTTTCCTCCCGCCATGATGAAGTTTACAAAAGCTGAGAAGGATAGTCTGAAAAAAGGAAATTACCTGCTTTTTGCTGATCTGACCGTGCGTGATACAACCCAGGCAATACAGTTTCCTGTTGAAGTAGAAGTTGATTCTGCAAAAAATATTCACATGAAAGGTGTTTATGTCATGCAGACCTTAGATTGGCCTATTCGTGAAAACCCTGACGGTGAGAAAATCCGCAAAGATGAAATTACTTTTACCCTGGATCTTCTTTTTAATCTCACAAAAATAGCATCAGATACCCTTTACGAAGAAGTAAAACCCTGATTCTTTTTGCATGAAGTGTGGGTTCCTTCTAATAAGTCTGTTATTTTTATCAACGTTGCTGGTTAAAGGAGCCAGTGTTCATGGTACTGTTACAACGGAATCAGGAGAGCCCATGCATTTTGCTAATGTCTACGTCAAGAATTCGACGTATGGGGTGGCGACAAATATCAAAGGAGAATATTTTCTCGAACTGGATCCGGGAAACTATACCCTGGCATTCAGTTTTATCGGGTATCAGACGGTAGAAAAAAAGGTCACCATTTCTCCTCATCAATCGATGATATTGAATGTAGTTTTGCCACCTTCATCATCCGTTTTGCACGAAGTAGAAATAGCTTCCGACAAAAGAGATCAGGCAAAGGAAATTATGAAGTTGGTGCGTGATCGTCGCAAGGATTACCTGGACAAGCTGGAATCCTATTCCTGTAAAACATACACCAAGACGACTATTGAAAAAGACCCTGTAAAAGGCCTAAAAGAAGATAGTCTGAAAGTCGATACTATCGAAGCTATAGACATTAAGGTTCATTATCAGAAGGAAAAACTCAACATGATTGAGTCTTTGTCGGAGACCTATTTTAAAGAACCCGGCAAGTACCACGAGAATATTCTGGCTCATCACGATTATGCTGAAATGAAACCACGTGACGGAGAACGTTCTATTTCACTTAGTCTTGAATATGGTGAAAATGAGATTATACCAGAGTCTTTCGAAGAAAGGAATGCCAATATACTTTATCACGATATTTCGACTTGCGAATTCAATTTTTACAAAAACCTGATCGATTATCCTTCTTTGATAGAAAAGCCATTACTGTCGCCTATTGCGTCAACATCTGCTTTGAGTTATGTTTATAATTATGAATTTGCTTTTTACGAAAATAAAAAGAAAATACACAAAATTGAAGTTGTTCCAAGAAACCCGGTAGAGTCTCTTTTTAAAGGTTATCTCTTTATCGAAGATAGTACGTGGGCACTGGTCTCCGTAGATCTCGCTATAAATTCAAGTGCCCTTCAGTTTTGCAAGGATTTTCGTATTATTCAGAATTATTCTTTAATTGATTCGTGTTATGTGCCCAACCGCAGGGAGATGAACTATACTATTCGCGACGGGAAATTCGACATTATCGGTAATATCAGGATAGATCATTCGGAATATAAAATCAATGAAAAGGAGAGTGAAAAACACTTTTCCAACGAAATAAAAACTTATGATCCTGAGGCATATGATAAAGATTCTGCTTTTTGGAATTCTCAGCGTCCCATTACGTTAAAAGATAATGAGTTGGATTTTATAAAACGAAGCGATAGCATTCAACAATACTATGTGAGTGATGCTTATTTCGCTAAAATTGATTCGTCTTTTAATAAAATTACATGGTGGGCGCCTTTGGTAGGTGTTGGTCACCGATATCGTAAAGTCGGTATAGAATGGTATTTGGGAGGCTTAATTCAGCAGATAAATCCAGTGGGGATCGGCGGCTACCGGCATAAACTCCCGGCGTATGTGAACAAAGAATTTAAAAATGCTATGTTGCTCGAAACCGAAGGTTTTGTAGATTATGGCTTCAGAAACAAAGACGTAAAAGGAAAATTAAGTGTGGGATTAACCTATATTCCATTGAAATTTGTCAGAACAAAACTCATTGTGGGAAGTTATTATGAAATGATTAACCCCTTTTCCAGTTTCGAGCAGGTCTTTAGCGGAAGCAACTGGGTGCATAGTAAGGAACTTGGAATTGCACAGCGTATGGAGATTGTCAACGGTTTATACGGTGAGTTAAATGTGACTTATACCGATCAGAATCCATTGTCGGATCTTCAAATGTCGACATGGAGCGAATATGTTTTCGGAAAAATAAACAAAGCGACAGATTTTGAACGATACACTAAACTGGAGACAAGCGTAGAGTTTAAATATCGGTTCAATCAAAAGTATGTAATCAAAGGGAAAAAGAAATACGTCATTGGTACAGAATATCCCGAATTGAAACTCTTTTACAGAAGAGGTATACCGGGTCTTTTTAAAAGTGAAGTCGATTTTGAATACATCGAAATAGGCGCTAAAGACGAAATGCAACTGGGAAGATTTGGCAACTCCGGGTGGCAGCTTTTTATGGGTACATTTACTAACCGGAATAGTCTTAGGTTACTAGAACATAAGTTTTTCAGAGGATCCGACCGCTTTTATTTCTCTGATCCGTTAAGATCCTTCCAGTTACTGGGTTTGACCATGAATACGCGCAGCGAGTATTTCAGAGCCAATTATGTGCATCATTTCGAAGGGTGGGGACTGAACCAAATTCCTTTGCTTAACCGACTTAAATTATCCATGTCGGCCGGCGCAGGTGCATTGATCATCAATGAAGAGAATTTTGCACATATTGAAGTCTTTGGGGGTATCGAAAAAGTAATACGTATAAAGAAACAATTGTTCCGCATTGGGGTATATGCGGTAACCTCTGATAATACCTTGAAGTCTGATTATACCTTCAAGTTCGGAATCAGTTTCTGGAACCCGTACTCAAATAAGTGGGAAAATTAAAATATAATAAAAAATAGCCTCGGGTTTAAACCCGAGGCTATTTTATTTATATCGCATTTCTTAGTACATGACAAAACATATAAATCACTAATATTCAGTAAAATAAGTTCTTTATAATTTGGATAGCACCTTGATATT
>PHDH01000191.1 GCA_002840935.1 Bacteroidetes bacterium HGW-Bacteroidetes-21 | reverse complement strand
TATGGAGTTCTATTAAGTTTTTTGTTGGGTGCAAGTCTGGCGGCTCAGGATATTACCCCGCCGGATACCCCTTTACTCGATTCGGTAAGCGTATATGATAATGTAACGGGTTCTGCAATCATTGCTTGGCATCCCTGCGATTCGGCAGATGTTGTTGGATATATTTTGTTCAAAAATGTAAATACTGTTTGGAATATAGTGGATACCATACTGGCACCTGCTACATCCTACATAGATGTTACTGCACAAGCGCAATATCATCCCGAATTATACCGTATGGCTGCTTATGATGAAAGCGGCAACCTGAGTCCAATGACTTTAGCTAATCAATATCATAATACCATGTATGTATTTCCATACGAAGAGACAGATAATTGTCAGCCTCTGATAAGACTTCATTGGAATAGGTATCTTAACTGGTCCGAGGGTGTTAAACAATATCAGGTGTGGTATTCTGAAAATTTTGGTACTTTCCAATTATTGACTGTCAATCAGGGGGATGTGAGTGGGTATAGGCATTTTGGGATTTCAGATGCAACTTCTTATTGCTACTTTATTCGTGCGATAAGCAATACTGGAAAAACATCGACATCTAATGTGACTTGTATTTACATTGATTATCCAAATATTCCCACCTTTGCAATGATTGATTATGTTACTGTAAATCCGTCGGGACAAATAGAAATAAGCAGTACGCTAGATAATACAGCACAAGTCAATAATTATAGACTGGAAAGGGCACCTGCCTTCACAGATGCTTATTCCACCGTGGCTACTATTACGGGTTATCAGGGAAATACTTGGGTCTATACTGATGCCGCTTCTGTTACAACCCAGTGGTTTTACCGCCTAATCGCCACCGATGCTTGCGGAAATTCGCTTTACACGAGTGAAATAGCTAGTAATATAGTGACATATGGAAGTGCTAACCGAGAATTGACACATCGTGTTTGGTGGAATCGCTACCGCTGGTTTCCCGGTGATGTCGAAAGTTATGATGTCTTTCGTTCGGCAGATGATAAGCCTTTTGAACATATTGGAAATACAAGCGATACTGTCTGGTTAGATGTAGTTGAATCTTTTGCCGGGGGAGAGTATACCGGAAAATTTGATTATTATGTCATGGCAAATGAATCAACCGTGGCGCCGGGGAATGGAAATAAAAGCAGATCTTCGGGTGTTTGCTTGTACGAATTTTCACGTGTGTTTATTCCGAACACATTTTCTCCGAATGAAGACAGTTTAAATGCTGTATTTAAACCTTCCGTTTCGTTTGTACTAAAAGATGGTTATCACTTTTCTGTATATAGTCGTTGGGGGGATCAGATTTTTCATACCACTAATCCGTTAGAAGGGTGGAATGGAAAGTATAACGGCAAGCCAATGAAAGCTGATAGTTATGTTTATTTGCTAAGGTATGGTAATCAAATGGGAGAATCTTTCGAGAAATCGGGTTTTGTGCATATTTATTATCCTCCCAAGAATTAGCTGATAAGAGATTTGTTTTTTAATTGACAAAAATCGGCACAAGTTTACTTCTTAATTCTCTCCGCTTGAACAAAGACGCCTAATGGTAGTCTTTTTCCAAAAGAGTCTTTTAGAATTAATTCTCCGAACTGGTAATTAAAGTTTTTACCAAAAATGTCTTTAAAAAGATTCTCTATAATATAGGATGAAAAACCTAGCGAATAGGTATTTAATACCATGAAAAAGTCCTTTGGATCTGCCAGACGACTTACTGTTTTCAATAAACCATTGATATCTCTTTCCAGTTTCCAACTTTCTCCGTTGGGACCGTGACCAAAGGCAGGTGGATCTATGATGATTCCCTGATATGTCTTATTACGTTTTTCTTCTCGCTGACAAAATTTAGTGGCATCTTCAATCACCCATTTAATATTGTCGAGGTTAGAGAGTTTCATGTTATCAGCCGACCAGTTGACAACTTGCCGTATACTGTCGAGGTGGGTGACTTCGGCACCTGCTGCACGAGCTGCGAGCGATGCTCCACCGGTGTATGCAAAAAGATTAAGCACTTTGCGGTTATCAGCAGGAAGCTTTCCTATGGCTTGAAAAATAAAGTCCCAATTGGCGGCTTGTTCAGGGAAAATTCCGACATGTTTGAAGGAAGTCAAAGCCAGCCTGAAAGTAATGCGAGTGTTTTTAGCAATTTTATACTCGAAGTTCCATCGGTCGGGCATATCCTTCAGTTTTTTCCAGGTGCCGGTGGTGGGTGATTTGCCTTCGAAACGAACATGAGCCCTCTTTTCCCATTCCTTCTCGCTCAATGATTTATCCCATACAGCCTGTGGTTCGGGGCGGATGAGTATGTATGATCCGAAGCGCTCCAGTTTTTCAAAGTTCCCACAGTCAATAAGTTCGTATTCTTTAAGATTCTGAGGAGTAAGGGTTGTAATCATAGGTTTAAAAATATCCGCTAAATTAGAAAAATTTGAGCGTATTTTTATTACAAGCAATGCCATTGTTCTTTAGATTTGACAACTTTTTAAAAGTTATCAAATCTGAAAACTTTAAAAATTAGGTTCTGGTTCGTCCTTTTAGGCAGCGAAGTGAAACGAAGGTGACCAGCCGAATCAGCCACTGTAAGGCGAATTATGTAAAAGATTAAGCTAAACCTGGGTTCGTCATGCATAGCCTCAAACGGTTCGTCAGGGGACGAACCCTCCTCGGTGAAAAAAGACGAACCCTCCTAAGTTAAAATGGACGAACCCATGTTTGTTTATTTATAAATCAGAAGCCTATATTTAATTAGTTTCACCCTCAATTTTGCATTTTTGTTATTTCATTTTACTTTTGAACTTTATATACTTCGCAATAAATAATGAGCTTGTTCAAGATAAATAGAAATACTCCATTTTGGCTTTTTGCTATCGCTGTCACTATTGGATTGACATTGCCGGTACTCATACAGGATGGTATGTTTATGGACGCCATGTTGTACACCAGCGTAGCGCACAATATGAGTCAGGATTTTGGTACATTCTGGTTCCCGCAGTTCAGTCTGAATAATATGGCCGGACTGACTTCCTTTCACGAACAACCTCCATTGGTTTTCTGGATACAATCGTTGTTTTTCCGGCTGCTGGGCGATTCCATGTATGTGGAGCGTTTTTATACATTTCTTACCTTGGCAATTACTGCTGCTCTTATCATTATTTTCTGGAGAAAGATTAATAAAGATAATCCTGAAATTATTCCCACATCCTGGTTGCCGGTAGTATTGTGGATTACCATTCCGGTCTGTTTCTGGTCGTATTCCAATAATATGCACGAGAATACCATGGGGATTTTTACTTTGGTATCTGTCTTTCTCTTGTACAAAGCAATAACTTCAGAAGGTTATCATATTCTGTTGCTGATTGTATCGGGCATATTCATTTTTCTGGCCACTTTAAGCAAAGGCATACCGGGCTTTTTCCCCATTTCTGTTCCTTTTCTGTATTGGCTGATAGTGAGAAAAAGCAGTTTTTCAAAAGCTGTTGTGCAGACAGTAATTGTCACCCTGATTCCGGTCCTTATTTATGTCGTGCTGATCCTGATTCCCGAAAGCTGCGAAAGTCTTTCCACCTACCTATACAAAAGGGTGCTGAACCGTATCAACGAAGTGCCAACAGTCGACAACCGCTTTTATATACTGGGACGACTTTTTATGGAGTTGTTGCCGCAAATTATTCTTATGGCAATTGTTGTGGTGATAGCCCGCGTAAAAAAGCTGAACACTAAACTGAAGCCAAATTACAAACTGGCTGGGTTCTTTATGGCTGTAGGATTGTCTTCTTCGGCTCCGTTAATGCTGACCATGGTGCAGAAAGGCTTTTATTTTGTACCATCGCTTCCATTTTTTGCTCTTGGCTTTTCGTTGCTGATTGCTCCTTTCATGGCATACTGGATCATGAAACTCGATATAAAATCTCTGAAGTATAAGGTTTATCTGTGGATGGGAATTTTGCTGCTTGCCGGTGCATTAGGATATACGGTAAGCAGAGTAGGGCATACCAGTCGTAACAGCGAAATGCTTCATGATGTATATGTCATTGGGAAAATAATTCCGGCAAAGTCTGCTGTTTCAATTCCCTCGGAAATGTGGAACGACTGGGGTCTGCAATGCTATCTCATTCGATATTTCAGCATAAGTATTGATGTGAATTATACCCGGCCTTATTTTGTTCTGGATAAAAATATCTCCATTCCCGACAGCATGCTCACAGGCTATACTAAAATGAATCTGGAGACGCAGCAATACGATATATATGCGAAGAATGAGTAGTGAAATTTACAATAGTTATTGCTTTCTGCCCCGTAACCGTGAAATTATGCGAGTATTTAAGGACCTCGATTTGGTTGAACAACTCGGCTCTGGAATGATGAGAATTCTAAGATTTTATAAGAAAAAAAACCATTCAAAACATTTCTTTTTTTCCTTACAAAAAATTAATAGTCTTTTCACATTTGTCATAGTTGAGATATTTTTATACTTTTGTTTTCAAATCGTAAGAGATTATGGCAAAAATTTCAGAAACAGATGTTCAGAGTAATTCGATCAACATTATCGGAACTGGCACAATTATCACCGGAGACATTCAGTGCGAAGGCGATATTCGAATTGATGGCACATTAAAAGGCAATTTGGTTACCCGTGGAAAAGTAGTGGTTGGTGTCACCGGTTTTATTCACGGAGAAATAAATTGTAAGAATGCCGATATTTCGGGTAAGACAGATGGTCGTATTCTGGTTTCTGAGCTACTTGCACTGAAATCTACGGCCAAAGTAAAAGGTGAAATAAATGTTGCCAAACTTTCTATCGAGCCCAATGCTATATTCACAGGTAATTGTAATATGTCAAGTGATGTTTCAAGACAGTCACAGGACAGACCTCCAGTAATAATAACCAACAACGAAAAAGCCATTAAATAATTACGCAAAGTATTCCTCCCTTGCTTTTCAAATGGTGATTATCATTGTTGCTGGCACGTTTGGGGGAAAATATGCCGATGAGTATTTCGGTTTTTCTTTTCCTGTTTTTACAGTCGTGTTGTCTCTTACTTCGGTATTTCTTGCGATATATATTGCTGTCAAGGATTTTCTAAAAATGAAATAAAAAATGAGAAAATATTATATCATTGTTGTTGTTGCTGTAATTATGTATGGTGTTGGCATTGCTCTTAGTTTATCTCTCGACGTATATCCTCCGCTAGTCAACTGGTTTTTTATAGGCTTTTTTGCTCTATACTCCATACTATTTATTTATTTGCTCAATCGGTCAATGATTATTAAGCCCAAAGCATTTATTAATCGTTTTTTAATGTTGTCGAGTATAAAGTTGTTAGCCAGCATGTTCGCTCTGGCGATCATACTTTATTTCGTCCAGGAGTTTAAAATTCTGACGGGTATGGTCTTTTTGACTTCCTTCTTAGTCTTTCTATTTGTGGAAGTTATCACAATTTTAGAGCAACTGAAAAAAAACAGGATAAAAAATATCAAATAAATTTTTTTCAGGACAGCTTTTTTAGTATTTTTATCCCGACATATATCTTTTTAAAGTATGCTGAGAAAAGTTTTTGCCTTATTATTCATATCATTATTTATCAATTCTTTGTCCATTTTTGCTGCTCACGAAGAATCTTCACAAGATAGTTCAGAAGCAGAAGCTTTTAGCCCGGGCACATTCATTTTTGATCATATACTTGATGCCCATGAATGGCATATTGCAGAAATAGGAGAAATACCCATTTCACTTCCTTTACCTATCATTGTTTACAGTAGAAAACAGGAAAAATTGATGTTTTTTATGAGCAGTAAGTTTCATCATGGAAAAGAAGCTTACAATGGTCTGTTTTTATGCAAAGAAGGTGATAATAAGGGAAAAATAGTTGAAGTGGATGCCGAGGGAAATGTGGATGAAACAGCCCCTATGCCGTTGGATTTCTCTATAACCAAGAATGTCTTGGCCATGTTTTTTAGTATTTTCCTCTTACTTGCTATCTTTCTTACTGTGGCCAGAAAATATCGCAAGAGTCCCCTCGAAGCCCCTAAAGGCATGCAATCCTGGGTAGAGCCTTTGATTGTTTTTGTCAGGGATGATATTGCAAAACCGGCTATTGGAAATATAAAGTATAATAAGTTTATGCCTTTTCTTTTAACGGCATTCTTTTTCATATTCTTTAATAATCTTTTAGGACTTATTCCTATACTTCCCGGAGGTGCCAATGTTACCGGAAATATTGCTATTACTTTGGTATTGGCTCTTTTCACTTTCGTTATTACCACGCTCAATGGAAACATGTCGTACTGGAAACATATTGTAAATGCTCCCGGAGTACCTTGGTGGATCAAGATCCCAATTCCCCTGATGCCAGTAGTAGAGGTGGTAGGAATGTTTACCAAACCTTTTGTACTCATGGTCCGTCTTTTTGCCAACATTTCGGCAGGACATATTATTGCGCTGGGCTTTTTTAGTTTGATCTTCATTTTTGGACAAATGAATATTTGGGCAGGATATGGAATTTCTGTCATCTCTGTTGCTTTTGCCATTTTCATGACCGCCTTGGAATTATTGGTGGCATTTATTCAGGCTTACGTATTTACTTTGCTTTCGGCCATCTATTTTGGTATGGCAACCGAGGAGCATCATCATAAAGAACACGAACCTATTCACTAACTTAAATAAATAAATATGGTTACTTTAACAGTTATTCTACAGGCAGCAGCCAGCATGGCAATTGCAAAAATGGGCGCAGGTCTTGGTGCAGGTATTGCAACCATCGGTGCAGGTCTTGGTATTGGTCTTATTGGCAAAGGCGCTATGGAAGCCATTGCACGCCAACCCGAATCTGTGGGCGATATCCGTTCCAACATGATCGTAGCCGCAGCGCTTATCGAAGGTGTTGCATTTTTTGCTATTGTTGTTTGTCTTCTGATTCTGTTTATTTAATGAACTTTATTTCCGGAAAGCGGTTGGCTTTCCGGAAATATTTTAAAACAAAAGATTATGGGACTAGTAACTCCGGGAATAGGACTAATATTTTGGATGCTTCTGGCTTTTTCGCTGGTCTTTATCCTGCTGAAAAAATTCGCATGGAAGCCCATTCTGAAAATGCTGAAAGATCGTGACGATCATATTGCGCAGTCTCTTAAAGCTGCCGATAATGCGCGCGAAGAAATGCAAAAACTGCAGGCGGATAACGAAAACGTACTGAAGGAAGCCCGTCGTGAGCGTGATGTATTAATGCAGGAAGCACGCCAAATTAAGGATAAGATTATCGCTGATGCCAAAACACAGGCACAGGGTGAAGCGGATAAAATTATTTCGGCAGCACGACAAGAGATTGAAAAAGAAAAGGTGGCTGCTATACAAGAAATGAAAACGAAGATTGCCGAATTTTCTGTTGATGTTGCCGGTAAGATACTGCGCAAAGAACTTTCCGCCGAAGCAAAACAAACAGAGTATATTTCTAAACTCATTGACGAACTTAACATCAATTGATAATGAATCAAAGCAAAATTGCCGTAAGATATTCTAAAGCCGTTTTTCAGACTGCTGCTGAAGTTGATGCTGTTGAAAAAGTAAAGGAAGATTTTTTAA
>PHDH01000190.1 GCA_002840935.1 Bacteroidetes bacterium HGW-Bacteroidetes-21 | reverse complement strand
GTGAGAAAAAATACATCGGGATATTGTCGTTTTCGGGATTAGCAACGGCTAAATCGCCCAACACTTGTCTGTAAGGATTAGCTATACGGATACTTACCTTTGCCTCTGTTTTGATAAAATAGTAAGGATCTGAAGGGTTAGTCTGAATTGCAATATCCTGAGCTAGCATAGGAAGTGTAACCCACATAGCATTTTTCCACACATCACGTTTTCCGATATCATTTACCGCTGTGCTATTCACAAGTTTATCGTAAATAAACTTTCCATAATCATATGCTGGCATATAATCGGGATCGACTGGTGTTCTGTTATGTCCAAACACATAAATATAGTGTTTTCCACCAATATAAAGGTCTCCATTGGCACCACCGGTGTAATAATACAAGTCTGAAGCATACGTATTGGTTGGGTTCCATAACATATCCCTACCATTTTGGTTGGGGTATCTTGAATCTTCACCATACGCAATATTGAGTCTTTCGCCTGTTTCAACATCAATACAATATCCGGGGAACCAACCCATACCGGTATCACCTATGAAATTCGAATACTGTTCCTGAGTGTTACTTCCTGTATTGGTAGTAACTCCATTTTTGTCTATAGAAGCATGTTTACGAAGACCAAATTTCAGCTGTCCGCCTTCTGAGAATCCTGCAGTAAAGGCTGTTCCTCCATTAAAGTCGTTTTCGCACATTTCAATAACTGGTGAACGGGTCCATTTTGATTTGTCCTTAGTATAGTAGAAATCAATACTGGAAACTCTTTGGTTATACCATTTAATTAATGAATGTCCATAATGGAAGGCTACTCCATGTGTATTTAAAGGAAGTGTTGTTGAGAGGTAGTCTCTTGAACAAAGGCGATACGCTCCCCATGTTCCATCAACAATTTTTTCGAAATACTGACCCGGATCAACATTAAGATAATCCTGACAACCCGGATTTTCAGCATCATTTAATTTTCCTGAATGAATCCAGTTCATAGGCCCACACACTTCATCATCTTTTGTAGTATTCATATCAAGCCATACTTTCGTAGGATCGTTCCAGGTTATGGCAGAATATAATACCCCGTTATCGGTTGGATTGGTAGGCGTTGTTCCAGGCCATGTAACTTGCTGAACATTAACCGAAATCCCCCATTCTGGAATGATTTGTTCATTATCCACGCTAATAAACTGATCAGCTTTTACGGTATCAGACGATAATGTTCCGGGCAATTTTATGAGTCTCCATTTTGATTTATTGATATGTGTAGAATAATGTGTAGTTTGAGTAGGATCAAATTCAATTTTGAAATCATACGCAGGTAAATTAAGTGGATCGATGATTTTCACTGAAATTGGTCCAAGTCCATTTTGATATTCAACAGTATCAGCTCTCCAGGGAGCACCAGCCATAATTTTATTTACGGTAGCTGTTGTAATTTCCAAACGGTTATTTCCATTACCCAGACCTTCAACTTGTCTTATCTTGGGTCCATCACCATAATCAGCATTCAGTATTGTACCACTGTTAGCGGGAGCTGTAATATGAGGAATGGCGGGATATGCTTTAATAGCACCTGTAGCACCTGAACGACTAGCTAAATAAGGTTTTTTCTGACCATCAAGATTAGATGCTTGATCGGGGTAGAAAGGTTTAAACTCGTTAAATGCATAGGCAATAACCAAATAATAATAGGTTTTATGATTTACCAGTCGTTTATCACCAGTAGCAAACATATCATCTGTAAGAACAAATGAATGCTTAATTCCTTCATCGGTACCATCTACTTTCAGAACGGGTTTCGACTGATTGATTTCCCCATCTAATTCGTAGTTAACTAGTCTTCCAACACCGTTTTTAATATCACACTGGTAAACCAATTTAGCTTTATCAGGGTTGGTAATATCTGTAACACTTGAGCTACCATCTTTCATTTGGAATACCTGATAACCTTCGAAGCGATACTTATTGTCGCATGTTGGATCACCTTCAGGACAAACAATAAAAGGATCTTCTTCCTGATAATCTTCAGGAACGTTAACGTAGTTATTAGATCCTTTAATATTATAGATATGGAAAATCAGCTGCCTATCCATTTCAATAATTGAAAGTTCAGGAGCATTAGGTCCATCTACAATTTTAAAACAAACATCAAACAAACGCTGTGCTTTATCATCGGCTCTTTTTACTTCGCCTACAGATGCCCAGGCACCGCCGGAAGTAGCTCTGGCCCAAACCATACCTGTGGTAATATCATTAATCGCTCCGGGTTCAAGTGTAAAAGGTCCGGCTGAGTGTACAAAACGACGGTCAGCAGGTGAGTTGTTTTCACTTTCTTCTGACCAGTCGGCCTGTGGTATACCCGCTGTTCCCCAACCACATTCGTCTGTTGTTGGTCTGCCTGGGAACATAAAGTCGGTACAAGTAGAACTTGATTGATATCCTGTTCCACCATATGTCATACATGTTCCATCTTTCCAAAAACCACGAAGCAAGTTATATACTTCAACGGCTGTATTTGGATCGCCGGTAACACCACTTGAATTATTAAAGAACAAGAAACGTCTCATTCCCCAACGTTCGTTATCCACAATACCATCTTCAAAATTTAATCCGTTAATACTTCCTTCGGCAATAGGAGTACGTCCACAATCAATAACTCCCGTTGTAGGATTATAGTTAGATAAATTATCTTTTCCATCGGCATCCTGATAAGGACCTTCGAAAAAGTCAACTCCAATGGCGGGTGGTTGTAAACCGTATGTTTTTCCATTTCCATCTCCATCCTGCTCATCTCCATTATATAGATAACCAAGACCTCTTTCAACATCACAACCCACAAAGTCATCCGAATGATCTCCTAAATCAGCATCCGTCCATACTCCAAAATATGTATCAATTAAGGTATAAGAAGAACGATTAATTAGTCCATAGTTACCAAAAGTACAGTTATTCAGTTCGTCGTTGGTGGCAAAAGCAAAGTATTGAGCTCTAACCTCCATTCCGATAGCAGCACCATTTACTTCGGTATGAACATTTCCTTTGTCATTATAAACCCACCAGAAAGTTTCATCACCATACAATCTGGGACGACGTAGTTCACGAGTTGTTCCGCAAGCTAAAATTTTATCCAGATCATAAAAGGGATAATCTCCCTGTTCGGGATCGTAAGTGCCATTACCATCTTCATCCCAATATGGAGCCAGATTAAAATCATAATCAGGATCATAGTTATTGCCCGGCCACTCAAGAATTTCCTGAGGTACAACATAGGTTTTAAACTGTGAGTTTAACAAATCTACATCGTTATCTCGTTTCGCACGCCAATAAGTACGATATTCAGCGACCATATTACGAGTTACTACAAAATGCTTGTCATATTTATTACAAACATCAGGAGTAACACTGGCTTTTTCTGGACCATATGCTTTTAAAGGACCTGTCCAAAGTTCATTCCCTTGTGACCTATATTTTTGAGCAAATAGTCTTAACTGACCATTTACATCGGTACCACCTACCCAAATGGCTCCGGCAAAAAGAGAATGTTTGCCTGAGTTTTTTGGAATTTCATATTTAGGTTGTCCCTGTAAATCCCACCACATGTCTCCTCCTGTATGGATAAGACAACGTACATTGTTCAGTTCCATTTCGGTACTGGTGGCAGCTTGTACGCAACCGGCAGATACACTGCGGGGGCCTTCGGATTTAATGGTAGGTCCGATATAAGCCCATGATCCATTGCTGATAAGCAATCCGGCTGCTAAAACGAGAATAATTTGCCTGTACTTTTTCATTTTGCTGATATTTAATATTTTACACTCCATTTTTTAAAAATTAAACTGTACACCCAAACGAATAGTTCTTGGAGAAGAATAGTTGTAAGGATAATTGTAATACATCTGATAGTAATTAACAAATGACTCAGGGCTATTAGTTGAGTTAATTGTGACTTGACTTGCGGCGTTTGTCAGCCATCCGTCGTCATCGGGGTTCCCTGTTGTACTGTATACATTAATTACATTTAAAGTATTGAGTATATTACTAATTTCAAAATATACATTTAAGAAAGCTTTTTTCTTTCCTTCGCCTTCTTTCTTACCAAAAGCAAGCTCAATGTCTCTGTCGAGACGCATATTGATGGTCGTTCTTGAAGGTTTGCGTGAACCATTGATTGATCCCTGTAAGGTTCCATTATCAATGTTTCTTCTGCTGTATGGACTACCTGTCCCATAATTCACTACAAAGTTAGCTCCAGTATTCTGAAAAATATCTTTTCCACCAACTTTAGGCCCATTATATTGACGGCCACTGGCAAAACGATAATCTACAGTTGCTACGATGGCATGACGTTGATCGAAATCAAGAGGTATCGTTGTTCTTAGGTTGGGTTGGCCAGCGGTTATAAGGGCTTTATTTGTTTCAATATTTGAACCTGTACCATTAGCAAACTGTAAGGTATAACTTGCGCGAAGCGTAATATTACCAGTACGACGCATGTCATATGATAATGTAAACCCTTTAACTGTTCCAAAGTCAATGTTGGTATAGGTCATATAGTTCATCGGATAAGCACCGTATATAAACTGCACCTGAGCCATATCTCTCATATCACGATAGAATGCTGATAACTTAAGAGCTGATGTTCCACTAAGTTTCTGCTGGAATCCAATTTCGTAATCAATGGTTTTTTCAGGTTTCAAACTAGGGTTGTTAATGGGTTCGTTATTCATTGACTGAATAAAGAGATAGTGGAATGGGTTAAGACGAACAGCGCCAACAGGACGTTTTGTAAGAATGTCGTAATGTGCAAAAAACAAAGCCACATCAGAGATAGGGAATGAGAAAGAAACGCGGGGCATCACATTTAGCTGTGGTTCGTAATCCTTAAAAGCGTTGGCACTCAATCCTTCATCTGCATTTAAAAGAATGGGAGACATTCCGGTAGCTGAACTAATCAGACTAGGGTCTGTAATCTGTGTTCCTGTAGCATCATACCATTTGACATCTGCAGGATCTGTACCTTCGCGATATCCTAGTATGGTTGTAGGATTTTTTACATTATCACCATAAACAACAGCGTCTGATGCGATATTACCCGGATGAGATCCATTAGGGTTAAGAGATCCTGCTACTTCACTAACTTTCTTTGTTTCGTAGAAAGAATAAGGATCTTTTAATGTCATTTGATTGGCATCGAAGCGGTCGAAGCGAACGCCTACGTTAAAAATCAAATCTTTAAAAGCAAATTTATCCTGAATATATCCAGCAGCATATATCGGTTCGAAAGAAGCGATGGGACGTAAGAATCGACCATTTTCATCTTTTGAAGTATAGAAATCATTTAAAGAAGGTTTCGATTTAATTTTATTACCATGATGATCATAACCATAATATGCAACCACAGCATTTCCTGAATTAAATAATTCGTCAGCACTAAAGAAGTCGATGCTATAGGTAGAAGGATCGTAGGAATCGAAATCAATCCAATTTGTTCCGTCAACAGCCATACCCAGTTGTTCGCGCAACATCATATCGAACTGTGATTGAGTAGACGCATTATACTGTCTGTTGTACCAAATTGTATCCTGAAATACGCCATTGGCATCATAGACAGGATTTGGATTGGCGTAGTCAAGTTCTAAAACATGGTAATTGGTATAATTCCGTCCCAATGTCCATAAAGCAGCAGGAGAAAGTCCAAAATAATTATCATTTCTTTGCTCAAACTCAAACCCTAGAGAAATTTCATGATCTTTTAAGTCAGCCGATCCGGAAGCGTTAATTCTAAATTGTGAATTATCAACCAAGGCATATGTATTATAAGGTGTGCCAGGACTGTTAAAAACGTCAGCACTACTTTTACCACTATAGAAAGCAGCATCAGGGAACTGACCATTAAGAAGACCTCCACCAAACTGAACTAAGGAAGAATTCTGATACATTATATCATGTAGCGGATTTCCTTCGGGCCAAATACTGTAATAGAAATTAGTATAACTTGCAAGATCGGGGTTAATATCAGATGCTTCAAAATCGTATAATAAATCTCTGAAACCATTTTGCTGATATACACCGCTTGAATATCCGGCCAACGTATCTGTATAACCGTATGAGTTAACTTTGGTGGTTGTAAATTTACCTACATATCCATATTTAAAGAAGTCTTTTTTATGGCGATCATCCTGTGAAACGGTATTTACTTTTGAATAATCGACCTGAATCTGATAGAAAGCATTCTTAATCAAGTTATTTACATTTTCTTTATCATCAGCGCCACCAAATTTCTGGGTTAATCTCAGATAGGTTCTCCAAGTTGTTGCCTGATAAGTTCCATTATTATTGGAATTGAAAAGCATGTTCTCATAGTTATACAATCTTTGTTTTGAATAAGCCATGGTAGCACCAGCTGTAAGATTGATATTACGGGAAGGTTTAAAATCAACTTTTCCTGAAATGGACATTTCTGAACTTTCAGCATCCTTACGAGCCTTAGTCTTTTCAAAATCATTTGCTGTGAGATATTCAGCGTTAAGAATTGTACCTGACCCTTGTTCGTTAGGACGATAAGGATACATTAATAGATTATCAATAACACCTTCTTTTGCCTGATAGGTACCTATGGCAGCAGGATAATCATCGGAAGCAAAATTATAACTGGCAGAAATAAAATAACCAGCAATTACATCTTTCTTAATTTTGGTTGAATCGTAGGGATCGGGCGACTTTCTTGATAAAAGCGGACCGGTGAACATAAGTTCAGCTAAATTATAATTGTAAGGATCCAGAAATTTTGAAGTTACAAATTCAACACCTCCAAATGTTTCGCGTGAAGGCTCTTTGGTTGTAACGCTAATAATACCTCCGGTAACATCACCATATTTAGCAGGAATACCCCCGGTAATAACATCTACCTGTGCGGTAGCTGTTTTAGGAAGGGCCGTTGATCCACGTACTTTTACTCCGTCGATATAATATACGGTAGCTTCATCACGGGCACCACGAATACTTCCTACTTCACCGCGTTCCGAATAAACACCACCCACAGTTACAGCAACAGCATCGGCAGAACGACCGGGCATTTTAGCAATTTCTTCAGAAGTTACTGAACCCCCGGTTTGGGTTTGATCCTTACTGATTAAAGGCACCTTATATTCACGAACTTCAACTTCCTGAAGGTTCTGAACAGAAACGCCCAGCTTAAAATCCTGAAAAGTAATCTTTCCAGCCATCACGCGAAGACCTTTCAACTGCAAAGACTGATAACCAACATAAGATGCTTTTACATCATACACTCCAGCTGGAACCGGCTTAATAGTATAATTACCATCAAAATCGGTCATACCCCCGGTGATTACCTGTCCATTCGACTCAATACTCACATTGGCAAAGGCAATACCTTCTCCTGTTGAGCCATCCAATACTTTTCCTTTAAGCGTCCCTGACTGCGAAAAGGCACTAGTAGTAATCCCTACTACAAAAATCAGAAGTAATAAATTCTTTAACATATTAAACCTGTTATAATTTGTACAACATTCCCTAACCATTTCGTTAGTATTTTTTAACAAATGGGTAAAGTTAATCAGTTTCTTTGAAACTATGAAACTTAACAGGCTATATTTTTTTACGTTTTTTCGCATTTGTTGTACTTCTTTAACATATTCCTTTTTTTTTCAGAAACTTATAATCTTTGATTTTTTTCAAAATTAGTTTAAAAATTTGCGTTTATAAATATACTTTTGCCCTATGACGCGTTTAAACCTTCTAAAAGCATATC
>PHDH01000189.1:1444-9220 GCA_002840935.1 Bacteroidetes bacterium HGW-Bacteroidetes-21 | reverse complement strand
CAAAATTGCCCTCAGCATTTTCAAAATCGATGGGATTAACTTTGTGTGGCATTGCCGAGGAACCCACTTCTCCCTGTTTGGTTTTTTGACCGAAATATTCTTGAGAAATATAGGTCCACATATCCCTGCACAAATCTATAAGTATGGTATTTATTCTGGATATACTATGTGAGAGGGCTGCCATATTATCGTAATGCTCTATCTGAGTCGTTATTCGTGATCTGTCGAGTTCAAGTACATGATTCACGAAGGCATCAGCAAATCCAATCCAGTCGATATCAGGATATGCGGCATAATGAGCATTCAGGTTTCCAGTAGCTCCGCCAAATTTGGCTGAAAAAGGAATCATATACATTAATCCCATTTGTTTGTGAATTCTATCCACAAAGACCATTAGTTCTTTTCCCAAAATAGTAGGCGAAGCAGGTTGACCATGTGTACGAGCCAACATGGGAATATTCTTCCATTCGTCGGCCATATTAATTAAATCATCGCTCAATGCATCGAGCTGTGGAAAATAAACCTGTTGCATATAATCCCGGATCATCAATGGAAAAGCAGTGTTATTGATATCCTGAGAAGTAAGGCCAAAATGAATGAATTCACTAAACGATTCAACTCCAATAAGTTCGAACTTTTCCTTGAGAAAATACTCTACCGCTTTTACATCGTGATTCGTAGTTCGTTCAATTTCCTTAATACGTAAGGCATCGGCAGTAGAAAACTGCTCAAATATCTGTATAATATCGGTAATTTTTTCGGTAGGAAAAGCCTTTAGTTGATCCAATGGAAGCTTCACTAAAGCAACGAAATACTGAATTTCGACGTAAACCCGGTATTTAATCAGTGCAAATTCACTGAAATATGTTGAAGTCTCACGTGTTCTATCGTAGTATCTGCCATCTGCAGGACTGATACTGTTTATTGGATGATATTCCATTCCACTTATTTTATGCAAACGTAGTGTTTTTTTTAGTTTTTTCAAAAAGGGAAGACTGTTGCAGAGGCAGAAAGCAAGTGATAACTTTCAATACTTATATATTCAACTTCTATTCAACATACAACTTTAATTGTGTGTTAAACATTTTAATTTCAGCCTTATTCGTTGTCCATAAATAGATCTTTATAGAATTAATGCCCCGTTTGTTACTCACTCTAAAAGGCATCGTGGCATATATCTTTAGTTGATTTACTTTTTCTTTCCACTCCACTAAAGAAAAGCTTTTCCAAAAAACATCTTTGCCAGTTGTATCCTGACAAGCAAAAACAACAGAAATTTTCGGATCTTCAATAGAATTTAAAAGAGTATAATCAAAACTCATATCCAGATATCCTACATTTATTTGATTAGAGTTCATTTTGAAAAATGCAATATCCTCATACTCATTCCCTTCTTTAAGAATAATTTCCTCGTGACTGGAGACAGTTTTAATACTCTGAAGCAATTGCTTACCCTTTTCATTTTGAAGAGTTTTTGGATGAATACATCCTAATTCATTTCCCTTTATAAACAATAAATCACTTATTATCAATTCGTTTTTTGTTAAAGCAAAATGAATATTCTTAACATCTTTCAGTATTTTCGAAACACTATCTCTGACTTCATTTAATTCTACTTTCTTTTGGTGAAAATTAGAATCAACTTCATATAAGATATCATTATCTAAATAGTAATTCTCAAAAATCATTTGATTAACTTTTCTGTTGTTCTTCTGAAAAATTTGTTTTTTCTGATTACGGTAATAATGACATGTATCGAGAGAAGTGCCAATATAATGACATACTTCCGGGAACTTCAGTCCACATGATTTTCCTAAAAAAGCTTCCAGCGTTGGAGCAATATCCAGATGAGAGGCGACCGCCTTAAAGACACGTGCTTTGGTAATTTTAGTAGAATAAATAATCAAAGGAATATGGTAAGTACTTAAACTGATATTTTGATGATTTCCGAGAGCATGATCTCCTGTGATGATAAAAATTGTATTATCGAAATTCTCTCTGGATTTATAGCCCTCTATAATTTTGCGTATAGCATCATCCATATACATAACTGCAGATAGCCGGGGTATCGATTTAGAAATTTCGTCCTTCACATCTGGAGAAGCAACAGAGGCTTCAAGTTTCTTTTTCACTTTCTGAAAATAATAGTCCTGACCTTTAAACTCCCAAGGCATATGATTCGTAAGTGTAAGATAAATATCCAAACTGGGGCTATTCTTCATTGAATCCACTACTTCAAAAGATCTCTCTGCCAACTCCTTATCACCATATCCCCAACAAAAATCACCATCATCATCCATTTTACTGAATTTGTTTCCAAAGTTTTGTAAGAAATAATCCCCATTTTGCCGGCAGAAAAAAAGGCTCATATTATCAAAAGCTCCCCATCCTCCATAATAGTAACGAGTTACATAGTCATTGTTTTTTAAATTATGAATCAATGAATTGTGTAATGGCATATCTGTTCCCATCGATATAAATCCCTCTTTTGATAATGGAAGTGAAGAAAAAATTGCAGGAAGTGCCCCAAAGGTTCTTTCAGTCGTACTTATTGTGTTTGGCCAATATAAACTTTGTCCAGCAAGCGAATCCAGAAATGGGGTAAAACTCCCTAACAGACTTCCGGGTCCTGAGACATCCCTACCCAAACATTCTCCAATAATTACTACAATATTGGGTTTGGTTGTAAACGAATCCATCAAGGGTGATAATACATCCTGCATGTCTTCTGTATTATAGATCAACGGGAATTTGGTGTCGATCGGTTTTTTGTCAGGATAATATTGGTAATATGACTCCACCAGTTGTTTAGTAAGTGCCGAATTCACCTGATCTTCTTTATACTTTACATAAATATCCTGAAGAAGGAAAAGGACTTTATTCTGTAAATTCATTTCAGTCAATTTATTATATCCGCTCCATGCACTCACTGAAGCGTAGTATGGCACAAAAGCGGTGACTAAAAACAAGGTAGCAATAATTACTCTGATCCAGAATGAACGAATAACAGGTAAATATCGGAAACTAAAGATAGTTATTGAAAAAATCAAAATAGGAAGTGCAATAAACCAAGCTACTAAACCCAAATAGTTAGAAATAACATGTGTTGCGCCATCTGCACTGTAATATAAAACAACCGAATCGAGCAATGTGCCGCTAATTGCGGTAAATAGAATAAGAAAAACAGACAAAAGGAGAATGAGAAATAGGCCGATAAACCAAATAATTACATGAATATTTCTGCCGATAAAGAAAAATAAAAGGAATACGGGGAAAAAGAGCAATGCACTTCTAACCATAAGAATTAAATCCAGTATTGCCCCTTTCAGGAATACTTCCCATGTAACATATACATGAAAAGTATCGAGCGTATTAATAAAAATGTATTCTGCTATTCGCAATAAAAATATAGCTAAAAAAGCAGACAATATCAGTCTTAGATAAACATCAGAAACTTTAATAAAACGCTCTTTAATGTTTAATATATGTCCTTTCTGCACTACTATTCAAATTTAATGTGCAAATTTATAACATATATCTACCATTTTGCATTTTTTTTAATTTTATATATAACCTAATTTTTCTCAAATAAATCTTAAAAAAAAGTTTTTAAAACATCTTTTTAGATGTATTGATATGAAAGTTTTTATATAATTTTACCTCGTAAAAACTTAAAAAATAATTTTTATGGCAAAAAGAACAATCGTAAGTATGCCCGGAGACGGAATCGGAAAAGCAGTGTTAAATGAAACAATTCGCGTGTTAAACGCTGCTGGTTTCGAAGCAAACTATGTTGAAGGTGATATAGGATGGGAATTCTGGTGCAAAGAAGGCAATCCGCTACCCGACAGGACAATTAAATTATTAGAAGAACATAAAATTGGACTTTTTGGCGCAATTACTTCAAAACCTAAAGATAAAACTGCCTCCGAATTGGCTCCTGAATTGCAAGGTAAAGGATACACCTATTATAGTCCTATAGTAACTATGCGTCAGCATTTTAATTTGGATATCTGCATGCGTCCATGCCTTACATTTACGGGTAATCCTTTAAATTTTATTCGTCGTACTGCTGATGGAGGTGTTGAGGAACCAAAAATTGATGTAATGATTTTCCGACAGAACACCGAAGGATTATATGGTGGTGTTGAATGGACTAACCCTAACGATCAAGTTTATGATGCATTTATGACTCACCCCAAATTCTCAAAGAATTTTGGATGGTGTCCGCGTGAAGAATTAGCTATTTCGACCCGTATTTTCACAAAAAAATATGTTACTCGCATAGTTGAAGCTGCTTTTGAATATGCAAAAAAACGCGGTTTTAAAAAGATTACCGTTTGCGAAAAACCCAACGTAATTCGCGAAACCAGCGGAATGATGTTGAAAGTAGCACAAGAAATGAGTAAAGCTAAATATCCAGATATTTGGGTTGAAGATGTAAATATTGATGCCATGACTATGTGGCTAACCAAAAACCCTGAAAACTATAATGTAATTGTTGCAGGAAATATGTTTGGTGACATTGTATCTGATGCATTTGCTGGACTAATTGGAGGTTTAGGTTTTGCCACTTCGGCTCAGTTTAATCCCGAAAGTGGCGTAGCAGTATTTGAACCTACCCATGGTTCTGCGCCAAAATATGCCGATTACGAAACATCCATCGTAAATCCCATTGCTATGATTTCATCTGCTGTTATGATGCTTGAGCATATAGGTGAAAGCGTAATTGCCGAAAAAATTCGCAAAGCAGTTGCCGAAGTAGTTGCCGAAGGAAAAGTTCGGGCATATGATATGATGAAAATGAAAGGCACTCCGGATGTTGTAAAACAAGGTGCTGCATCTACGACTCAAATGGCCGATGCTATTATTGCAAAACTAAAATAATATAGGCATGAAACAGGAAATAGAGAGCAAATTTATTGAGCAGGCAAAACAATTATGGCCTGAACTTGAATGGATTAAAAATACAGAACTGAGAGAAAATACAACCCTCACATGGGCACTTGCTCTTCAGAAAAGCGTTCTTACTCCCGAAGACCTGAATACCATACCTTTTACACTCTTGGCAGGCCCCGACCTGAAAGTCACTTTTATGGATCATAAACGTGCTGTTGTTCACATTGCAAAAGATTGCGGCGACCAGTGTAATAAATTCTTTAAAAATGACCTCCCCGTTAATCTCGACGTGCTTATAGCCGGAGCCATTCTGGCTGATGTAGGAAAACTGCTTGAGTATGAGATGAAAGATGGAAAATCTGTGGTTGGAGCCTATGGCAAATACCTCCGTCATCCTTTTTCAGGGGTCTCGCTGGCTGAACAATGCGGAGTCAGTGCGGATGTCTGTCATATTATTGCAACCCATGCAGGAGAAGGAAACATGGTAAAAAGAACTACAGAAGCATATATTGTCCACCATGCTGACTTTATGACTTTTGAGCCTTTTAAAGAGAGATTAAAAATTTGATTATCTTTGCAGCCGGAGTTTTATACTCCGGCTTTTTTTTTGCCTATGAAGATAACCTTGCTCGTATTACTCCTGTGCACTTATGCATATTCATTTTCGCAAGAAACTGAAACCAACAATTATACACCTGACTCTGTTGTTATTAATCTCGACAGTATCCGAAATGACACTTTCCTAGAAGAATTTAATCCTCAATCTTCCGACTTTTATCAAAAATTTGACACACTGTATATTCGTCGTCAAAAACAGGATATGCGTTTTTTTAGCGATACTTTGCTGATGGTTTTAAATCAAAACTTCTATCCTCCATTTTTAGGTCCTGTTATTTCCAATTATGGCCCCAGAGGAAAAAGAATACATACAGGTATTGATATCCGACTTAATCTAGGTGACACTGTCAGAGCAGCTTTTGATGGCGTAGTAAGGATCAGCAGAGTTTATTCGGGTTACGGAAAACTGGTAGTTTTACGACATGAAAACGGGCTGGAAACTGCTTATGCTCATTTCTCAAAACTTCTTGTACATCCATACGACACTGTAAAAGCAGGACAAGCCATTGGTTTAGGTGGCAGAACCGGCAGAGCCACATGTAACCACCTTCACTTCGAGACAAGATTGTTTGGAGAACCCATGAATCCCAATATTTTTATAGACTTCGTTGCACAGAAATTAAAAGAAGACAGCGTTTTTGTGACAGCATCTACCTTTTCTACCGGGAAAAAGACTCCTGTTCCAAGAAATATTAATAACTCACAACCTGTTCTTATGGCCGGTACAAGTGCGCATCAAATTAAACCCGGAGATACATTATACGCCCTTTCAAGAAAATATGGCACTTCTGTAAAACAAATTTGCGAGCTGAATGATATTAATGAAAAAACGGTGCTCCGAATTGGTCAGCTAATTAAAATTCCATCATCCTCCCGTTGAAAATGAGGAATACTTTTAATTAACTCATGATTAGATTTCTTGAAGAACAAATAATTCAAACAATCATTTGCAAACTCAATACTCAAATCAGCTGATTTTACATAAAACCTGAATTTCCTCTTTTTAAAACTATCTTCATTAGGATCCGATTTCCATTTTTCGTGTAAACTAATTCGAATATCTACGGAATCGTCATCTGCATAAAACCTGATTTTACGCGTAAGATACTGCTTTTTCGAAAACCTGAAAATCCACAAAAAAGCAGCTATCTCTGACCTTTCAGCCATACCAACATATTCCCTCCCGCCATCATTTCGCAAGAGATAACCCGTATGAATATTAGTTATGTGTTTTATTTCCTTAGGTACGTTTTCTGAAACAACTAAGTTATGGAGAGCTTCGTTAAAAGTCGAAAAGGCAACAGATTTCTTTTTAATACTATTCTTCGAAACAACTTTATTCTCCGAATAAGTGCTTTCGTTAATCTGTTCTTCTTGCTTTTCTATCCAATCAAAATTCATGAAAACAAATTTTCATAAAAATAGTTAATTTTTTCACAATGCACACTAATATTTATCAAGCATAACATGTTTAATGGCAGCAATATGATCTAACTAATTAATTCATATGCAAATAATTTTTCAACTTTCATTAATAATTATTCTAGTTCATGGCGACTGCTTTTCTCAGGAAATTCTGTATCAATAGATACAACACACAACCAAGGTTTATCAGATGCAGCTGAATAACAAAGTGTTTTGCAAATCTGTGTTTTCCATGCGCCAGTAATTCGAAAAGACTCATGCACATGTCCATGCAAAGTCATAAATGGTTGTTTTTCTTCAATAAATCGACGAATAGCAATGCTTCCGATATGAACATCCAATGGCACATGATCAAACATTTGCCCGTCCAAAGCGGCACGGTCTAAAGGCGTTTGATAAGGAGGACAATGAAAAAGGAAAATGACCTTATTCATATCCTCCCCCATCGAAAATAGTTCAAGATCTTTTGCGATAGTCGAATATTCCAAATCATAGTCGGGAACGACAGTTCTCCTTCCAACATCCGGAGGCAGGCACCCGGGATCTACAAATCGCGACACATCATATTTTTCTCTGTCTTTTAATTGGAAAGGTGTGGGAGGAACAAAAGGATAGCCAATGAAAGTAATTCCCTTATATCTAAACTTCGTCATTGATATAAAATGCAGTAATCCTTCACATTCAGCTTCAACGAATAACTTATCAAACACAGCCGAATCATCGTTTCCGGGAATAACTAAAATGGATGAATATTTCTCGCCCCATTGATTTTTCAATTCCCTTAATCCCGGGAAAAAAAAATTCTTTAAAAACCCCGCTGGCTCTCTTGATGGA
>PHDH01000189.1:0-1432 GCA_002840935.1 Bacteroidetes bacterium HGW-Bacteroidetes-21 | reverse complement strand
CCCCGCCTATGAGAAATAAATCGGAGGCACTCATTTTAAGTACTTCGAAAAGCTTCTCAAATCTCTCTGCTTTTCCATGCAAATCAGATACAAATTGAATTTTTGGCATCAGGTTTTCTTATATACTCGATTTCACACAAAGTTGATTATTCTGAAATAGAACTTCCATTATTTCAATATTACAGAAAGTCTCTTTTTACCATCCATCAATATTTTAAGAGGCTTCTTATACCTTACATGTTTAAAAAAGTTTGTTTCATGAACCACTTCCTGTTTTTCGAAATCATCCCAACGAATAAATTCTGTCTGAGAATAATGATCAACAGAAAAATATCCCACATTCATAGAAGTAACGTTATGAAAAAAATGAGACCCCAAAGAAGCATCCAGTTGAAAATCTTTCAGACTAACTTCTACAATCACTTTTGCATTAGAAATTTGCGACCAAACAACAGGAACCCCAATAAACTTATCTCGACTCCCCCAGCGTCCCGGACCTATCAGCAGGTACTTCCTCTTTTCCTGCAACATGATCATATTTAACTTCTCAATTTCAGCCGTCATCTCATCCGTGCGGGTATTATCAAACTTATCTTTTTTGACATAAATCACATCCTCAATATTATCAACCGGACCATTTCCCATTGTTTTTTCAGAAAAAAGGACGGCATCATCCATATTTAATTGTTCCACATCTACCGTAAAATCCTGATCATTTCCCACCAGCGGTTTAATTTGCAACAAATAAAAGGATGCCAGACCATTGTCATCTTTGTTTAGATCAACTGCATATTCAATTTCAACCGGACTTCCCATCGCTTCCTTTACAACATCTAATATAAACTCAACAGTCTGAGCCAAAGGAACATACTCGTATTTAAGCACATTCGCAAAATTGATAATCCGGGGACCGGGTTTAGAAAGACCTGCATCTATCGTCTCATTCTGCGAATCATAAGTTGAAACAAGATGTTTTATACTGCCATGTTTTTCGGCTTCCCATAAATCAAGTTTTACGAGTCCTGCTTCTTCGCCCAGTAAAAGATTAACATCAGGGTTTCCCATGTTTACAGCATAGAAATGAACCTGAGAGTTCTTTACTGTATCTTTTAAAGAACTGATTTCGATTTTTGGATACTTGGGTGAAAATCTGAAAGTCTTTTCTCCTTCAACAACATACTGACCAAGTCCCAAAGCAATAACAGCAAAACCTTCCTCAGGCTTCATGTGACCAATAGGATAAAAATTATGTGATTGTGCAGTACCACTAATATGCGGGTAAAAATATTTATCGTATTGACTTCCCACGACTTCCTGAACAACAATGGCCATTTTTTCTTCTTCCACTTTGTGATTTATAGCTTCGAAATAAGTCCTTGCATTCGTTGAATACACAGATGAATATACAAGTTTTATGGCATTCATCATTTGC
>PHDH01000188.1 GCA_002840935.1 Bacteroidetes bacterium HGW-Bacteroidetes-21 | reverse complement strand
AACAGATAAAACTCAGTATTTCGATTTTCGCCTTGGATATGAACGTCATGAAGATTTAGGTAAATATTTCCAATTTTATTATGGTATAGATATGTTAACGGGGTATAATTATACCGTGAGTCATAATATGTCTACATCTCAAGGTACCCCGGATGCAATATCTAAGACTATAGAAGGGGGAGGAGGGCCCATTTTTGGAGTTAAGTTTAAAATAAACCCCAGAATCTCAATTTTTACTGAAACTTCTTTATATTATACTTATTCAAAACGAGTAATAGATTATAAGTTTCCGGATTCCCCCGAAAATAATATAAAAGAGTTACATGAAGCGGGATCAATAAATTTGACTACCCCATTTTTTGTGTGTTTGAACATTGCATTTTAATGAATATAATTTAGATACACTCTATTTCTACCTAAAAGTTTTTATCCTCGTTAAGTATTCAGATTTGACATCATAATTAAATTTGTCAAATCTTTTTCTTTTTGTCTATTTTTGCGACATGAGATATGTATTGTTTTTGTTGCTGGTGATTTTGTTTTCGTGTAAAAATGAAAAGCTTGACCGTGGTGTTGGGAGCAGTGACTTCTCATTGACTGACTTTTATGTCTCGCAAGATAGTTCCAATAAGCTTTTTCTGAAGATTAGTTCTGCTGAAGAAATGATCACAGGTTATGTGTTTTCTGATTCGGGGAAAGCTGTGGTAACACGATATCCCTTTGTGTTGGATACAAAAACCAATGAGTTAAGACTCTGGGCAGGAGATTCGTTGCGTCAATTTAAAGTCGAGAATTTTACAGCGAGTGATACTTTATTAGAAATATTTCTTTGTTCAGAGTCCAACAAAAAAATAACTTATCGTTTTTCAAAAAATATTATTCCCGTTTTTTTACCAGAAACTGATCGGTACAGGAAACCAATATTTGATAGTATCACTGTGGAAACAGTTACTTATGGAAGATCGAACGGGTATTATACTTCAAAGAATATTCAGGATATTAGCGAAGACAAATATCCCGAAATCATTGAAGAAGTAGGGAAGAGCCTGCTGAAAAATATTCTGATGGAAGAATTGCCGCTCGAGATGGATATCTACAGACCCAAAGGAGATACATGCAGCCAACGACCTTTGATTATTCTGATTCATGGCGGAGCCTTTGTTATTGGCGATAAAACATCTCCAACAGTTAAGGCATTGGCCGAATATTATGCCCGTTGCGGTTATGTGGTTGCTGCGCCTAATTATCGTTTGGGTTTTATTTTTGTTCCAGGAGCTTACTATTATCTCGAACGTTGTATTTATCGGGCAACTCAGGATATTCGTGCTGCTGCAAGATATTTGGTGAATTTTAATAACCGCTTTGGTGTTGATACTTCTTCAATATATACTGCTGGTAATAGTGCCGGAGGTTTTCTTGCACTTAACACAGCCTTGATGGATAATAATTCTTATTATCCTTTTAGTAAAGCCTGGCCAGAATATCTTCTTGATGATTTAGGATGTCCAGATTGTAGCGGTAATCAGTATAAAAACAAGTTTTCCATCAAGGGTATTGTCAATATGTGGGGGGCATTAACCCACATCCGGATGCTGGTTGACAAACCCAGTGTTCCCATTTTGTGTTTTCATGGAAGTGACGACAAAATTATTTCGCCCGATTATGATTTTCCTTTTGCCAATGTCAGTAGCAATTTATCGTCAATTTTTTCACAAAAGTTTTTTGGGTCACTGGCTATCTGCAAATTTGCAAAGGTTACGGGTGCACCAGTCAAACTGATGATGTTTAAAGGCGCAGGGCATGATCCGCATATCAACAAAAACGGTAGTTTTAACAGTGCTATGGATACGATCAAAAAGGAAATGTCGAGCTTCTTATATCATTTGGTGGCAGGCAAAGAAGGAACAATAACTGGAAGCGAAACTGTTACTATTAACGACAAAATTTCTGTTTATACATATGCCGTTATAAATTCGCAATATTATAGCTGGAAGGCTGATGGAGGTTTGGTTACCGGATATAATGCCGACAGTTCGTCTGTTTCTGTTGTCTGGTTCAGAACGCGGGAACCGAAAATAATCCGGTTGTGTGTGCGCAATAGAAATGATCTGGTCACGTTAAAGAGTAAAGAGATACACTTTCGATAATGATTGATTTTTTAGTTTTATCAATTATTCATAATTTGGTCCCTTGAAAGTTAAGATTAACGGGCAGAATAAAGAGATATTCTCTTAAAAATGAAAAATATGAACAAAATTGCTGTTTTTCCGGGGTCTTTTGATCCGATAACCAAAGGGCATGAATCGATCATTAAAAGGGCTATTCCCATATTCGACAAAATTATTGTAGCAGTGGGTGTTAATTCAGAGAAGGCGGGCTATTTTGCAATTGAAAAGCGTCTAAAATGGATAAATCAGGTCTTTAAAGCGGAGAGTCGCATTGAAGTTACTACGTATTCAGGATTAACCGTTGACTTTTGTAAAAAAGTGAATGCCCGGTTTATTCTTAGAGGACTTCGTACATCAGCCGATTTTGAGTTTGAAAGAGCTATTGCTCAAACGAATAAATCTATGCTCCCTGATGTCGAAACCGTTTTTATGCTTACCACTCCCGAATTGACTCCAATTAACAGTACCATTGTTCGTGATATTATTAAAAATGGTGGCGACGCCTCGCGTTTTATTCCTCAGGGAATTAATCTGACAGAATAATGTTGAAGGGGTGCTTTTTTTTGTTTTTTATTCTCCTGAGTCAGTATCTGATCTCTCAGGTTACGATAGAATTTAAAGACATAAGCTATGCCGGTGATACACTAAGTATTTACACGAAATCCGATTATATTACCGGAAGAGACACCCTTTTAGTACGCCAGTCCGTAAAAGCAGACGGTAGTTTTTTTTGTGTAGTTCCTCTTGAAAAAACTGGTCGACTGAGTATCCCACTTTATTTTTTCGACGGGGTTCTTTATGCTGAGCCCGGTAAAACATACATGCTTTCAGTTCCCCGAAAAACCCTCCGTCCCGTAACTGCCGAAATTTCGCCTTTTTTTGAACCCATGCCCTTTTACTTGTATGTAGATGGACCGGATAAAAATGAATTAAATCAGCTAATTTTTGTTTTCGATAGTATTTATGATGGATATGTAACTACTCATTCAAGTGTCCTGCTCTTTGAAGGGTATAAATCAAAAGTTGATACCTTTTTTACTCAGTTAGATAAGCTCTATAATAAAGTCGAACAACCTTATTTCAATGTTTATTATCGCTCAAAAATCGCCTTGCTAAGATATATAACTGCCAAAAGAGATGTGAATTATGTCGTAAACAGTTACTTTAACAATATCCCGGTATCGCCCGAAAATGATGCCTATATGGAATTGTTTAATAATCTTTTCAATGATTATTTTCAGTATTACTCACTTCAGAAAATCGGGGAGAGACTACATGACGATATTGCACGTTCGAAAAGTCCTTCCGACCTGAGAGAAACACTGGCAATGAATCCTGTCATGCAAAACGATACTGTTATCGAATTAGTGATACTAAAAGGCATACATGATGCTTTTTTTCCGGAGGCGCAGTTTGCTCAAAAGAGATTTCCTATCAAACAATTATATCTCACACTGGATTCAGTAAGGTATCAGAATAAGTATGATTTTGTTAAAGATATTTCTGATAATATTTTTTACAAGGCAGCGGTTAAGTGTGAAATAATGGGTTATGGTCAAATCGAACTTTTAGATTATAGTAATAATAAAGTGATGCTTTCTACACTGAAAGGGAATTACGTTTATATGGCTTTTTACGATCCCCGCAATTATACCTGTTTAAAAGATATGAAATTGTTCGTAAAAAAGGCAGAGAAGTATGAAAAAGATATTCAATTTGTTATTATTCTAGTGCGTTGCAGTTTTAAGGAATATATCGCATTTCGTGATAAATACGATTTGCCTGTCAGAGTCTTATATGCCGCTCCAGACAATCAGATATTCAGAAGATTTGCATTAAAGGCCTGGCCACAGTATATGATTTTTGATCCCTATGGAATTGCTGTAGTTAGGGCTGCTCCTTCTCCCGGTGAGAATATTGAGAAGACCCTTTTCAGAACCTTGGAAAGAAAATAATTTATCAGCATCAAACATGTTATAAAGCATTAAATCCTTGATACTTGTGTCTTAAGGACTATTGTTTCTAAATATCTGTTAATCAATTAATGCAATGAAATTTTTTGCAAATTAGATATATTCTTATCTTTGCAATCTTCGAAAAAAGCGATTAAAAAAAATGAAGCAGTTAAAAATTGTAGTTTTAGCAAAACAGGTTCCTGATACACATAATGTTGGCAAAGATGCCATGAAAGCAGACGGAACAGTCAACCGTGGTGCCCTACCGGCGATTTTTAATCCTGAAGACCTCAATGCGCTTGAGCAGGCTATAAGATTAAAGGAAAACAATCCGGGAAGTACGTTGACCATTATAACCATGGGACCTGCCCGAGCCGCAGAAGTCATTCGCGAAGGCTTATATCGTGGAGCCGATAATGGCTATCTTATTACTGACCGTCGATTTGCAGGTAGTGATACTTTGGCTACATCATATGCCATTTCAATGGCTGTTCGCAAACTTATGCCGGTTGATGTGATTATCTGTGGACGTCAGGCTATTGACGGAGATACTGCCCAAGTTGGTCCGCAGGTTGCTGAAAAACTGCAGATTCCTCAGATTACTTATGCTGAAGAAATCGTTTCTGTAGATGATAAAGAACTGACAGTAAAAAGACGTCTTGAAAGAGGTATAGAAATCGTGGCATCTCAAATGCCTGTTCTTGTTACAGTTCATAGTTCAGCTCCTCCTTGTCGTGCACGCAATGCCAAACTTCTGATGAAGTATAAACATGCTCGTTGTATTACAGAATGGCAGGAAGCAGGCGAAGATTATCTGCATTTGCAAAAGGAAAGACCTTATTTAAATATCATGGAGTGGAGTGTAGATGATATTCAAGCCGATGTAGAATGGCTAGGATTGAGTGGTTCGCCGACGAAAGTTAAAAAGATTGAATCTGTTGTTTTTAAAGCCAAAGAATCAAAAGTGTTGACTTCTTCAGAAGCGGATATTGACTGGCTGATGAAAGATTTGATTTCAAACCATACCATTGGATAATATTGTTAAATGTAAAAACCGACGAACGTGAATAATATATTTGTTTTTTGCGAAATTGAAGAGAACAATGTGGTAGCTGATGTCAGCCAGGAACTTCTGACTAAAGGCAGGGTACTTGCGAATCAGTTAAATTGTAAATTGGAAGCAGTTGTATTGGGAGATAAACTGACCGATGTTGAAAAAAATATTCTGCCTTATGGCGTTGATATTCTACATATTGCTGAACACGGAAAGCTTTATCCATATCTAACTTTACCATTTGCCAGCATTATTGTTGATCTAATTAAAAAGGTTCAACCACAGGTGGCGTTATTTGGTGCTACTACCATTGGACGTGATTTGGCTCCACGTGTAGCATCTGCATTAAAATGCGGTCTTACTGCCGATTGTACCGAATTAGTGATTGGAGAACATACCGAAAATAGAACAGGTAAAGAATATAAAGATTTATTATATCAGGTTCGCCCTGCTTTTGGTGGAAATATTATTGCTACCATTATCAATCCTGATACTCGTCCTCAGATGGCCACCGTGAGAGAAGGAGTGATGAAGAAAGAGATTGTAAATTCTCAATATCAGGGTGAAATTCACAGAATCAACGCCGAGGAAATCATGAGAGGCGAAGATTTTGTTGCAAGAATCATTGAGAGACATATTGAAGCCAGAAAAATTAATATCAAAGCAGCCAACATTATTATTGCCGGTGGATACGGCGTTGGATCGCGCGATGGGTTTAAACTTTTGTACGAACTGGGTGCTGCTATCGGGGCCGAAGTGGGAGCTTCCAGAGCTGCTGTTGACGCAGGTTTTGTAGAACACGAAAGACAAATTGGACAAACAGGTATCACAGTTCGTCCTAAGCTTTATATTGCATGTGGAATTTCTGGTCAGATTCAACATAGAGCAGGCATGATGGAATCGTCTATGATTATTTCTATCAATAACGATCCCCATGCTCCTATCAATTCAATTGCTGATTACACAATTATTGGCGATTTGAGCGAAGTATTGCCCCGTATGATTAAGTCTTTCCGTAAAAACTCAAAGTAAATTTAAAAAAATTGAATTATGGCTAACTTTTATACCGATAATGAAGATCTGAAATTTCATCTTCAGAACCCGTTAATGAAAAAAATTGTTGCCCTGAAGGAAAGCAATTTTACCGATAAAGATAAGTTTGATTATGCACCCATTGACTTCGAAGATGCAATGGATAGTTATGATAGAGTTCTGGATACTGTTGGCGAAATATGTGGAAACACTGTGGCTCCCAATGCTGAATCTGTAGACCATGATGGCCCAACTTTGGAAAATAATAGAGTGAAATATGCCCGCGGTACGCAGGAAAATTTCGACGCTTTGGTAAAAGCAGGGTTAATCGGTATTTCACTTCCCAGAATGTATGGTGGACTAAATTTTCCTTTTGTTCCCTACGTTATGTCGGCCGAAATTGTATCACGTGCTGATGGTGGTTTTGCTAATATTTGGGGATTACAGGATTGTGCCGAAACCATCAACGAATTTGCATCCGAAGAAGTAAAACAATTGTTTTTGCCCCGTTTTCAGCATGGAGCAACAGCCGCGATGGATTTGACTGAACCCGATGCTGGTAGTGACTTACAGGCAGTTCAACTCAAGGCCAGTTTTAATGAAAAGGATGGTAAATGGTATCTGAATGGTGTAAAGCGTTTTATCACCAATGGAGATGCAGATATCAGTCTGGTTTTAGCCCGTTCCGAAGAAGGTACAAACGATGGCCGTGGGTTATCATTATTTGTTTACGATCGTAAAGATGATGCTGTTGTTATTCGTCGTATCGAAAATAAACTCGGGATTAAAGGCTCTCCAACTTGTGAATTGGTGTTTACCAATGCCCCTGCAATTCTTGTTGGTGAACGTAAGTTAGGTCTTATTAAATATGTCATGTCGCTCATGAATTCAGCTCGTTTGGGGGTAGGCGCACAATCAGTGGGTATTGCCGAAGCTGCTGTCCGCGAAGCGTTAAAATATGCAGAAGAACGCCAGCAATTTGGAAAGCCTATCATACAATTTCCAGCGGTTTATGAACTGCTTACTAATATGCAGGTGAAAGTTCATGCTGTTCGCACTTTGCTTTACGAAACTTCTCGTTATGTAGATATGTCCAAGATGATGGATTTAATGGCCAGAAATCGTAAACTGGAAATGGACGAGAAAGCTGAACAAAAAGTTTATTCACGTTTATCAGATGCTTTCACCCCATTGTTAAAATTGATGTCGAGTGAGTATTGTAACCAAGTTGCATACGACTCATTACAAGTCCATGGTGGTACCGGATTTATGAAGGATTTTCCCATCGAAAGAATCTATCGTGATGCCCGTATTACTTCTATTTACGAAGGAACATCTCAACTTCAGGTGGTGGCAGCCATACGCCACGTAACTACTGGAGCTTACCTTAACTGGATGAAGGATAGAGAAAATATGACCGTAGATCCTGACATGGAATTTACAAGAAATCTTCTAGCCGAAATGACTGCTCAGTATAGCGAAGCAGTAAGTGCAGTAACGCAAACCAATAGTAATGAGTTTATTTTCACTTCCGGCAGTGCCGAGTCCAGCAATCTGGCATTAAAAGG
>PHDH01000187.1 GCA_002840935.1 Bacteroidetes bacterium HGW-Bacteroidetes-21 | reverse complement strand
CCGCCAGCGTCTGTAACGGTTACCAGATAATTGCCGGGAGTTAGTCCGCTTATGTCTTCGGTTATAGCCGAGTTGGACCAATTATAAGTATAAGTTCCCCAGCCTCCGCTTACAGTTATATCTATGCTTCCATTGGCTGTGCTGCAGGTGGAGTTTTGTGTTGAAGGACTGATCGTAATGGGAGTTGGTGATTCAATATCATCTGAAAAGTTGGATGAGGTACAACCATGTTCCGTTACTGTCAGACTAGGAGAATATGTCCCGGAAGCTGAATAGCATACCTGATGGGGACCTTGTCCACTTCCCGGAGTGGCTGTGCCCTCATTGAAATTCCATGTGTAAGTGGCTGTAGAACTAGCTGTTCCTGTATATGTGACGGTAGCACAAGAAATATTGCATTGGGGTTGAGTTATGTCGAAAGTTGCTGTGGGTATTGGGTTCACATTTATACTGTATGGCCAACGATGACCGGCGCATTGAGGATTGATATGAGCTGCCCAGTAAATAGTTGTATCTGTGAGAACAGGGGAAGTGTATGAAGAAGATCCGGTAGCCAGCGTTGTGCCACCTGTTTGTGCCGAATACCAGTTGAAACTTCCGTAACCTGTGGGAGAAGTAATGTTGAGCGTAGAACTATTTCCAGAGCATATCGTTTGGTCTGAAGCTATGGGCTTTGGTTCTCCCAAAATAAAGGCATAGGGCGAAAAAGTGGCAGGAGAAGATACTGAAACCTGGCTTCCAGCGGATGGGGTTGATGTAGTCAGTACGAAGTTCCAGTCAACAACTGGCGTTGCAGTACCGCGACTGACAGAAATACCACACTCATTCATGCCTGTAGGAAAATCAGTTCCGAGGTTGTAGTTGAAAGTCATGGTACCTGAAGGATTTCCGGTATTCGGCAAAATCTTAATCCACCAGTCAGCGTAATATGTGTTGGCGTTGGTAATACTGTCTTCACATACTGTAATATTGGTCGTCCCGTTAAGACTTGAAATATTATAGGTGAAGGGTCGGTAGTATGACCCTATGCTGTTAGAAACACCCACTGGAAAGACATAATTTGCTGCAGTGACCTCTCTGCGGAGGTTTCCGGCGATATAACTATTGGCAGAATAACCTGTTGGGATAGATAATAGATCGGAACTGCTTACATATACTTCATTGTTCAGGGCGCCATTTCGAGTATACAATATACCTTGGGAAAGTACTAGTTCGTTGGTTACATTAATGCTCGAAGCCAATCTAACACCACCGCCAGTGTTGTCAATAGTAAGTTTATATAAACTGTTTCCTCCGGTATTCAGCATTTGATTTGTTGCTGATGTCCCACGCATGAGCAAGCGTCCCTGTGATGCCAGAAAAAATGCACTTATGTTGACGGTAAAATTTCCTCCAACATGCAACTGACGGGTACCATTAACGTCCCATGTGCCTGCATTGATAATAAAATTATTGGCAACGTATAAATGTCCCAGTGTATTGGTGCCAAGGGCTTCGGGACCAATTGCACCTCCAGATTTATTTACATAGACGTTAAAAAACTTGTTGTTTAGGAAATCTTCTACAGCAATTTTCTGATTATTAGGCTGGCATGAACTATAAGTATCAATTCTTATGTCAAGAGTTCCGGTACCGCATACAAATACGCCATGGCAGGTCCAGTTTCCATAAAGATAGATGGTTTTAACACCTGCATTTACCGTGGCTCCAGCATTAATGACAATGTGGTTCAGGTAAAAACTATAAGCACCACTTAACTGTGTTGTTCCGTTAAATGTCACCGTGGGATCGTGGTTAATGGCAGACGAATTTCTATTCCACGTACCGTCTGCGATAAAATCGCCAGTGATGATTGTGTTTGTTGGATGCAAGCTAACGCCTTTTCCCACACCAGTACTAACATTTGTAGTTCTTAAATGATGAAACGAAGGAATAGTAGATCCACCGATACTTTGACCGTCAGTGGCATTAAAAGTAAAAGTTGATGTGCCTGAGTTAAAAGTGCCGGTACAATAAAAATTGCCAGTCATTAAAACAGTTCCGGTGCCTCCGTTAAATGTTCCATAGATATATAGATTTCCACCAATGATTGAAGATCCTTGCAAAGTGAGTGTTTGATCATTTAAATTAAATGTTCCTCCAGTATTGATCGTCATTTTATAGATAATAGTTGAAACATTTAGATTGACAGTGGCTCCATTTACAATAACAACACTGTCATTGGCACCAGGAATGACTCCACCTACCCATGTAGTTGTACTGCTCCAGTTTCCGGTAATTATATTGCTGGTTATTGTTGCTGATTTAAGTGTCAGAGAAATAATGACTAAAGTTAGAGCGAAGACTATTTTTTTCATATTGTAATATCTATAATGCAAAAATAAAAAAAAACCGGCCTTGTGGACCGGTTTTTCTGAGAAAATACTTTGTTATTGAATTTCGCCCGAGAATCGGAGAGTTACAGTCGAGTTGTCGGGATCATTAGTAATTACAGTAATGGTTTTTGATTGTTTCCCGTTGCGACCGGTAGCATCAAAAATAGCTTTGATTGAACTTGTTTTACCAGGGGCAATTTCAGTTTCCGAAGGCGCAATAGCAGTACAACCACAAGCAGCTTTTACTTTGCGAATAAGTAAAGGACTTTTACCTGTGTTGGTGAATTTGAATTCCATTTCTTTCTTTTCGTTGGCAGCAATGGTTCCTAATTCAATATTAATGGTTTCGAAAGCTGCTTTAGGAGCATTGGCTTTCTGTTCTGGTGTCATTTTGGTAAAGTCTTCTTCTATGGTAGCGCTCACTGAAAGTAAATTATTATTGTCAGCTTTGTCGTTTAAAATGAGTGCAATTCGATCCATTACAAATCCCCAGTCAGTTACTTTAGACGCATCATACGTTGCAACAATACGACCTTTTTGTCCTGGTTTTAAAATTTTTGGTTCACTTGAAATAGTGATATGCGCAGGAACTTTTTCGAAAGTGATGGTGATAGGTTCTGTGCCTGTATTTACAATAGGCAAAGAATCTGTTTTAACGGTATTGTTTTTAATGTTTGTGAATGCCAGGTGATTGGAACGCATTCTGATATCACCCATCTGTTGCGGATAATCATCTTCAATGGTACGTGGACGAGCTGCCACATCGCCTTTGATAGATAATACTACAGTTGCATTTTCTGCATTCGAAGTAACTGTTATTGTTTTGTTGAATGGTCCCGGTCTGTTTTTGGGGTCATACGTTGCTTTTACAAATCCGCTTTTACCTGGAAGAACGGGGTCTTTTGTCCAATCGGGAGTTGTACATCCGCAAGAAGCCTTTACATTTGAAATAATAATGGGACTTCCACCAGTGTTCGTAAATTTGAATTCGATGGAGACAGCTCCTTTTGCTTCTTCAATTTTTCCAAAATCATGAGCTGTTTTTTCAAAGTTGATGTTTGGGCTTTTGGTCTGTCCAAAAACTACATGTCCGGCAAATATTGCCAAAATTACAAGGGAAAAGATTTTAGTTCTCATACCAACAGTTTTTTTCAGTTTTATTTTTTTCAAAATTAATTAAGTTCAACATTTGTAAGACAAATAATGAATAAATTAGTTGCCTTTGTTAACACATTTTAACCCTGACTACATTTCAAATACCGTTCCAAACCTATAGCAGCAGTATGAAAATGATTAGTTAGTGCGTAATATAATATTATAAAAACAATCTAGTTTTAGAAAAATTGTAAATAGGAGAGAATGTAAACCTCCCAAAAATATGTAACTTTGGCTCAACTATGAAGAAGTTAATTCTCATCATACTTATTTTGCTATTGTCTAATGGTCTGTTTGCACAGTTTTATAATGGACTGCAAATGGCCTTTGGAAAAAATCGGGTGCAATACGAAAACTTCGTTTGGCAGTATTATCGTTTCCCAAAATACGATACCTATTATTATGTAGGTGGGAAGGAATTGGCGCAGTACACTTCAATTATTGCAGATGCAAAAATTAGGGAATTTGAAAGTTTTTTCGGTTATACTCTCGAAAAAAGAATCGTTTTTTTGTTGTATAATAATCTGAGTGATTTTCGGCAAAGTAACCTGGGGTTGATTAGTGGTAATGATAATTATAATATCGGGGGTGTTACGAAAATTATAGATAATAAGGCTTTCCTGTATTTTGAAGGCGATCATAAAAAATTGGAAAAACAGATTAATGCTGCCATTGCAGAGGTTTACGTAAATGAAATGTTATATGGTACAGATCTCAAATCAAAAGTAGCAAATAACACATTACTCACATTGCCGGAGTGGTTTTACAGGGGTCTAATTTCATATCTATCCAACGACTGGGATGTGGATATTGATAATAAGGTACGGGATGGTATTTTGACAGGGAAGTTTGAAAGATTTAATAATCTCACAGGGCAGGATGCTATTTATGCAGGTCACTCAATTTGGTATTTTATAAGTGAAAAATTTGGAAAAAAAGTAATACCGAATATTGTTTACCTTACGCGTGTCAGTAAAAACAGTGAGAGTGGGTTTTTATATGTACTGGGCCTTCCCGTGAAGTATCTCACCTTTGAATGGCTTGCATTTTATGACGCACGTTATTACGAAGATGATAAAAAAAGGGACGAGCCAACGGGACAGACAACTCAGGTAAAAACACGTAGAGACAGAGTCTACCAGCAATATTTTGCCGGTCCCGATGGAAGTTCAATGGCTTATGTAACTAATTACTCCGGAAAGTATAAAGTATTTCTCAAAGACAAACCGGATACTAAACCCAAACGAATTCATAAAGGGGGAAGACGAATTGAACAAATTACAGATTATTCTTATCCTTTACTTGCATGGCATCCTTCCGGAAAATTACTTACATATGTTACAGAGGAAAAAGGAACCATATGGCTGTCGTTTTATGATCTTGAAACGCGTGAAACGGATAAAAAGGAAATGTTTAATGTTGAGAAAATCATCGATTATTCATTTAATAATAAAGGAAACCTGATGGTTCTGTCGGCATTAAAGAATGGTCAGACAGATATTTTTGTGTTTAATAATTTAGCTAATACCTATCAGCAAATTACCAATGATTTAGCCGATGATTGTAATCCTCGTTTTACCGGTGACGATCAAACTATTCTATTTTCATCCAATCGGACAAGTGATACTTTGGGCGTAGATTCTGTCATGCCCGGGCTCAATACCAATTATAATGTGTTTAGTTATAATTATAAGACACAAAGTAAAGTTCTGGTCCCGATAACCTATGAGAAATCGGCTGATTTTTTGTCTCCCTACGAAATTTCAGAAAACAAATATATGTTGCTGGGGAATTCCAATGGTTTGTGGAACAGGTATCTGGCAGTATATGATTCCACGATCAGTCATATTGATACTACAGTGCATTATCGGTTTTTTACTCATTTATTGCCTCAGACTAATTTAAAACGTAGTATTACCGAGTATTCTTATAACCGTTCTACTGGTATGGTAAATCAAGTTCTTTATTATAAAGGTAAGGACATCATGACAGAAGAAAAATCTTCTAACAGAAACGATTTGAAGGTTACTGAAACTGTTTTCTGGAAAAAAATGCAACGCCAGAATTTTATCAAAGACAGTCTGATGGAAGATCGGATTCGTAAGGATTCAATGAAAATATCAACATTTATTTTGACTGATACAATTAAATACGATACAACGAATATCGATTTCAGAAATTATTATTTCGAATTTCAGAAGAATAAGCTGAAAGGTTATTTGCCTTTGAAGGATTCTTTGAAAGCAGCCAGCCCTGGAAAACTTTTTAATGCGGATGCTTTTTCCAAACCCAGATTGTACATGACTTCCTTTTATACTAATTATTTTGTCAGTCAAGTGGATTTTGGCTTCCTGAATAATACGTACCAGCCTTTTACCGGGGGTGCGGTATACTTTAATCCGGGATTCAATGTCTTTTTCAAAATTGGGACCAACGATTTGCTGGAGAATTATAAGATAACCGGTGGAGTTCGTTTTGCCGGAAATTTTGACAGTAACGAGTATTTGCTCACTTTGGAGGATTTGAAGAAACAAGTGGATAAAGAGTGGACTTTTCATCGTATGGCTATCACCAGTATTTTAAATAATGCCATTGTTAAGACTCATACACATGAATTGATGCATGTCAGAAAATATCCTTTTAATCAAGTCTTTGCCATTCGCGGTACTGTTCTAGGTCGTTACGACAGAGGGACATATCTTTCTACCGATCTTTCGACCTTAAGAGAGAATTTTGATAATAATTATTGGGCTGGACTTAAAGGCGAGTTGATTTATGATGATACCAAATTAGTTCAATTAAATATTTTTAATGGAACCCGTTTTAAAATCTTTGCTGAGTATTATAAACAGGTCAACGAGAAGAAAAGCGATATGTGGGTGGTGGGAGCCGATTTTAGGTTTTATAAAAAAATCCATCGTAACCTGATTTCTGCCAGTCGTTTGGGAGGAAGTACTTCTTTTGGTTCCAAAAAGCTAATTTATTTTCTCGGAAGTGTAGATAACTGGATTAACCTCTCTCCCAAACTCCCGACTTTCGATCAATCAATCGCCATCGACTATTCGCGGAATTATGCGTATCAGACATTGGCAACCAATATGCGTGGTTTTAGCCAGAATATCCGTAACGGGAATAGTTTTGTTGTCTATAATCAGGAGTTGCGTTGGCCTTTCATTAAATATTTTGTGAATCGCCCAATTAACAGCGATTTTCTGGAGAATATGCAATTTGTCGGATTTTTTGATGTAGGTACAGCCTGGGCCGGTAAAACGCCTTACGACGAAGCGAATGCCTATAACAAAGAAGTGGTGCTAAATGGTCCGGTGACAGTAATTATTGATAAAGAACGCAATCCCTTTGTCTACGGCTATGGTTTTGGATTACGAACTCGTATGCTCGGCTATTTTGTAAGAGCCGACTGGGCGTGGGGAATAGAGAATGCCATTATTTTGCCCCGTATTTTCTACCTTTCATTAAGTCTGGATTTTTAGATGGAAACAAATCAATTGTTGATATTGGCCATTATCGGTCTGGTTGCCGGGGTTTTCGGTGGTGCACTGGGATTGGGTGGGGGATTGATAGTTATTCCTTCACTGGTCTATTTTATGGGCATGAGTCAGCATAACGCTCAAGGTACCAATCTTGCTTTTATGCTCGCTCCCATTGGTATTCTGGCTGTTGTGAATTATTATAATAAGGGCTTTGTGAATGTGAAATATGCCGCTATTCTGGCCGTGATGTTTTTTATTGGGGCCTATATCGGGGCGCGTTATGCAATGAATATTCCGGATAAAACATTGAAAATTATTTTTGGTGTAGTCCTTATTTTGGTCGGCGTTAAAATGATAACTGGCAAGTAACATGAAAAATACGAAAGAATTAAAGACCATCGTTCAAAAATATGCTGTTGAAACGAAAAAGATGCGGGAATACTTTCATGCCCATCCCGAGTTGTCTTTTAAGGAAGTGAATACGGCAAAATATGTATGCGATGTGCTTAAAAAACACCAGATTGATTTTCATGCTGGTATTGGCGGACATGGCATATTGGCTATTATTAAAGGAAAGAAAAAAGGTCCCGTAGTGGCTTTTCGTGCCGATATGGATGCCCTTCCCATCGAAGAACTCAATAAAGTACCCTATAAATCCACCCAGAAAGGCGTAATGCATGCCTGTGGACACGATTTTCACACCGCTTCTTTGCTCGCTTTTTTGCTCATGATGAAAGAGGCTGGTCTGGACTTTAATGGAACCATACTGG
>PHDH01000186.1 GCA_002840935.1 Bacteroidetes bacterium HGW-Bacteroidetes-21 | reverse complement strand
AGGTGATTATTTGGGAGCAGATATGTTTCAAAAACACCCGAGAAAGGTTGACTTAGGGAATCTTCGAACAAACTTGAAGACCTTATAGCTAAAGGCTTTTTGATATGTTTTAAAAATAATTTTAGTCTCTTAACCAAATTAAACGAAAGTTCACCTTCTACAAATCGCTCACGTAAAACACTATAGTCAGTCTCATGGTGAATTAATTCATGTAATTTATTTCTTTCAATAAAAAAGTCGAATTCATCAGTTCCTATAATTGAAGTCTTGGGTGTTCTGATTTTAATACCGGGAATATGATTTGAAAGACTGAAATTATAAATCAGCGTATTTACAAAAGCAAGACCCCTTCCCTTTCCGCCCAGAGCGCCTGACGACAGACTCACAATATTGGTTTCGTCATCTAAAATTGTTTCCTCAAAATTTACGATACGACCTTTATCTTTCTCGACCCGATATTGCCCAATAGCCTGAATTATTGCCTTTCGTATCTCTTCACCCTTTATCTCTTCAGTCACATGCAAGTTACTGATAATCTTTGCTACCTGAATTTCTCCTTTAGTCATCAACCATAGAGAAAACTGGTTTCTGTTTTGGTGATACTCAATCGTTTCATTAGGAACAGTTTTAATAATGGCTTGAAAATCCTTGAGACTTTTTGCTTCTGCAATTTGTCTACCCGACGTATTTCTGAAGATAAAGTTACCCAGACCTATATGAAAAGAAATAAAACTACGAATATCCTGTAAATAGGTCTCAGAATGCTTATTTACAAATTGTGTTTTTATATCGTAAGCTTTCGCATGGTTTTCAGGATCACCCGATTGAATCAAGATTGGGACATTCACTTTAAATTTTCGAACATAATCGATGAGTTTAAAACCAGCCTCTTTATCTGCCTTCCCGCCAGAATTATACTCAACATCCGTGATAAGACATAATAATGTATTTGAATACTTATCGATATACTCTTTAGCCTGATCAAGACTTATAGCGTGAAGCACTTTGGAACGTACTCTTAATTTCAATACTTTATATAATTCGTCAGCGTGCACATCTTCAATCTGCTGGCGAGTTTGTTCCAGAATAATATTGTATAAAACCGGCAAGACCCGAGAATAATACTTGGGAGAATCCTCTACTAAGATAATTACAGGAACCAATGCTTTGTGAACGTCATTATCAATATTGACTTTATCTTCCAATAGTTTGATCATAGCAAAAAATATCTTTGAGTCGCCATTCCACACAAAGACATTATCAAAGAAAATTTCTTTCACATTCTGTTTTTCGGCATACTCAATATCATAACTACTGTTAAGCAGCAGATAAACAGGAGTATATACTGTTTCTTCCTTAATCTTTTTCAAAATTTCGAAAGGTTTCTTCTTGTCAACACCCATCATAACAATCACCAAGTCAAAATGTCTGCCTTGAAACAATTCTACCACATTATCATAATAGGAAACACCAGTTATTCTTGGCATCGAAGCCAGATTGAGCTGATGATACTCCCCCAATATATGTTCTGTAAAACGACCTTCTTTTTCAATACTATATGCATCATACAAATTTGAAACGAATAGAATTTCTTTAACTTTATAAGGCATCAAATCATGATACACATCCCTATCGTAATTATGCTTATTGATAAATCGTTGTATAAGCTTTCCATTCCCGGGTTTAAATACTTGGGTCGAAAGATCAGTCAAAATATCCTGTGTACTATCATTATTTTTAAGCAGTTCCAACGAATTGTAACTATTTATATAGTTCGTCAGAATGAGGGTAATATTGTCAATCAAGTCTCTCTCTTCTTTCAGGAAGGGGCCTTCAAATATTTCCTCAAACTCGAGGGTATAATAAACTTCTACGGTAATAATTTTTCCTTCCAGTGTTTTAAGCGACTTTTTCTGTGTCCACTTTGTTTCGATAAAACCCATCGATGTAAAAAAGATGTCATCATAAACAATTCGGGCAACAGTATTTTCGGGGAATTGCCATGCAGGCGGGATAAAGGAAACAGCTCTTTTTAAAGTCTCGGCTATAGGCCTGTTTTCCTTAACTATACTGACAGTTTTATTGATACAAGCTAACTCTTTCAGTCGTTCATTGCTTTCTATTAATAACTTATGATAATCGGAAGAATAATGAGCTGTCATATTACATGTTTTTTGCTTTTGTAAAGTTAAAAATATTGTTTTAAGGTTAAGCTAAAATGACATGTGTCAAAATATATTCTTTAGCATATCAATTTATCATATATATTAATTAATGTATGTTAATGATTTTAATTTACTATTATGCTATTAAACATCAATTTTATATTTGATATTTTACATTTTTACTATAGATTTGTTTACTCAATTAAACCTTTAAACATTTATGGAAGCAACAAAAAAATCAAATCCAAAAGTAGAAGCCTTCATGGCTAAAGTAATTGCAAAGAATCCATCAGAAGGAGAATTTCACCAGGCAGTTCGCGAAGTGGTTGAATCACTGATGCCTTTCATCGAAGAAAACCCGAAGTATTCAGATGCAAAAATTCTGGAAAGAATTGTTGAGCCTGAAAGATTGGTTATTTTCAGAGTTCCTTGGTTAGATGATAAAGGAGAAATTCAAGTTAACCGCGGATACAGAATTGAGATGAACAGCGCTATTGGACCTTACAAAGGCGGATTACGCTTCCACCCAACTGTAACTCTTGGTGTATTAAAATTCTTAGCTTTCGAACAGGTATTTAAAAATTCACTTACTACATTGCCTATGGGCGGTGGTAAAGGAGGTTCAGATTTTGATCCTAAAGGAAAAAGCGACAATGAAGTTATGCGTTTTACACAAAGCTTCATGACCGAATTATTCCGTCACATTGGACCCAACACAGACGTTCCCGCTGGTGACATCGGTGTAGGTGGCCGCGAAATTGGTTTCATGTTTGGTCAGTACAAACGTATCAGAAATGAATTCACAGGTGTTCTTACCGGAAAAGGCCTCGCATGGGGTGGTTCACTCATTCGTCCCGAAGCTACAGGTTACGGCTGCGTTTATTTTGCAGAAGAAATGCTGAAAACTCGTGGTGAAGATATGAAAGGAAAAACTGTTGTAATTTCTGGTTCTGGAAACGTTTCACAGTACGCCGCTGAAAAAGTTATGCAACTTGGCGGAAAAGTCGTTACCATGTCAGATTCAAACGGTTACATTTATGATGCCGCTGGAATGAACAAAGAAAAACTTGATTTTATTCTTTGGCTGAAAAACGAAAAACGTGGTCGTATCAGCGAATATGCTGAAAAATTTGGTGTTGAGTATTATGAAGGTAAAACTCCATGGGGCAAAAAATGTGATGTTGCATTACCTTGCGCAACACAGAACGAACTTAATGGGGAAGATGCTAAAGTACTTATCGCAAACGGTTGTTATTGCATCAGCGAAGGTGCTAACATGCCTTCTACTCCAGAAGCAGTTGAATATTTCATCGAGAAAAAAGTTCTTTATGGACCTGGCAAAGCTGCCAATGCTGGTGGTGTTGCTACCTCAGGACTCGAAATGTCACAGAATTCACTCCGTCTTTCATGGTCACGCGAAGAAGTTGATTCAAGATTACATCAAATTATGATCGACATTCACGAAACTTGCAAGAAATACGGAACTAAAGGCGATGGATTCATCAATTACGTTGATGGAGCCAATATCGGCGGTTTTGTTAAAGTAGCCGATGCCATGATGGCGCAAGGCCTAGTATAATCTTTTTTCTAAAAAAGGCTTTGCAAATGGCAAAGCCTTTTTTTATTTTTAATCGTTTATAAAATCATCTTATTTATGAGAGTTAAACGTATTTTATCGGCTGAAAAACAGTCGACTAATCAAAACGAAGTGGATCTGTCTCAAATCACATCCCTCATTCAAAAGTATAAAACAAAGAAGGGAAACATCATTCCCTTACTTCAGGGTACTCAGAATTTATACGGATTTGTACCCCGTAAAGCATTTCTAAAAATTTCAGAAGAAGCCAATATCCCTCTGAATGATTTATATGGCGTAGCCACTTTTTACGCCCAGTTCAGACTTAACCCTGTAGGCAAGCATATCGTTAAAGTCTGTCATGGTACTGCGTGCCATGTGCAAAATGCCACAGCCATATCCATTGCCCTTGAAGAAGCACTCAATATTAAAGACGGAGAAACAACTCCCGACAACCTTTTCACACTCGAATCGGTGGCATGTCTGGGCTGTTGCTCACTGGCTCCTGTCATGATGATTGGCGACGACACTTTCGGAAAACTTTCCGGAAAATCGGCTGTCAATATCATCAAAGAAATCAAAATGAAAGAAAACAATTAAAATATTATATATGGAGAAAACTCAGGTACTGGTCGGACTTGCCAGTTGCGGAATTGCAGCGGGTGCCGGCAAGGTATACGACAAAATCCTCGATATCCGTCAGGCTGAAAAACTCGATTTTTCGGTCAAAAGAACCGGATGTATCGGCATGTGTTACCGCGAACCTCTGATCGAAGTCATTGATGCTACTGGCTCCTATCTATATGGTGATGTGGATGAAAACAAAGCACTCGAAATCGTCGAAAAGCACGTAAAATCGGGCGAACCCGTTAAAGAATACATCGTATTTACTGATTTGTTTAAGACCGAAGACAACGAATTCATTGAAGGTCAGGTTAAAATTGCCTTAAGAAATTGCGGTGTAATTGATCCCGAAGATATTAATGAATACGAAACACGCGGAGGTTATAAAGCTATTTCTGGACTCGTTGAAGGAAAAGTCACACCCGAAGCGGTCATTCAAAACGTCATCGACTCCGGAATTCGTGGTCGTGGAGGCGGAGGATTTCCCACAGGTACCAAATGGAAATTTGCGTACAACAGCAAATCAGATGTAAAATATATTATTTGTAATGCCGATGAAGGCGATCCTGGTGCTTTCATGGATCGCTCCGTTTTGGAAGGTGATCCACATTCCGTATTGGAAGGCATGACCATCGCTGCATATGCCATTGGCGCCAGCGACGGTGTTATTTATTGTCGTGCCGAATATCCTCTGGCCATCAAACGTCTGAATATTGCGATTGAACAATCCAAAAAGAAAGGCTACCTCGGAAAAAATATCTTCGGTAAAGAAGGTTTCAATTTTGACATTTACGTTAAAGAAGGTGCCGGAGCTTTTGTTTGTGGCGAAGAAACAGCCCTCATGGCATCTGTCGAAGGCAAAAGAGGAATGCCCCGCAAACGTCCGCCTTTTCCAGCCGTTTCAGGTCTATGGAAACAACCTACCAATATTAATAATGTAGAAACTTTTGCCAATATTCCTTCCATCATTTTAAACGGACCTCAGTCGTTTAACTGTTATGGAACCGAAAAATCAAAAGGAACCAAGGTTTTTGCTCTTACTGGAAAAATTAAACGTGGCGGTCTTGTTGAAGTCCCCATGGGTATCACCATTCGTGAAGTTATTTTTAAACTTGGCGGTGGCATACAGAACAATAAAAAATTCAAAGCAGTACAGATGGGCGGACCTTCCGGCGGCTGTATACCTGAATTTCTTGCCGATACTATAATTGACTATGATTCAGTGAATGCTACCGGCGCCATCATGGGTTCTGGAGGAATGGTCGTCATGGACGAAACAACTTGTATGGTCGACATGGCCCGCTTCTTCCTGGATTTCACTCAAAAAGAATCCTGTGGCAAATGTACATTCTGCCGTATCGGAACAAAGAGAATGCTCGAAATCCTCACCCGTATTTGCGAAGGGGAAGGAAAAGAAGGCGATATTGAAATGCTGGAAGAATTGGCAGTTCATATTAAAAACACATCCTTGTGCGGACTGGGACAAACAGCTCCCAACCCCGTAATTACTTCACTGAAATATTTCAGGAATGAGTTCGAAGCACACATTAATAATAAGAAATGTCCAGCCGGAACCTGTAAAAAACTCCTCACATATACTGTCATTGCTGATAAGTGTACCGGTTGTACTGTTTGCGCTAAAAACTGTTCGGTGAATGCCATCAGTGGTGAGCGTAAGCAACCTCACTTCATTAATCAGGATGCCTGTATTAAATGCGGCGTCTGTTACAACAAGTGTAAATTCGAGGCCATTTCTTTAACTTAATCTAATAATCTGAAAATGACTATGGATACGATAAATGTAATATTGAACGGAAAATCAGTTACGGGAAATGCCGGAGACAGTATACTGGATCTTGCCCGGAGAAATGGAATCGAAATTCCCACATTATGTAACGACCCCCGTCTGGAACCCTACTCCTCATGCTATGTATGTGTCGTCGAAATTGAAGGTATGAAAGGACTGCAACCCTCCTGCTCTACTAAGATTAGCGAAGGCATGAAAATTAATACTGAAACCGATACTGTACGCAAAGGCCGTAAAGCTGCCATCGACCTCATCGTGAGTAATCACTATGCCGATTGCGCTGCCCCTTGCAAACTCACCTGCCCAGCAGGAGTCGATGTTCAAGGATATATATCGCTGATTGAAAAAGGATTATACAGCGAAGCGATTGGACTCATCAAAAAGACCAATCCCCTACCCGCCATTTGCGGTCGTATTTGTGTCAGACCTTGCGAAGTAGCTTGCCGCCGTAATCTTCTCGACGAACAATACGGAGTGGGTATCGACTACCTTAAACGTTTTGCAGCCGATCAGGATTTGCTGGGAGCAACCCACTACAAACCCGAAGTTAAAGCATCGACAGGAAAAAAAGTGGCCATTATTGGTGCCGGTCCCGGCGGATTATCTGCTGCCTGGTTTTTACAACAAGAAGGACATCAGTGCGATATTTATGAAGCTGCACCGGCTGCCGGTGGATGGCTCCGCTATGGCATTCCCGAATATCGCCTTCCCAATGATATTATCGACAAAGAAGTAGCGACAATCACTGAACTGGGTGTAAATATTTTCTACAACCAGAAACTGGGCGATAACCTGAGCTACAAAGACCTGAAAGAAAAATATAACGCTACCATTCTAACCATCGGTTCCCAAACAGGGACATCTATCGGCTGCGAAGGCGACGACGCTGGAAACATTTTTTCTGGCATCGATTTCCTTAAAAACATGGAAGTCACCCGACAACGTTACGATTTCCGGGGTAAAACCATCGCTGTTATTGGCGGGGGAAATACTGCCATGGACTGCTGTCGTACCAGCAAACGTTGTCATGCCGACAAAGTCTACGTTATCTATCGTCGTACTGAAAAGGAAATGCCCGCCAACCCCATCGAAATTCACGAATCCAAACTCGAAGGTGTTGAATATATGTTTTTAACAGCTCCTAAAAAAGTAAATATCGATGCCAATGGAAACATAGCTTCACTAACTTGCCTGAAAATGGAACTGGGTGAACCGGATGCTTCAGGTCGTCGTAGACCTGTAGTAGTGGAAGGCTCCGATTTTGAAGTCAAAGTTGATTATGTACTGGCTGCTATCGGACAAAAAACCAACGTCAACTTCCTCAACGACATCAATGCCAACACTGGCGGTGGCGAACTAAAAGTCACTAAATGGGGCGATGTTGACTGCGATAAAACGACATTACAAACAGGCATTCCTTCAGTTTTTGCTGCCGGTGACGGTGTTACAGGTCCCGCTACAGTTATCGAAGCAGTTGCACAGGCTCGTCGTGCAGCGCATAGTTGTTCGCAATTCCTTGCAGGAGAAGCTTTGGTTCCCGAAAAAACTGAATTCCTCAGCAAAAAAGACAATTTCAAGAAACAGGTTAAAGACGAATATAAAGGTCACTTCGAATCTCAAATGAGACACGAAATGCCCACCATGGATCCCAGCGATCGTATCAATTTCAAAGAAGTAGAACTTGGTTACCAATCGTTGTCTTGAATGTGGTTGTGTGGAGTATTTCTCTTGTGATCTCAAGAAAATTGCCAGCGATTATAACGCTGAACAAGGTAAGTATGCCGGTGAATACAAGCAATACAATGTAAAGTTCGATCACCCCTTTATCGAAATTGATAATAACAAATGTGTACTTTGCGCCCGTTGTGTCAGAATCTGTTCTGAAGTGGTTGGAGCGAATGCGCTTGGACTTGTGAATCGTGGATACGACACCTATGTAGCTCCCGCATTAGGAAACAGCTTGAAAGACACCTCGTGTGAATCTTGCGGCATGTGTATTTCTGCTTGTCCCACAGCGGCTATTTCAGAAAATTTCACCTTTAAACCCGGTCCTGTAAAAACCGAAACGATTGAATCTGTATGTCATTATTGTTCGGTAGGTTGTACTTTGAATTATCACATCAAAGGCGGACACATTTGGCAGGTCACTGGTGCTGAAGGTCAGGTAAATAAAGACGGCAACATTTGCCGTTTCCCAAAATTTGGTTACGTCGCTATGAATGACAAAGCACGTATCACCCGCCCCATGAAAAAAGAAAACGGCCAGTTTAAGGAAATCAGTTTTGATGAAGCGTACCAAATTATTGCCGATAAACTGAAATCCGGTAAACCATCTGCATTCTTTGCTGGCGCTCGTTTAACCAACGAAGAAATGTACCTTATAAAAAGGACGTCAGATCAGATTAACGCCACGACGGGATCCTTCCATTATTTAGGACGTGGCAAAGGATACGGTCAAAACACCCCTTACAATGTGCCTTTCGAACAACTGAATCAGGCCAGTCACATTTGGTTACTTGCATCCGAAATAAACAAAGAAAATGCAGTGGCTGGATTCATGATTTCCAATAACAGGGCCGTAAAACATATTCCCTTAACCCTGATTACCTGCAAAGAGGAATCATCCATGGAAAGGAAATGTGATGAATTGATTCATATCACCTCCAATTACAGCTTTATCCGGGCTGCCAATCACTATCTGCTAAGCAATAATCTGCAAAACAGTCTCTTCCTCAATGATCATGTTAAAGGACTGGAAGAATATAAATCAGCCTTACTAAAAAATAGTTTTGCAGATCTATGTGAAGCTGCCGGTTGCAATCAGGACACCATTAAAGTCTTTGCAGAAGGATATAACAATGCCATCAACGGAATACTCGTTTTTGCTGAAAAGAATCTCTGTGCACTAGCTGCCAAAGAAATTCATCATCTGGCACTTATAACTGGAAAACTGGGCAAAACAGCCAGCGGTATTTTAAGTCTGAAAGAGAAAAACAATTCAGAAGGAATACAAAACTCTGGTATTATGCGCAAGGTTAAAAGCAACAGTCCTGAGGAATGGAATGCTGTTTTCAGTCAAAGCAAAAACCTCTTTATCTTTGGTGAAGATCCTATCGGTTGTGCCTTCGATAAAAATCAGGTTAAACTGTGGTTCGACAACAAAGAATTTATTCTTGTTCAAGAGTATACGCTCACCGAAACAGCTCAAAAAGCGGATTTGGTTATGCCCGCTTCCTATGCTCCTGAAATAGGTGGCAGTTTCACCAATACTCAACGAACTATTCAGTGGTTTGATCATGTTATTTCAGGCCCGATGGAGCACAACAGTATTCATCAGTTGATTTCTATAGCCAGTGCCACGGGAGTCAGTGGAATGAATGATGTTGCTGATGCACACAAAGAAATGCTGAAAGCTATCACAGAACATGCCAGTACTAAAGAACTTGATATGGTTACCACAAATCATACTGGTCGTGTTAAGTACTTTGATTATGGCTGTGATGCTGAATTCATGAAAACTACTTTGTACTTTGAAAACGCTTTAAAAAAATAAGAAATGAAAGATTTTGAAAACATCAATGACATACTTGACTTTGCCATTCAAAATGAGCAGAGTGCCTTTGAGTTTTACTCAAACCTGTCAAAAAACGCACGCAACGAAGACATGAAAAATACTTTCGAGAAATTTGCTCAGGAAGAAATCGGACATAAAGCCAAAATACTCAAGATTAAAGAAGAAGGTATTTTTAACTCTGAAGTCCAACATGTAAGCGATCTTAAAATTGCTGATTATCTGGTGAAAGTTGATGTAACACCCGATATGTCTTATCAGGATGCGCTCATTATTGCCATGAAACGCGAAAAATCAGCTTTTAAATTGTATACCAAGCTGGCCACTAAAACAGGAAATAGCCAACTGGCAAATCTCTTTCTGGCATTGGCTCAAGAAGAATCCAAACATAAACTGATGTTTGAAATTGAGTACGATGAGTTTATTTTGAGAGAAAATTAAAAACAGCCATTTAAATTTAAATAGCTCTGCACATTATGTACAGGGCTATTTTTTTTTGACTCAAACATTAAATGTCCGGCAAAAATACAACAAGCACAAAATTTAAATAAATTAGCATTTTAAATAGAAGCATGAAAACAAGAAATTGCCTACTTATTATATTAATCTTCATTTGCTCTTCTTTCGTGCTATCAGGACAAAATCAAGAACTTGATTCATTACTAAATCTCTATTATAAAGCCAATCACGACACTACCCGTATTATTTTACTTAACGAAGAAATTGGCTATTCTTTTGAGAGGAAACACCCTGATTCAGCCATCTATTATTACGAAAAAGCAATTAGCATTGCGAATAAAAACCTAATAGATGCCAGTAATAACAGTCCTTCGCTTAAAATTACTTTCCAAAAACTCAAAGCAAATTCTTTGCGATATATTGGTATTGTTTTATATGAGTCGGGGACTTTTGACCAAGCCATTAAGTATGTTCTGAAATCCCTCGAAATTTACGAGCAGCTTATTGCCAAAGACAAGGATAAAAAGCAAATTATTGACTGTAAAAATGGGATGACGCGTTGCTTCATTCCATTAGGAAACATACAGTATGATCAAGGTAATTTTGATAAAGCGCTTGAATATTATTTTAAGGCACTTAAGATTCACGAAGAGTTAGGTAACATACAAGAAAAATCAGGATGTTACGTCAACATTGGTAATGTCTATTATGATGAAGGATTACTTGATAAGTCAAATGAGTTTTATTTAAAAGCACTTAAAATTGCAGAAGAACTGGACGATAAAAAATCAATGTCTAAATGTTACAATAACATTGGCAATCTCTTATTGTCGTTAGGAAAATACGATGAGGGAATTGAATATTATCTTAAATCACTAAAAATAAAAGAAGAATTTGACGACCAGTATGGCATTGCTATGGTCAACGCCAACATTGCACAACTTCATGTATTAATTGCAGATTCGCTATATCCTAATGCTTCAACAAAGCGAAATGAGCACCTGCAAGCAGCTCTGAATTACGGACTGAAAGCCATAGAAATAGCGCGTAAAATAAAAGCTGTGCCACTGGAGAATCCAGCAGCCAACACATTAATGTCAGTCTATAAAAATCTTAAAAACTATCAAAAAGGACTTGAATACGCAGAAGTATATATAGCTACCAAAGACAGCATGTTCAAAGAGGAAAAAATGCAAGCTGTAACGAATGCTGAAAAGAGATTTGAATCGGAGAAAAAACAGCTGTTGATTGATAAACTCAACAAAGAAAAGGAACTAACTCTGTCTGAAATGATCATTCAAAAAGAGCAAAGCAACAGACAAAAAATGGTTACTTTATTTGTTATTATAGGGCTGATTTTGGTCGTCGCATTTGCCGTCTTTCTTACACAGCGATTACGCATATCCCGCAGGCAAAAGCGGATTATCAGTGAGCAAAAAATAATGGTAGATGAAAAGAACACCATACTTAATCAACAGATAGAAGAAATAAGCACACAACGAGATGAAATTGAGGCTCAGCGTGATCTGGTCACACTGCAAAAAGATCAGATTGAAGTGCAGAATCAAAGAATTACAGACAGCATCAATTATGCGAAACGTATTCAGGAGGCAGTTTTACTTTCGGGAGAATCAGCCAGCAAGGTTTTGGGCGAGCATTTTATACTATTCAAACCCAAAGACATCGTTTCGGGAGATTTTTACTGGGCCACACGCATCAACGAATGGTTAATCGTCACTGTAGTTGACTGCACAGGACACGGCGTTCCTGGCGCGTTTATGTCGATGCTCGGCGTATCTTTTTTAAATGAAATTGTACGCAAAAAAGAAGTCACAGAAGCCAGTGATGTTCTAAATATTTTACGTGAATCTATCATTGAGGCTTTACAGCAAAAAGGACATTCGGGCGAACAAAAAGACGGAATGGATATCGCTTTGTGCGTAATAAATACAGAAACAAATTTGGTGCAATTTGCAGGAGCGAATAATCCGCTTTACATAATCAAGGCTGAGGTCGAGGCCAAGGCAGAGCACTTAACCTCACCCTCGTCCTTAACCTTAATTGAATTAAAAGGTGACAAACAACCCGTTGCTATTTACGAAAACATGAAGCCATACACCAATCACTTGATTCAACTCGAAAAAGGTGATTGTATTTACCTGTGTAGCGATGGTTACGAAGACCAGTTTGGAGATCAAAACAACAGAAAATTCATGTCTAAACAATTGAAAGAATTACTGGTCAGTATTGCCGATAAACCCATGACCGAACAAGGTGAAATACTTAATACAACTTTCGAGTCCTGGAAAGGCAAGTATGAACAAATTGACGACGTTACGATATTGGGAATAAGGGTGTAAATAGTTTTTCAAAAATAACTCACCTAATTACCGTCACAGAGCCACAATGTTCGTGCTTTTCCATTCTACTATTCAGATAAAAGACCTGCCATACATAAGTGCCAACCGGAACATCTAATCCGTTTTTTGTTGTACCATCCCAGCCATAAAGAGCAGGGTTTTCAGGCGCATAGTTATTTGTTTCCCAGATCACTTGCCCCCAGCGATCGTATATCAGCATAGTAAATCCCTCGGATATAATTCCATAACCCAAAACATAAAAGAGGTTGTTGTAATACATATTATCGGGCGAAAAGGCATTGGGGGCATAAAAAGGAAATTCCTCCACTTTGATCAATGCCGTGGCGGTATCGTAACAAATGTATTCTTTTGATGCCACCAACATAACAAGAAAATGTCCTACATTCTGATAACTATGAATGGGATTCGTATCGTTAGTCGTGTAGCTATCGCCAAAATCCCAGGTAAGAATATCGAACTGATGGGAGTGGTTATAGAAATGCACTTCGGGGTTAACCAAACTGGATCGCTCTGGAGTATAGTCAAAAGCAGCTATGGGTTGCTTTACCACACGAATCATTTCCTGATGCAAAGCTGTATCCCGGCATCCTTCGTCGGTTACAGCCATCATGCTTACATCGTAGTATCCATCTTCAGTATAGGTATGCGTTGGATACATTTCTTCCTCTCCAAAATCCAAACTGTCGTTAACAAATGACCAAACATAATGTACTCCCGGTATTGGACTAACTGGCATAAATGCCACTGTCAGCGGCACACAGCCCTGAATAACATCACTGGTAAAACTTCCATCAGGAACAATATTCTGTGTAACTTGCACTGAAGCATTTGATGTGCAACCAATAGAGTTTGTTACTGTCACTGCATATGTATCAGGTGTTTTAACAGTTATATACTGAGAATATTCGTGTGTACTCCAAAAATATTGAGCATATCCAGGCCCGGCATTTAAAACAGTCGAATCACCTTCACAGTATTCTAAATTTCCTGTTATGACAGGAGGAGCTGAATTCTCAACCACATATACGCCATCCCAGTCTCTACAATTATAAGAATTGGTTACGGTAACGCCATAAAACCCGGCAGTGTTTACTGAAATTGTCTGATCTGTTGATAATGTAGTCCATATATAGGAATTAAAACCAGGTCCTGCATCAAGCAAAGTAGAATAGCCAAAACAAATAGATAATTCACCGGCAATTTCCACATCAGGAATGGGATTAACGGAAATTGAGGCTGTATCAGCGTTTACGCAGCCATAATCATCTATATACTCATACACTACAATAGTATTGCCCACTCCGGCATTGGCGGGATTAAAATAAGTACTTGGGATACCATTCACAAAATAGGTTCCCTGATCGAACAAAGTATGATCTGTAGGAGACCCTCCACTTAAGTAGACTGCATTTTGGTTTAAGCAAAGATCTTGAAAATCGTCGAGTAGAACCTGTGGTTTATAATTAGTAACGGTGACACAAGTGGTTGCATGGACACCAGCCGCATCAGACACAGTCACACAATAATCGCCTGCACACAATTCAATGGCCATAGGTGTTTGCTGATTCTGAGAATCATTCCACAAGTACGTATATGGAGGGGTTCCACCTGACACAGAAACTAAAGCAACGCCAT
>PHDH01000185.1 GCA_002840935.1 Bacteroidetes bacterium HGW-Bacteroidetes-21 | reverse complement strand
GTTGGCTTCGTACTGATCCGCCCAAACTTCGTATTCGGAAACCTGAGCTCCACCCTGAACTTCAACCACTTGCGATTTTCCTTTTTGCTGCGAAAAAACGGTGGTGACATTTAAACGTCCGAATTGCAATTCGGTTTTAATACCAAAAAGACTCTGACTTCCTGTAATGAGTGAACCGGAGAGTGGCAGACTAACGTTCCCAGCTTCAATTTTTCGAATTATTTCGTCTTCTTTTCCTTCGTAAACAAGATTCATTTTATTCTCGAACTCAAAAGATGCCTCGGTATTATAATTAGTGGCAATTTTAAGTTTGTCGCCAATTTGACCTGTGACGTTCATTTGTATCTTTTCCTGAAAGTCGAAAGTTGTTGTCTTTCTCATTTTTTCGGGAAGCTGAGGGTTGTCGGTTCGGTTAATCTGTACGCCAAATATCAATTCGGCCGATCCTTGGGGTTTAATATCAATGACATTGCTTCCGAAAATACTCTCAAAGGCATCTCCTCCGATATGCAATGTAGGAATGAGCGAAGACTGATGCTGGAAATTTTCACTTCTAAAACGCTGACGCCAGTATGAATTCAGCGATCTGCGGGCATCATATTGCAGGTACTCGTCAAAAGAGAAATGTTGGGTAGGTCGGTATTCTACCTCACCGGCTTTTTGCGAAACACTATATTCGTTGGTTTCGGGGTTATATTCAACGTCTTCGCGTATGTTTTCGGGTAAATGAAGATACATGCCCGAATTATAGGGGGTTTCTTCTCCAGGAATGGTTCCTTGATCCTGAAAAGGCCAAACGAGTTGTGTGGTGTCAGGCTTTCCGCTGTCGGGAGGCGCAATGGGAGAAGTCACAGGATTTCCATCCGGCGAAACTACCCATACAGATGGCCACCACGAAAGGAGAAAGAGTAGCAGGGTGATATTTCCTGTAAATAACTTCAAATTGGAAAATTATAGGAGTTTAAGTGTTTGTTTGATAATAACTTCAATTGGCTCGTCGGACGATCCGGCAAGTACTTTATCGAGTGCTTTTTCAGCGGTATTTTTTGAGAAACCTAACATAATCAATGCTGATAACGCTTCTTCACGTTTTGTATTGTTTGAGCCGGCAAAAATATTTATTTCTCCGGTCGCTTTTCCAATTTTATCGCGTAAATCAACAATTATTCTTTCTGCCGTTTTAAGTCCAATACCTTTAACCTGTTTTAATCCCGAAACATTACCATTGATGATAGTATTTGTTAGCTCGGGGGTGCTAAGTGAGGAGAGTATCATGCGGGCAGTATTGGGACCAACACCCGAAACAGAAATTAGTAATCGAAACATTTCCCTTTCGTCGCGATCGATAAAACCATACAATAACTGAGCATCTTCACGAACCACAAAATGAGTATATAAAGTAATCTCCTGACCATGCACTATTTTACTGAATGTATTGAGTGAACAGTGTAACTGATAACCCATTCCATGATTATCTAAGATAACATAAGTGGGGGTAATCAAAGAAACACGGCCAGAGATATATTCGTACATAATTTGCCTTTTAAAAATGTCTGCTAAAATACAGAAAAAAATTAATTAGTTTAAGAAACTGTTTTGAATTTTGTCCATTACAAAAACACCTTAGATATTAAATGTTTGATAGCTATTTTCTCTCCCTTTTCTCCATAGTCGATTCAAGAGGACCTCTGCCTTCAATTATTTTGCTAATAGCCAATGGCTATAAGCTAAAAGCCAATGGCTAAGAGAATTCTTCCCCCTTTTTAAACTTCATATCGTTCACCATATCACGCAGCACTTTTTCTTCATCTTTTGGACAAATCAGGAGCAAATTATCGCGCTCGGCAACGACATAGTTTTTCAGACCATACACCAGAGCTAATTTATCGGGTGGGAGATCAAACAATGTTTCTTTTGTATGGTATGCTAACACATTATCGTGACGAATAACATTCTGGTCTTCGTCTTGTGTAGAATTATCGTATAATGAACTCCAGGTTCCAAGATCACTCCATCCAAAATCGGCACATTTTATGGCTACATTACTGGCTTTCTCCATAATACCATAGTCGATGGAAATACTTTTCACTTCGTTATAAATATTTTGAATGTAGGCTGTCTCTTTTCGAGTACCCAGTAATTCTTGTTTTTCAGCAAATAAAGCATCTACTTCTTCCAAGTGGGTTTTAAAAGCTTCAGAAATGCTTTTAAGACTCCACACAAATATCCCGCTGTTCCAGAAAAACTCACCACTTTTCAAAAAGACTTTTGCCATTTCCAGATCGGGCTTTTCTGTAAAAGTTTTAACTTTGTTGAACCCTTTATCAAAACTTATCTTACTATCAATCTGTATATATCCATAACCTGTTTCGGGTCGACTGGGTTTGATTCCAATAGTGAGTAACATATCATTTTTTCGGCAGAAATTAATACCGGAAAGAATGTCTTTTTTAAATGCCTGTTCGTTTAAAATCAAGTGATCAGCTGGTGCAACAACTGTAATCGCATTGGGGTTAATCTTATTGATCCGATAATTGGCATAGGCAATACAGGGGGCTGTATTTTTTCGCATGGGTTCGAGTAAAATCTGATTGCTTTTTATCTGGGGAAGCTGTTCAAGAACAAGATCTTTATACAGAGTGTGTGTAACAATAAAAATGTTTTCCGGAGGGCAAATTTTAACAAAACGATCGAATGTTTGTTGGAGAAATGTTTTACCTATTCCAAGGATATCGATAAATTGTTTGGGTTTTGCTTGACGACTGACTGGCCAAAATCTAGTTCCTGCGCCTCCTGCCATGATAATACAAAATACATCTTTCATTCAGTTCTTTTATTTTTAACGGACTGCAAATGTAAAGAAAAAAAAGAAAAGAAAAATATTTAGTATTATTCTGATTTCCAAGAAATAACCTCAGCCGACAGATGAACTCTGTATTGCTTGCCTGTAAAAGCTTCTATACAATGATATCTGGTGCGCATTTTTTTGACCTTTTTCATTGTCATCCCATTTTTTAATGTAAAAACAGCCTGATCGGGAATGTCTTTAAGCCGGATGACATTCGTTGCATATAAATCAGTTATTATCATTTCAACTGAAGACATAGATTTGTTGGTGACTTTTTTACCCGAACGAAAGAATTGTTGAAGGATAAACATTTCATTTTCGTAAAAACAGTTCTTCTCTAGGCTTTGCAGGAGTAGTTCCCTGAATGCATTGCTCCATTCTATCCCATGGGAGGAGGATATTTTTCGTCCTTTTTCAATATGGACTATCATATGGGCAATTTCGTGGAGAAAGACAATGAAAAAGACCGCTTTAACGGGATTATAGGCTACGCTAATGACAAACTCTTCATACTTATTTCGAGGCATTCTGCATAAACCGGCATATGTTTTTCGTTTGGGAATAATTTTTAACCGAAAAGGGAAATCCAGAAAATAGGGAACAACGAAGTCGATTTGTTTTGGGGTCATTACATCATCCAGTTGTTCGCGTAGATAATGCTCTTTTTTTATTCGGTTTTCCAGACGATCAGAATCGGACATAAGAAATAATAATCAGAGTTTTTATTTTGCTTGGTATATTTTTTTTAATTTCGCTTCAAAGATAGTGAATGAAATTTTTGTTTCATCTAGGAAGGTATGCCAAACTGATGCGGATGGTTTTTTCTCGTCCCGAGAAGCCTGGCATATATTGGAAAAGAACGGTCGAAGAACTTGAAATTCTGGGGGTTAACTCTATCGGTATTGTTTTGATTATTTCCTTTTTTATTGGGGCTGTTATTACAATTCAAACGGCCTATAATATTGAAAACCCTTTCATACCTTTATATCTGATTGGTCTTGGAACCAGAGATTCAATCATGTTGGAGTTTTCTTCAACACTGGTAGGTCTGATTCTTGCCGGAAAAGTGGGGTCAAATATTGCTTCCGAAATTGGAACCATGCGGGTAACCGAACAAATTGATGCCCTCGAAATCATGGGGATTAATTCGGCCAGTTATCTGATACTCCCTAAAATAATTGCCTCCCTTATTTTCAATCCTATTCTTTGCTTTATTAGCATGATTGTGGGTGTTTTCGGTGGATGGGCCGCGGGTGTGGCAGCAGGAGTCGTTTCTTCTGATCAATATATTTTTGGAATACAATATGCGTTTATTCCCTATTACATTTTATATGCACAGATTAAAACTCTTGTTTTTGCCTTCATTATTGCTTCTGTATCAGCGTATCAAGGTTTTTATACTTTCGGAGGTGCTCTGGAAGTAGGTAAAGCAAGTACCCGTGCTGTGGTTTTCAGTAATATTTTGATTTTGTTTCTCGATCTTCTATTAACTCAAATGTTGCTGACATGATTGAAGGAATAGGCATATTTAAGTCGTTTGGCGACAAAGAAGTACTCAAAGATATCAATGTTACCTTTGAGCCGGGGATGACCAACTTGATTATCGGACAAAGTGGCTCGGGAAAAACCGTTTTGCTTAAATCTCTGGTAGGGCTCCATGAAATTGATAAGGGAAGGATTGAATACGATGGCAGGAACTTTACAGATATGTCGCATAATGACAGGAAAAATATACGTAAAGAAATCGGTATGGTTTTTCAGGGAGGGGCTTTGTTTACCTCTCTGGATATTGAAAAGAACGTCATGTTTCCTTTAAACATGTTTACTAATATGTCTTTTGAGGAGAGGCTGGAAAGAACCAACTTCTGTCTTAAAAGAGTAAAACTCGAAAATGTCAATAAACTATATCCGGCCGAAATAAGTGGAGGTATGCAAAAACGTGTGTCTATAGCTCGTGCTATGGCATTAAATCCCAAGTATCTATTTTGTGATGAACCTAATTCTGGCCTCGATCCTCTAACAGCCATTGTGATAGATAACTTAATAAGAGAAATAACCATAGAGTATCAAATGGTAACGGTTGTCAATACCCACGACATGAACTCTGTAATGGAAATAGGAGATAAAGTCGTTTTTATCTATCAAGGTAAAAAATGGTGGCAGGGTTCCCGTGACGACATTTTTGATTCTGAAAATAAAGAACTTAATGATTTTGTATTTGCCTCCCCACTGTCTAAAAAATTAAAAAAAATGAAATAATTTATGGCTGAAAATTTATGTAGTCCTGTCATTTCTATTCCTTCGGGAAATTATAGTAAAACCTGCATTATTGAAATAAAATGTAGTTGTCAGGGAAAAATTCTATATAGCACCGATGGAACTGAACCCCGAAAAGTATATCCGGGCCCTTTTGCTGTGAGAAGCTCTGCTCAAGTAAAAGCCTGTTGTACAAAAAACGACGTTTTTTCTGAAGTTGTTATTTCAGATATCATTATAAAGAAGGAACCTGCCCGTAAAGGTGCTGTTGTAATTATCGGTGGAGCTGAACATTGTAAAGAGATTCACGAAAAAATGGTAGATTTTGTGGGTGGTCCCGATCAGGCACGTATTGCTTTTCTTCCCACTTCCAGTTCGGCTCCCTATGCGGCCGGAATGGACAGAGCTACAAGGTTTACTCATTTTGCAGGGTTATATATTGATGAATCGTTGGTACCACTTTCCGATGGAAAAAGAGATTATAGCCATGTTGACAATAAAAGCCGTTTTTGGATTCTTCCCGTGGCGATTATGGATGATGAAACGACAGGAAAGAATGTGCGGGATGACGAATCTGATCCTTTAGTAAATGAGTCTAGTTTCCCATTTATCGAGGAATCTACCTGGGTTCTGAATGCAAGAAATCCTATCTATGCTGAAAAACTCCGGGATGAAGGATTTAATGTGATTTTTATGACAGGAGGCAATCAGGCGCGTTATCTGGAATGTCTATACTATGACGATTATACCGAAACACCACTCCTTTCAATAATTCGCGAAATTCTTGAAGAGCGTGGAGGCGTTATTGCCGGAACCAGTGCGGGTGCCGCTGTATTGTCCGAGGTTATGATTCAGGGCGGTGGCAGTTATGGAGCTACACTGGCGGGTGTAATTCACGAAGATATTGATATAGCCAATTACAACGATGAATATACGCCGTTTACAGATATTAAGGATGGTCGCGTTTGGGTTGGAAGAGGTTTTGGTTTCTTGCCTAATTATATTATTTCTGGAACCCATTTTGTAGCGAGAGGAAGAATTGGTCGCCTTCTTACAGCAGCTAAATATCTTAAAGGAATTAGGAAAAAACCTGTGACCGGCATTGGAGTCGACGAAGATACTTCTGTATTTGTATACCCTGATAATCGTTGTGAAGTAGTAGGCGCTCTGGGAGCATTAATTCTGGATACTTCTGTTTCCAAAGCTATAAAAGCAAACCGTGGATTATCAACTTTCAGCGATCCCTTTATTATGCATTATCTGGAACATGGGGATGTTTTTTATATCGACCCTGAAACAGGTAAAACAGAAGTACAAAAGATAAACCCTGCTAAAACAAAAGTGACAAATCCTTCGAATAAAAAATATTATCTGGAACCCGATATTTTTGGACACAACTGTATACGCGATTTTACTTATAACTGCCTCATACAATCTGATGCTCCTTGTGCTATAGGGACAGAAATCGTTGATAATACCGAAAGCAGTTACGATAGTATTCTCTTCCATGATCTTGTGAAAGAAGATACTATTTTGTTCAGTTTTCAAAGAAACGAAAAAACAGCAGGATACGAAGGAACAGTGACATACAACTGGTTCGGCAAGGGAGAAAAAGAATTTCCCCGTCTGAAACTGGAAAATGAAACAGGTCGCTTCTCTTTTCATGATGTGTATGTCGAAATCATGCGTCTGGATGTGTTGAACTTTCCTGATCTGAGTGATTCGCGTAACGTACCATTGAAAATGGATTATCTGAAAGATGGTTATACTGAAGAAGAATGGCAGGAAGAATTTGATAGCAGAAAAAATTATCGTTTGGGAATGATTTTGATTCCGGGTAAAGAAAAAACAGAGATTTTCACCTTCTTTTTGGATTATGCTTACTTCGATTATTCTAGAAATGGCTTTTATTCTCCTCCCCGTCTTAGTTTAACCGATCCCGATGGAGTTTACAAGGATTACGATATTGTACAAATGAGCATTGCTCCGGGAGCAGAAATATATTTCGATGGACAACTCGCAGGCAATACAAATGATAAAGGTATTCTGGAGATGGGAGCTAAAAAATGGGAAGAGGTAAAAGTAATTTTCAAAGGTCAACGGACAGAATATGTAATTCAGACGCAATGTAGCCAGGTAAGGGAATCTATACTTGTGTTTGAAGAAATTGACACAAAAAAAGACTAGCTCCTTTCTTATTTTTTTGTTTTTTTAATCAGACACTCAAGAGTAATCAAGAGACTCACCCCCTCCTCTATAAAATACATTTCCCGCAGATCTCGCAGATATTCGCAGATTTTTATTAAAGGAATAAAATAATCTCTGTGGAACTCTGTGTTTCCTTTGTGCTACTCTGTGAAATAAATCCCACTCAGTTGCTCGCATGTAGCGAGAGATGTGTCTGTTTTGATTACATTCAAGTGATTCGTCGGGGGATGAACCACAGAATGTGATCTCTATTTTACAACCACATCCACAAACACACATTTTTGAGTTATCGGCGACAAATTCAGACTCACCCCCGACATTCTCAAAGAGGGGGGGGAATACCCGAGATACAAAGTCGAAAACACCCAACCTCGTCGCGATCCGATTCCGAGGCTTCGGAACTCGGATGCGAGTTCTGACGATTTATACCTTTACTAATTTCAAAATAATCCAAAGATTTTTTGGAATTTTAATGGTAAATGCTGACAGCAAAGGTCTTTTTGAACTATAATATAACGTGAGTTCGACCTAAGCAATTTTCTTAAGTCCCCATTCTTCAACGCATCCAAGATTTATTGAAGGTTTTTTTG
>PHDH01000184.1 GCA_002840935.1 Bacteroidetes bacterium HGW-Bacteroidetes-21 | reverse complement strand
AGACCGGGGATGTACATTGGAAAGCTCGGCGACGGCGCTTCTCCCGACGACGGGATTTACATTCTGATTAAAGAAGTCCTCGATAACTCTATCGACGAATTTGCCATGGGTAATGGCAAAATAATTGACGTCGACATTAGCGAAAGCTCAGTTACCATTCGCGATTATGGCAGGGGCATCCCTTTGGGCAAATTAGTCGACGTATCCTCCGTTATGAACACCGGGGGAAAGTTCGACTCTAAAGTTTTCAAGAAATCGGTCGGACTTAACGGCGTGGGGATTAAAGCCGTCAACGCATTGAGCGAGGCTTTCTCAATTACATCCACCCGCGAGGGCAAAGGAGCTAAAGCAGAATTCGTCAGAGGCAAATTGGTTGAAAATAACACATTTGACACGAACAACGACAGCAGCGGCACTTTAGTAAAATTCAACCCCGACCTGGAAATATTCGGACAGTTTAACTTTTCTCTCGACTATATCGAGCGGATGGTTAAAAACTATACTTTCCTCAATGCAGGTCTTACCATTAAACTCAACGGCACACGCTATATTTCCAAAAACGGGTTACTCGATCTGCTTCAGGAAAATCTCAGTATTGAACCATTATATCCCATCATTCATCTACGTGGCGAAGATATCGAAGTCGCTTTAACACATGGCGAAGGCTACGGAGACGAATACCATTCCTTTGTCAATGGTCAGAATACCTCGCAGGGCGGAACGCACCTTTCGGCCTTCAAAGAAGCTCTGGTAAAAACCATACGCGAGTTTTACAAAAAAGATTTCGATCCGTCTGACATCAGAACATCTATCATCGCTGCCATTAGCATTAAAGTGGAAGAACCTGTTTTTGAATCCCAGACTAAAACAAAACTGGGTTCTAAAGACATAGGTCCCGAAGGCCCTACCGTTAGAAACTTCATTTTCGATTTTCTGAAAAAAAGCCTCGACGACTTTCTCCATAAAAACCCTGCGACATCCGAAATTCTATTGAAGAAAATTCTGGAGTCGGAAAAAGAACGTAAGGCCATTTCAGGCATACAGAAGCTGGCCCGCGAAAGAGCCAAAAAAGTAAGTCTGCATAACAAAAAATTACGAGATTGTCGTGTTCATTATAATTCTAACCACGAATTAAAACTCAATTCCACCTTATTTATCACCGAGGGTGATTCGGCCAGCGGTTCCATCACCAAAGCCCGCGAGGTCAACACACAGGCAGTATTTAGTTTACGTGGAAAACCGCTCAATACCTATGGTATGACAAAAAGAGTGGTCTATGAAAACGAAGAGTTTAATCTCCTACAAGCCGCGCTGAATATCGAAGAAGGCATTGATGAACTGAGATACAATCAGGTCGTTATTGCGACAGATGCCGATGTCGACGGAATGCATATCCGACTGCTACTGATTACCTTTTTCCTGCAATTTTTCCCGGACGTGATCAAAAACGGACACCTATATGTTTTGCAAACGCCTCTTTTCAGGGTAAGAAATAAGCAAACTACAACATATTGCTATAGCGAAAAGGAAAAAGAAAATGCCATAGACAAACTGGGTAAAAACGCTGAGATAACCCGTTTCAAAGGACTTGGAGAAATCAGTCCCGACGAATTCAAGCGTTTTATCAGCAAAGAAATGCGCCTCGATCCTGTCCGCTTGAATAAAGAAGATATAGTCTCCAAACTTCTGAGTTTCTTTATGGGCAAAAACACCCCATACCGTCAGGATTTTATTATTGACAATCTTGTTACTGAAGACGATGTTATTAAAGATGAAGTATCCGTTGAATTATGAGCGATGAACCAAAAATTCCGTTAGAGGATGATATTGACGATAGTTCGGCAGAATTATCGGGACAACCCAAGGGAAAAGATTCTGAAATGGACGACATGTTGTCGAAAACAACACGTCTGGCTGGCATGTACAAAACATGGTTTCTTGACTATGCCTCCTATGTCATACTCGAGCGCGCTGTTCCACACATCGACGATGGGCTGAAACCTGTACAGCGTCGTATTTTCCATTCCATGAAAAAACTGGATGATGGACGATACAACAAAGTTGCCAATATTATTGGTCATACTATGCAGTACCACCCTCATGGCGACGCTTCCATCGGAGATGCACTGGTCCAGCTTGGACAAAGGGAATTGTTGATTGACGCGCAGGGAAACTGGGGAAATATTTTTACCGGCGACCGGGCAGCAGCTCCCCGTTATATAGAAGCACGTCTGTCGAAATTCGCGAACACCGTACTTTTCAATCCCAAAACTACAGTTTGGAAGCTTACTTATGACGGAAGAAACAAAGAACCGGTCACCTTACCGGTTAAATTTCCCTTATTACTCTTATTGGGTGTCGAGGGGATTGCCGTTGGTCTGGCTTCTAAAATTCTCCCCCACAACTTTCACGAAATTATTGATGCTGCCGTTGCTTATCTTCAGCAAAAGGACTTTGAACTATACCCCGACTTCCCTACCGCTGGAATGATAGATGTCAGCAAATACAACGAGGGACTTCGCGGAGGCGTTGTGAAAATCAGGGCAAAAATAAGTAAACTCGACAAAAAAACACTGGTAATCAACGATATTCCTTTTTTCACCAACACCAACGATCTAATTGAGTCTATCATCAAAGCAACTGAAAAAGGAAAAATTAAAATCAGAAAAATTGATGATAACACGGCTTCGACAGTCGAAATATTACTTCATCTCCACCCTGGCACATCACCCGACAAAACGATAGACGCATTATACGCCTTCACCAACTGCGAGATGTCTATTTCACCTAACTCCTGCCTGATTTCTGAAAATAAACCAGTTTTTCTAGGAGTAAAAGAAATTCTCAAACATAATGTAAACAGAACCGTTGATTTGCTCAAACACGAACTCGAAATCCGTATGAATGAGCTAAACAGCGAATGGCATTCTGCTTCACTCGAAAAAATATTTATCCAGAAGCGAATTTACATCGAAATCGAAAAATGCGAAAACTGGGAATCCGTTATTGAAACCATCCGCAAAGGTCTCAAACCATATATTAAAAACCTGCGTCAGCAAGTAACAGACGATGACATACTCAACCTGACTGAAATAAAAATTAAAAGGATAACCAAATTCGACCTCAACGCTTCAGACAAACACATTCTTAATCTTGAGGCTGAAATGGAAGAAGTTCAGAACTTCCTGAACAACTTAATTGACTACACCATAAGCTGGTATCGCCAATTAAAAAAACAATTCGGCAAAGGCATGGAAAGAAAAACCGAAATCAGAAATTTCGAATCTATTCAAGCGACCCAGGTAATCGAAGCCAATGAGAAATTATATGTTAATCGCGAAGAAGGTTTCTTTGGCACAGGACTAAAAAAAGACGAATTCATTTCCGAATGCTCTGAAATTGACGACATTATTGTCATACTCAAAGATGGCCGCTACATCATCTCTAAAGTAAGTGATAAAACATTTTTCGGCAAAAATATCATCCACATTGCTGTCTTCCGTAAAAACGACGAAAGAACCATTTACAATGCCATATACCGTGATGGTAAGATGGGAGCATATTATATGAAACGCTTTGCCATTACCGGTGTAACGCGCGACAAAGAATACAATATTACCCAAGGCAAAGAAAACAGCAAAATACTTCATCTTACAGCCAATAATAACGGGGAAGCCGAAATTGTGAAAGTCTTTCTTAAACCAAAGCCCAAGCTTAAAAAGCTTATCATAGAACTCGACTTTGGTCAGTTAGCTATCAAAGGAAGAAGCTCACAGGGGAATATTATCACGCGAAACGAAATTCACAAGACTGTACTTAAAGAAAAAGGTCTTTCGACCTTGGGAGGCATCAATATTTGGTTTGATGAAGTAACCAAGCGCCTGAATTCTGATGGCCGTGGAAATCTGTTGGGAGAATTTAGTAGTGATGATAAAATCATATTCTTTACTCAATCCGGTTTATACGGTATGACAGGGTTTGACCTCGAAAATCATTATGACGACGATCTTATTCTGATACAAAAATACGATCCACAGTTAATTTATTCGGCAGTATTCTATGATGCTGAGCAAAAAGCATGGTATCTGAAGCGCTTTATTCCAGAACTCACCAACAGATCTGTAACCATTATTGGGGATGAACCTGAATCAAAACTGGATTCCATTACTTTCGACTACAAACCAATCCTTGACGTAAAATTCGGTGGAAAACACAAAGACAAAGACAATCTGAACATTAACGTCGATGAATTTATTGGGGTTAAAAGCTACAAAGCCCGTGGAAAAAGGATATCCACTTATATAATTGCAGGCTTTTCGTGGCTGGAACCATTGGAAAAGGACTACCCAGTTGATAAAATGCAACCCGAACCAGAGCAACCAACCAATGAGGAGAATTCACAGCTTCCAGATATTTCAGATGCAAAACAAATGACCCTGAACCTGTGAAAATTTTCCTGATTGGTTTTATGGGTTGTGGCAAATCCACTCTAGGCAAAAATCTTGCAACCCTCATGAAATGTAATTTCATTGATCTTGACAGAGCCATAGAAAAGGAAGCCAAAATGACGGTAGCAAATCTTTTTGCATCACAGGGAGAAGACGCTTTCAGAAATATTGAAGCATCACTGTTACGTCAAATTAATCATGATTCAGATATTGTAATTTCTACCGGAGGCGGTACTCCCTGCTTTTATGATAATATTGACTTCATGAATATGCATGGCCTGACAATTTATATAAAACTGCCCATCGATATCATTACCAATCGATTATTTTATTCCGAAAACAAACGCCCCTTAATCAAATACGAAACCAAAGAGGCACTCAATCTGAATATTACAAGTTTACTTAGCCAAAGAGAAGTCTTCTATAAAAAAGCCAAGCTAATTGTTGAGGGGATAAATTTAAGCCCTCAGGATTTGCTTGAGTTTATTAATATTTTCAATAATAAAAATAAGGTTGATTAATTCGTTTCGATCAAACCATTGATAGTTTCTATCAAGTCGGTTGGTATAATTGGTTTAAACAAACAAGCATCACAACCCGATTTCTCAATTTTAGCACGTTCTTCTGACAAAGCAAGTGCTGTTTGAAAAACAATTTTAACCTTATCCGATAACTTTCGCAACTCACGCATTACTTGGTAGCCATCCTTTTCGGGCATATTAATATCCAATAAAACAATTTTAATTCCAGCATTACTTCTGAATTTCTCTATCACTTCTTTGCCATCAGAAGCCACAATAACAGTAGCTCCTTCGCGAATAAAAATATGCTTAAGTAAAGTAAGACTGGCTTTATCATCGTCGGCAATTAAAATAATCGTTCCCTTTAATTTATTTACAACAACTTTGGGTTCTTCTAGTGCTTGCGCAACGAGCTCAGCTCTTGGTTTTCTAAATGGTATTGAAAAAAAGAAAGTACTTCCTTCCCCTTCTACAGAATTTACCCAGATTCTGCCTCCCATTAGCTCGACCAATGCTTTAGATATCGACAACCCTAACCCTGTTCCACTATATTGCCGGGTTCTTGTTTCCATAATCTGCTGAAAGCGATCAAAAATAACAACTTGTTTATCTTGAGGGATTCCAATACCAGAATCCTTCACAAACAATTGGATAAAATCACCATTCACTTCATACCCAAAAAGGATTTCGCCTTTTTCAGTAAATTTTAGAGCATTGGTTAAAAGATTTAATACAATTTGAGTAATGCGAATATCATCTGTTCTAATTATTGAGGAAGAATCTTCTAGACCTAACGTAAGTTTTATTTCCAATTCATCTTTCTTTCGTTCATTCTTTTCCCTTATAATCACATTGAGCATTTTCCTCAGTAATGAATTTAATTGAATATCGTTATAATTTATCTTCAATTGTCCCGCTTCAATTTTCGAAAAGTCAATGATATCATTAATGATAGCAAGTAAGCTATTTCCATTAGAATAAATAATATCTAAAAACTCATTTCTTTTTTCTAAATCCAATTCTTCGCTTTTTAGCAACTGTGCGAAACCAATAATTGAATTCAAAGGTGTTCTGATTTCATGACTCATATTAGCAAGAAAAGCAGACTTGAGACGATCACTCATCTCCGCTTTCTCTTTGGCCATTAAAACTTCTTTTTCTAATCGCTTAGGCTTTGTTACATCCTGAACGATAAACATAATATGTTTACGATTTTTTATATGTAATACTTCAGCATATAAAATGCCATAGCAATTCTCTTTTTTTGCTTTAAAAGATATTTCAAGATCACGAATAAATCCTTTCTCATCAATGATCTTTTTAATGTACTCGTAATCCGTCGCAGTGACAAAAAAAGGAATGGTTAAAATAAAACTGCCAATGATTTCATTACGACGAAGCATTGATATCTCCAAAAACTTTGAATTTACATCAATAATATTTCCAGTATTTGATTCAACAATAATCAAAATTTGAGGTGTTTTATCAAAAATCTTTGAAAACTTTTCTTCAGAATATTTTATTTTCTCATTGGCTTCTGCATTATTATTTATTTCATCTTCTAACTCATGGGTCTTCTTATCAATAATGGTCTTCATTTCATTCGCTCTATTTTTAAAGAAAAACCGAATAGCAAAAAAAATGGGAAGCGAAATTAATAACAAAAATAATCCGCCAAAAATGGTTCTAAGTGCTTTTGATAATAATAATCCTTCTACATAATTTATTTCAAAATCAGCCCCTACAACATAAACATGTTTTTTAGGCGACACTTTTCTGATTAAAACAGAACGAAACGTTCCCCACCTGTCTGTATACTCAGAAAAAACAGGTTCTTGAGAATCAAAGACATTAAAAAAATCTTTATTGGCTTCCGTATACTCATCCCAAAACTTAGTAAAATTCACCCCTGTCGAAATTTCTTCTTTTGTAGCTGACGATGAGGTGAACATCAATTTATCATTACTCTTAATCAGAGAATAAATGTATTTGATTTTATAATTCTCGACATGCTTAGAAAGCTTGTAAACAATCTCATAATACTCATATTGTGAAATGGAATCCTTATTCAAAGCTCGATCATGGTAATCTTCAGGTAAAAGATACTCTGTACTTTCTGCTGCATGAACAAGATCCTCGTCTATATTATTGAAGACTTCATTTCTTTCTGTTTTATAAATATAAAAAGCATAGATAAATAGCCCAAGAATGTAAATTGCAATGGAAATAATAACAAATCGTTTACTTGTATATGCTTTCATTCGATTTTATTTTAAATGAACCATTTTCATTACAAAACCAGAATTTACTTCTTTAAAATAATAAAAACCAGAACTTAAATATGAACAATCGTAACTACTTTTCTCGTCAATACGAAACGAAGATATTACTTTTCCAGAGACATCACAAATAAACCATTCTGAATTTTGCAAAAACCCCTCAAAATAAACAATACCCGAAGAAGGATTAGGATATATCCTTTTCTCAATATTTTCACTAACCAGACTGGTTTGGTTTAATATATACCCCTGAAATGTAATCTTTGAGGGGGATACATTGGAAGAAGTAATGGAGCGTGTAGCAACAATTGAATCACCTGACACATACATGGGTCCACCATTATTCAGATTTACGTCATACCGGGGATAATTTGAACCCGTAATTATTAACCGCATTCTGTGACCGGGCATAAAAACCTGGGCAAGTTGGGATAATTCAATTTCAACTTCATATATCGAGCCAGGGATTAGCGAGGCCGTATCAGATGTTGTATATCCGTTAATAAATCTACCTCTCTTTATTCCATCTGACAAAAGCATCGAACTTCCATCGGGATATACATCACATAAGCGTACGGCAAAATCAGCATCTTTGGTGTCAGAACTTGCAAATAAAGTTACTACAGGTTTACCATACATATAAACAGGTTCTGTAAATACCTCCGAAGTAAAAACTTCAGCATCCGACCTTGACTCTACAACTTGCGACTGA
>PHDH01000183.1 GCA_002840935.1 Bacteroidetes bacterium HGW-Bacteroidetes-21 | reverse complement strand
GCTTTATATCTCATCAACATCTGACAACAACTGTATTGTAAGTGGTTTCACATACTCTACTGATGGCGATGTTATTGGAAATCATGGAAACAAAGATATGTGGTTCGTAAAACTTAATGGGGTTTCTTCTAATGTGAATGAAATTACTTTAGACAAGTTTTATGTTTACCCAAATCCTAGTAAAAACATAATCTTTTTCTCTCAGGAAGTGGCTTTGGTTACCATCACCAACATAACAGGAAAGCAAATTTCGATAAGACAAACTACTGAAAATAATAGTCTTGACATCAGCTATCTTGAACCAGGCATTTACTTTATCAAAGCCGATGATCATGAAATGCTAAAATGGGTCAAGGAATAAAATAATCAACAAATTACAGAACACCTATTGTCGTATCAGAAATACTTGTACTTTTGTCGCGATAAAAATAGGCTATGGGAGTTGTTATCATTTTAATTGTAGTTGTTTTTTTTGTCTATATCCGATTCAAATACTTTCTTGATAAAAACGAAAGGTCTGAACCAACTCTGGAACAACTAACATCCAATCAAAGGCAAATATTGGAGCGATATTTTGATTACTACAATAACCTTCCCGACAACACCCAGAAAAGACTATTTGAACATAGAGTGACTCGCTTTATTCAGCTTAAAACTTTTGTTCCTCAACAAGGCATTCCACAAATTACAGATGAGATGAAAGTGTTGGTTGCTGCATCTGCCATGCAACTTGCCTTTGGATTCAAAGATGTGTATTACGAACATTTTACTAAAATTATTCTATACCCTGCCGAAATCTATGGAAAATATACCAAACAATGGTACGAAGGAAAAGTAAAACTCGATGGTAGAATATTTCTCTCGTGGAAAAACTTTGTGAATGGCTATAAATTTCCCGAAGATGGCCGAAATCTTGGTTTACATGAAATGGCTCATGCCCTCTTTTTCGAAAATGCGATTATGAATAGCTGCTATGACTTTATCGATAGAAATGCCCTGAACAAATTTGCCCTTTTGGCAAAAAAAGAGATACTGGCTATGAAAAATGGAGAATCTGCATTTTTCAGACCCTACGCCAGCCAAAACAGACATGAGTTTTTTGCCGTTTCGGTAGAATATTTTTTCGAAAAACCTGTGGCTTTTCTTGAAGCAAAACCTGACTTATATAATACTTTGGTGAAGTTGTTGAAACAGGACCCATCATATAGAAAAATACAACATTAGCCTAATAGAAAATCAGAGGTATTTGAAAATCATCTATAGTTAACCTCCTACTTTGGCTAACCACAATTTAAACGGTTCTGCTTTGGGTGAAGGAATAGATTGAATTAACCTTAAAACATTCTCAGTATCTGCGATATCGGTCATTCTCATTTTGCCGTCTTCGGCTAACATTTTCAACTGTCCGATTTTTTCGGATAGTTCACTTCCTTGTGGAGTTTGACTTTCAAGTCACTCCAATATTTTCTGGGTCTGTCGTAGCCCGTTAAAATATCAATAACATCAATGACCGAAAAATACCATTTTTCGTTTTTTTCGTCCTAGTGGGTGCGCACTTTTTTTGATTCAAAAAGTTTTATAGATGTTTCCTGTGTCATGTCCTAAAAGAATAAGTTTGTTTTTATTAGTTAAATTTTCCTGATTTTTGCCAGACTTGGCTTTACTTCTGGTTTAACATCTATGATTCAATTATGCTTTTTTTACAAAAGCACAAAAAACCTGTAGAGCATTAAATATTATTTATTAGAATGATATGGAATTAGCAGTTTTGTAAAGTAATGCCAGGACTTGGATGTCGAATATGCAAAGTTATCTATTTTGTTACAAAATAATTCAATTTCCTCAACCCTAAACAAAAAAACTCTTGCATTTTTTCGTTTAATCCTGTGCAAGTTTTTAAACATAGATTAACTTTGCGAAAAATATTGTTTCATGAAGATTTCTTACAACTGGTTAAAAAAATACATACAAACAGATATTTCTGTCGATGAGGCATCTAAAGTACTCACTTCCATCGGACTTGAAGTTGAGGGCATTACACGCTTACCTCACGAAAAACTTGATTACACAGATTTTATCATTGGCGAGGTTTTAGAAGTCGCCAAGCACCCGAATGCTGACAAGTTGCGTTTAACCAAAGTGAATATTGGTCAGGCTAATCCCCTGAGTATCGTTTGTGGCGCTCCCAATGTAGCCGAAGGCCAGAAAGTCATTGTGGCTCCTGTGGGTTGTAAAGTTGTAATGAAAGACGAAATCATCACGTTAAAAAAAGCTGAAATACGAGGCGAAGTATCAGAAGGCATGTTGTGTGCCGAAGACGAAATAGACCTCGGCCATTCGCACGATGGTATTAAAATATTAGATCCCTCCGCTGTTCCCGGAACCAACCTCAAGGATTTCCTGGCGATGGAAGAAGACTTTGTACTGGAAATCGGACTCACACCCAACCGCATTGACGCAGCCTCGCACTTTGGCGTAGCACGCGATCTGGCGGCTTATTTTCAGCACCGTAAACCCATATTATTAGAAAGACCTTCGGTAGAGAACTTCAAACCCGACACCGACAAAACACCCTACCCGGTGATCGTCGAAAACCCCGAAGCCTGTGTCCGTTATTCCGGTTTACTCATCAGCAATATTACTGTAAAAGAGTCTCCCGCATGGCTTCAGACCTCTTTAAAAGCCATTGGGTTAAAACCCATCAACAATATTGTCGACATTACCAATTTCATCCTCCACGAAACAGGACAACCACTCCATGCTTTTGATGCAGCCAAAATTAAAGGGAATAAAGTGATTGTTAAAAAAGTGGCTGCAGGTACTCATTTCATAACCCTCGACGGCATAGACAGAACCCTAGCTGAAGACGACCTGATGATTTGCAATGAAACAGAACCCATGTGCATTGCGGGTGTTTTTGGTGGCATATACTCCGGTGTGACAAACGAAACAAGTTCCGTATTCCTCGAAAGTGCCTGTTTCGATCCCCGTCATGTTCGAAAAACAGCCAAACTCCACGGACTAAATACCGATGCCTCTTTCCGTTTCGAGCGCGGAGCCGACCCCAATATTACGGTATACGTTTTAAAAAGAGCCGCATTATTGATAAAAGAATTAACGGGTGGTATCATTGAAGGGGAAATTACCGATGTATACCCCAATCCCGTAAAACCTGTAACCACAGAAGTTTCTTTTGCATCTATCAATAACCTTATTGGCCAGCCTATTGAAAAAAATATCATTAAAGAAATATTAAGTTCTATAGAAATAAACATTGTTGCCGAAAAAGAAAAAAGTCTGCTGATTGAAATTCCCACTTATCGCGTTGACGTAACAAGGGAAGTAGACATTGTCGAGGAAATTCTGAGAATCTATGGCTACAATCAAATTGAAATCTCCGATAAAGTTCATTCAAATCTCTCATGGCAAATAAAACCCGATAAACGTAAAATCGAAAATACGATTTCCGACATGCTGGTCGCCAACGGGTTTTACGAAATGATGAACAACTCACTTACCCACCCCGGCTATTTCGAGGACGATGCCCAGGGCATGGCTGTTAAAATCATCAATCCCCTAAGTAACGAACTCTCTGTTTTACGCCGCTCACTTACTTTTTCAGGATTAGAGTCGGTTGCCTATAATCTCAATCGAAAAATGAATAATCTGAAGCTATTCGAAATAGGCAACTATTATTCGTTTATAGGCGAAAAAGATAAAACCGGAGAGCTTTCGAACTATAAAGAAAAATACGGATTATCGTTGTTAATTACTGGCAATGAGACCAACGAGAGCTGGCACAGCAAACCCAGAGCCATGGATTTTTCTTTTATACGGTCCTATACCGAAATGATTCTTTCCCGAGCAGGAATAGATATTAAAAAAGTAAAAACAAGCCAAACGGAAGACAGGACGTTCTCTTCAGGCATTGACTTTAAATGGAAGAACGAAATCATTGCAACAGCTGGCATCATTGGTGATAATATACTCAAAAAAATGGACATACGTCAACCCGTTTTTCATGCAAAAGTTGAATTAGAAAGAATCATTGCGATATCCGTTGACAACAAAATTCTGTTCCGGGAAATCCCCAAATTTCCTGAAGTAAAAAGAGACTTGTCGATGGTATTACCTCGTGAAGTAAGCTATAGCGAAATCGAAAAAATTGCTTTTAACAGTGAAAAGAAATTACTAAAATCGGTCAATCTCTTTGATGTTTATGAAGGTGATAAGATAGAAAAAGGCAAGAAATCATATGCCATCAGCTTTATCCTATTCGACAGCACAAAAACGCTGACCAATGAGGAAATAGAAGCCACTATGACCAAGCTTTCTACTGCTTTCGAAAAAGAAGTTTCAGCCATGATTCGCAGAGGATGAAAGACAGAATAGAAATCCTTATGGGAGACATCACCTCCCTTTCCGTTGACGCAATTGTCAATGCAGCCAACAACTCCTTATTGGGCGGCGGCGGTGTGGATGGTGCCATACACAGAGCGGCAGGTGCCGAATTACTGCAAGAATGCCGTAGTTTAAACGGATGTCCTACGGGAGAAGCAAAAATCACCAAAGGCTACCAACTTCCCGCAAAATTTGTCATTCACACAGTGGGTCCGGTATGGGATGGCGGCAAAGAGAATGAAGATGTTCTTTTAAAAAACTGCTACCTGAACAGCCTGAATTTATGCAAGCTACACAACATTAAAAGCATTGCTTTTCCCTGCATCAGTACAGGCGTGTACGATTTTCCAAAACAAAGAGCGGCCATCATTGCGGTTCACACGGTGTCCGAGTTTTTGCAAAATAATGAGATTCCTATAAAAGTCACTTTCGTCATTTTCGACGAAGAGAGTCATAATATCTACGCTAAACTTGTAAAATAGTGGCAAAAGTAAAACACTACTTTTCCCTCATCAAATTTAGTCACACTATTTTTGCCATGCCTTTTGCAGTGGCAGGTTATATTCTAGGGATAATACAACCTGGGAAATCGTTTAACTTTGTTTTATTACTTCTGGTATTAGCTTGCATGGTACTGGCCCGAACCGCTGCCATGGCGTTCAACCGCTGGGCCGATCGTGATATTGACGCACTGAACCCGCGCACCCAAATGCGCGACATTCCTACTGGCAAGATAAAAGCATCACAAGCGCTGACACTCGCCATACTGAGTTCACTATTATTTATCACATGCACCTTTTTTATTAACAATATTTGCTTTTATTTATCGCCGGTAGCTTTAATCGTCGTCATCGGCTACAGTTTTGCCAAGCGTTTTACAGCCCTAAGTCATTTTATTTTGGGAACCGGACTTTCACTGTCTCCCATTGGCGCTTTTCTGGCTGTAACAGGATACTTTTCGCTCATCCCCATACTCCTTTCTGTCATGGTTATATTGTGGGTCAGTGGCTTCGACATTATTTATGCCATACAGGATGAGCAATTTGATAAAGCCCAAAAATTACATTCTCTTCCATCACGTTTGGGGCGAAAAAAAAGCATGTTTTTAGCCGCTTTCATACACCTCGGTTCAATTGCAACAGGAGTTGTTATTGGATTTTTATCTGGTTATGGACTGGCTTATGGCATTGGGTTATTTTTTTACAGTGCCTTGATGGTATTTCAGCACTGGGTTGTAAATATAAAAGGAGAACAAAGCATTGCCCCTGCCTTTTGGGGTTATAACAGCTGGGCCGGTGTACTTTTCTGTACTGGTCTAATTACAGAAATATTGTTACATTTTTAACTATTTTAGACTTAATTCAGCAAAAAAAAAGCGCAACCTTTGGTAAAGTTGCGCTTTCAATATCAAGATTTAATTCTATTTCTCTTTCAGTAAAGTAATTTCGGATTTCATTTTTTCAATTTCTAAAAGAAGTGCATCGTATTGAGTCGAATTACTTTTCAGTTTTTCGTTTTCTATTTTCAGATCATCAATCATTTGCTTCTGATCTTTTAATGCCTGAAGCATAGGAGAAATGAACATACTATAATTAACGGTTTCAACAATGCCATCTGGGTTATAGCTAACAAATAAAGGATTAAGTTTTTCTACTTCTTCGGCAATCAAACCCCATTGTTTACTATTCAAATTATCTGATTTGTAGGTATAGTTTACTGGACGTAATTGATATAACCAATCGACATTTTCCATATTACGAACATTTGATTTATATCTGATAGAAGAAGTGATATAACCAATTTTTCCGGTATTATCAGCATATAAATCACGACGATTTGTTGTAACAGTAGTTACAGATCCATAATAAGCTCCCTGACAATACAATGATGTTATGTCCCCATCTCCTAGAACCACAGCATTTGAGATTGTTGAACTAAGCTGACTTCCGGCATATTTTCCTAAAAATGCATTATTTTCACCCGTAGTATTTTGTCCGGTCAAAGCACCTATATAAGTATTACCGACACCATTAGCGCCTGTACCAGCTAATGTCCCAAAAAACGACTGAAGTCCTTCAGAACTATTTTGTCCGGCTCCATTTCCCACCATAGTATTGAATATACCAGCACCTGCTCCATTGCCACAGTTATTCCCAATATAAACATTGGCTAAAACGGATGCAGAAGGTCCTGCGTTTTTCCCAATTATTACATTCTGCGAGGAACCTGTAGCAATTCCGTAACCTGCCTGATGGCCAATTATTGTATTACTACCTCCAGTCATTATTGGTTTACCCGCTTTATTTCCCATGAGAACATTATCAGTTCCCGTTGTAATAAAATAACCTGCACTATCTCCCACAAGGATATTCAAAGGAGTAAGTGTCATATAAGATTTTGTACCTCCACTTAATGAATTAACCTGAAATCCGGAAGCATTATCGCCCGTATAAATTTTAGTTTTATCAGGATCAACTACCAGATAATTATTAGTAAAAGCTTTAGCTGAGTTACGACCACTTACTGCAAAGGTTCCTTTGTTTTCTTTTGCAGGATCATCATCAACATAAATTCTTACACTATCTTCATATACAATAAAGACAGTCTGACCTGCCCGGTTCTTTATTTCAAAAAGTGGTTCGGTAGCTGAAGTGCCCTCTCCCTTTACCTCGAGTTGAGCCAAAGGATTTGTAGTTCCTATACCTACATTACCTGTATTTTTAATTGTCATTCTGATGGGAATAGCTGTCTTTCCCGCAACACCTGCGTTATTGACTGCAAAATGTAAATCCCCACTAGAGAAAGAATTCGTTCTGTTAGCAAAAATTGCAGCTGTACCGGTATAGTCAGAAGTATTACCAATAGTAAACTTAATCCCTGCAGAATTATTATTAACCGAGCTATTTTGACGAATATCTATAGCCATGTTTGCAAGCAATGCACTATCACGAGTAGCATTTATTGCATTGGTCGACTGCCTTACAACGAGATTTGACTGTTGCGACGTTGTAGTAAGACCATTAATCATTAATCGAGCATTGGTATTATCCCATAAAAAACCCTGCACGCCACCAAAGACACCATTGTTGTTAAACTGTACCATCCCATTTGTTCCAGCAACGCCATAGGAACTATGCGTATGACTTCCTTCAGAAATTGTCCCCGCTGTTGTTCCAAAAATGGCCTCAACAGTGGGATTACCAAGAACTCCGTTACCATTAGTAACTAAAATGCTGGAACTACCTGTAATAGCACGACCAGCTACAGTGCCTGCGCCTGTTCTGACAATGATACCGCTTGTAACCAAGTTATGCAAGGCAAGTGCCTGCCCTGTCAATCCAATGGTTCCTGTTGTTGTAATGGTTCCTCCGGTAATTCCATTGTTTGTAGCTATTGAAGTTACGGTACCTCCTGAGTTATTATCTGTACTTGCAATGGTGAAATTGGGATAGGATCCCGTTATTGTAGTAGATCCTGTTCCAGTTAATGTCACCGTTTGATCGGGAGAAGAGTTTATAAAAGTTGTTCCAGCAAGAACAAGACCCAATCCTGCTGTATACGTTGTATTATCGTCGGAGGCGGGAGCCCAACTTGTCC
>PHDH01000182.1 GCA_002840935.1 Bacteroidetes bacterium HGW-Bacteroidetes-21 | reverse complement strand
TATTTTATCCATATTCTCATGCTCCAACTTATCTTCTCAGGTCTTTACCGGAGGAGCTTTCAATATTAACTATGAGAACGGCATGTGTCTGGATGTCGCGCCTGAAGTCGGTTACCGAATGAAGAAATTCAGTGCGGGAGTCGCTCCTTTTGTATTATACAAGGAAATTACCGACGTCGAAAACTTCACATATGGTGGACGTGCTTATGGTGAGTATATCATTTACAAGGATATTTTTGCCCATGTCGAAATACAGGCTACTAAAGTCCAGTCGATTGCCGACGCAGTAACCGGCGAAGGAATACTGAACAAATGGGTAGTATCCTTCCCCATTGGCGGAGGCTATAGATACAAGATTGCCGATAAGACATACGCATACGGCAGCATACTCTTCGACTTTTTCTTAGATAAAAATTCGCCTCAAAAAAACCCTATACTGAGAGGCGGAATTACTTACGAATTATAATGAAATAAAACTTAAAAATAAACTTACAATATTTTCATCATACACCTGTATCACAGCCGCATACAAGTTGACAATTTCAAAGTTGATGGCATGATATTTCAAAGTTACATGACTGATATTTCAAAATACATATACTGATATTTCAAAATCATATGATAATTATTTCAAAGTTATATATCATTATTTTCAAAGTAAGTATTTGGTAATTTCAATATTGATTGCATGTATTTTCAAAGTTAGTATTGCGTTGAATATCCATTATCAATAAAACTTCATAGGATGTGCTCCCCTGGGTAAATTTCGGATATAAATAGAAAAAAAACCGGCTTAACCGTTTTTGCTGATTTGCTCGAGTTTTGAAATATCCTTAATAAGAATATCCTTTTCCTGCAATACTAAAAGCTGATCCTTTTCAAAGACTTTCAATAATTTAACCGTACTTTCGACAGAAATACCTGCAAAATCGGCCAAATCCTTTCTCTGCAGAAGCATAAAAATATCGGGAAAAGTTTTCTTCAGACTTTCGATATATAATAATGTGTCTGCCAAACGACCGTTCATTTGTTTAAAATGCAGGTTCTGTAATACATTAAACAAGAGCGTATTTTGCTCGCAATAGCGGTTTATTATACTGAGGCCAAACAAACCATTGTTTTTAATAATCCCCCTGATGGCATCTTTCTCTATTAAAAAAACCTGACATTCGGTTACCGCTACGGCAGAATAATTGAAAATGTTTTTTGAAAAAACCGAAGCCAGACCAATAAATTCTCCTGGCTGTATAATTTTCAAATTAAAACTTCGGTTATTATCGCCTTCGACATATTGTTTAACCAAACCTTTCATGACAAACAAAACATAGGAAGCAAAAGCACCCTGCTTGGTAAGACTGTCTCCTTTACGAAATTGAACTTGTGTTTTACTGGCACGAATCAACTCCACTTCTTCCAGACTCAGTGTTTGAAAACATGGCGACTGAATATCACAGATAAACTCCTGATCTGTTTCGTAAATTGTTTTCATTTCTAATTTTTTGTAAAAATATAATAAAAAAAAGAGAATGAAATAGATCATTCTCTTTTCTTACTCAGGATAAATCGAATTTATTCCTCAGAATTTTGGCCATAACGGTAGCCATATCCGTTTCCATGATGATGGCCATAATGACGTCCGTGACCATGCCCCTGATGATTTGCATGGTGATAGTGATTGTCGCAAACGCCATCTTCATTCTTGTCGACATACGCTGCCCCCTTCACATTCTGATGCAAATTTTGATGATTGTCGCAAACACCATCCTTGTTTTCATCTACATACTTACCATAGGTAACTGTTGATGTTGTTTGATCTTTGCTTTTGTCGTTCTTTTCAGTTTGAGCCTGAACAGAAGCCATTCCAAACAATAATCCGATTCCGAGAACAAATAAGGTTTTCATAATTTCTCCTTCTTTTTAAGTTAATGTTTTATTGATCATATTCACATATGTGAATTTGTCTATATAACTATAAAATAAATTAAAGGTTTAATTACATTCTCTGTTTTTTTTTGAAATCTACTCAAATTTATCTACATCAATAAAAAAGTTGTTCTATTTCAATCTCAAACATGGAGCGCTAATGGGCTATTTTAAAAAATATCTGTCATAGGTGTAATAACTTTGTACTATCAAAACTTAAAAAAAACAAACTTATGTTGTACACAAATTTAAAACACATTGAATCTGCAGCTGATCACGCAAAAATTCTCAGCGAAAATGAAAACGTAATGGTAGTATGCGGACGTATGGGTCCCATGTGTATTCCCGTCTATGGCATTGCCGAAGATATTGAAGAAGAATACAAACATGTTAAATTCTGCGATATGGAATTTGACAATCCCGAAGCCAGTGTAATAAGAAATTTACCCGAAGTAAGAGGATTTATGGGTATTCCATTCACTATTTATTACAAAAACGGAAAAGTTGTGAAAGCAACATCGAGTATACAGACTCGTCAACAAGTAACATCCATATTAAACGAACAATTTGGAGTTGCTGTAAAAGCATAAACCATGGAAACCAACACACATTACGACGCTATTATTATTGGAGGAGGGCCTGCCGGATTAACGGCAGGTATCTACCTCTCACGTGCCAGAGTTAAAACACTTATACTGAACGAAGGTACTATAGGTGGGCAGATGGTACTCACACATGAAATTGCCAATTATCCCGGCGTAGAAAGTATCAGCGGATATCAGCTTTCCAATGTGATGAAAAAGCAGGCCAAAACTTTTGGTTGCGATATTAAATCCAACATCACCATACAAAGTATGGACCTTGGTAATGATATCAAAACAGTCGTATTAGAAGACGGACAACAATTTAGTGCTAACGCTGTTATTCTATCCCCCGGTGGCAGATCGCGCACTTTGGGAATAAAAGGTGAAGCAGCTTTTAAAGGCAAGGGTATTTCATATTGTGCCACTTGCGATGGAGATTTCTTTACAGATAAAGAAATTGTGGTCGTTGGCGGGGGGAACTCGGCACTGGAAGAAGCCGTATCCCTGACCAAATATGCCAGCAAAGTCACTATTGTGCATCAATTCGATCATTTTCAAGCCTTCGAACATGCCATAGATGAGGCTAAAAATCATCCTAAAATCAACTTTAAGATGGAATCAACCTTAACCGCATTTTATGGAAATGATAAAATTGAAAGTGTAGATATTAAAAATATACGCACAGGTCAAAGCGAAAACTTCAAAACGGATGGGGTATTTATCTTTATTGGCTATATCCCTAATACTGAATTTCTAAAAGACAAACTTGAGCTGAATACCTACGGCGAAATAGTTGTAAAACCAGATATGTCGACAAATATTACAGGTGTTTATGCTGCCGGCGATAGTATTGCCAAAAGATATAGACAAGTAACGACAGCTGTTGGCGAAGGAACCATTGCAGCACTGGCTGCTTCCGAATTTTTAAATAAAAACAAAAACAATATCAATCATGAGTTATTATTTCAGTAAACAATTACCCGGTAAAAGCTTTAACGAAGCTATGGAACAAGTCAAGTCGGTTTTAAAAACCGAAGGATTTGGAGTGATGACAGAAGTAGATGTTGCAAAAACGCTCAAAGAGAAAATCAATGAGGATTTTAAAAAATATGTCATCTTAGGAGTTTGTAATCCTCATTATGCCCATCAGGCCATTCTGGCTGAAGATAAAATTGGCTTATTTCTGCCTTGTAATGTACTCGTAGAGGAACATGGAACTGGGATTGTAGAAGTCTCTATTATAGATCCTGTTGCATCTATGATGGCCATAGAAAATGAAAAGTTGGGATCTGTAGCTATGGAAGTACGAAAGAAGCTACAAAACGTTGTTTCTGAGTTACAATAATTTAAAACAAATAATATGCAAACAGCATTAATCATCATCGGAACAATAATAGCTATCTTAGTGTTATTGGTATATTTCGGTAAACGCAGGTTAAAAAATATACCTATGGTCGACGATCATAAAAGTATTGTGACTCTAACTGCTGCCAATTTTCAAGCAAAAACAAAGAATAAAATTGTATTAATTGATTTCTGGGCTGCATGGTGCGCACCCTGTCGAATGATGTCACCAATACTTAACAGCGTAGCAGCAGATCTTAAAGGAAATCAGCAGATTGGCAAAGTCAATATTGAACAACATCAGGCTCTGGCTCAAAAATACAAAGTACGTAGTATTCCAACAATGATAATTCTAAAAAACGGAGTTGAAGTCACACGGTTTTCTGGCGTAAAATCGAGAGAGTTCCTGTTGCAACAATTGGCAAAAGTATCCTATTGAATTATCAAAAAAACATATTTTATGATCAAGGAATCAACTTTTTCGCAAAAAAGCTAAATAATTCTAACTTACAGATTATTAACATATTTTCAGAAAATCAAACCGCGGTTCACTTGACTTGTCTCTCTAATCGTCATATATTTACAATGAGTGGTTGTACAAAACAAAACAACAAATTAAAAACAATAATTACTAAATAATAAAAACAAAAAATCATGAATGAAAAAAAAGTTCTCTTGGTAGACGACGATAAAGATTTCGTTGCAGCACAAAGTGTTTTACTTGGACACGAAGGCTATCAGATTTTCACCGCCCATTCTGGCGAAGAAGGATTTAAAAAAGCCAAAGAAGTTAAACCCGACCTTATTGTTCTTGATGTCAACATGGAAACTCAGAATGCAGGTTTTAACATGAACCGCAAAGTCAGAAACGAAGGCGACCTGAAACATATCCCAATCATTATGCTTACAGGAATTGAGACTTATCCCGTTACATCACAAACACTTGAAATGTACAACGCCATGATGGCAAGCGGAGATTTCGATCTGCAGGAAGTACTCAAAGTGGGAAACAACAATTCCAACACAGGTGTTCAGTTTAAAGATGATAATGGAAAACCTTTTTATCTGTCACTGGACAGTTTTGTATCAAAAGCCAATTCTGAAACCGGGCTTTTACCAGAAATTCACCGACTCATTGGTTAAAAAGGTATTATTTCCGGATAAATATATAGTACAGGCTATCAGATTAATTAAAATCAGATGGCTTGTATCTATATTTTTATTCATTGCGTTATTTTTTTCATTGTACTTCAAAGTTCCAGGATTACACATACCTGGACTTCTAACATCGGCAATCTTTCTAGCATTTCTTAACGCTGTATATTATGTATGGATATACAGAACCGGGAAAAAATGCGGGTTTTCATGTGAAAGACCTGCTAAAATAAATATTGTAGTACAGATTGTTTTTGACTTTCTGATGCTGACAACCATTTTGCATTTTTCCGGGGGAATTGAAAATCCCGGCATTGTCTTTTACATTTTTCATATGATACTGAGCGGAATTTATTTAAAGCCCAGAAATGCATATCTCATTACCCTCCTTGCTGTTTTCTTCTTTTTAGCTCTGGTGTTTACAGAATACACCGGAATGCTTCCCCACTATTCCATTAACAAGTATATACTCGATCTAACACTTCACGAGCCTGTTTATCTTTTCATATCGCTTGGTTTATTTGTAATCACCTCCTTTTTGGCCGCATTTATTGCTGTAAGCCTGTCAGAACAACTCCGTGTGACGCAAAAACTACTAGAAAAAAGCAATCAAAGTTTGCTGGAAAAAGATAAAATTAAAGACGAATTTGTGCAAAGAGTTACTCACGATATAAAAGGCGGTCTGGCTGTCACTCATAGCTGTCTGACTGTCGTTGAGAAACAAATTCTGGGACCGCTCACTCCCAAAAATGCTGAATTTGTTGAAAAGGCCCTGAACAGAACCAATAAACTTTCAGACTTTATCAATGAACTGTTGACACTTACAAAAATGCGTCTGGCCAATCGTTTCGACACGTCTAAGCTTTCTGTTTCTGAAATGATAAACAACGTAGTTCAGAACATGCAATCGGATGCCGAAAAAAAAGATATTAAACTCACACTTACCTTACACAACGTCACACTGTACATGAATGGGATTAAAGTTTCTATTGAAGAAGCCCTGACGAATCTGGTACATAACGCAGTGAAATACACCCCCAATGAAGGTGAAGTAAGAGTATCCGTTAAAAAAAATGGAGAAAAAATAATAATCGAAGTTAAAGATACTGGTTACGGTATTCCCGAATCAGATCATTCAAAAATTTTCAGCGACTTTTTTAGAGCCGGAAACACAAAAGACATTGAAGGTACTGGACTCGGTCTTTCACTTGTAAAAGCCATTATTGAAAGACATAAAGGAACGATTAATTTTACAAGCAAAGAAAACATAGGAACCACTTTTACTGTAATATTTGATGCTATTCCAGCCTAGATTACAACGATTTATTTTATTGCCTCAAAAGGATATCTAAGACCGCTGTATTCGTTCAGGTAGGCTTTGACAGAACCCACCAAAATTTTTGCCTCGATAAGAACTGGCACATGATTATTGTCGTCAGTTACCCAAACCGTCATATTTTCGCCAGCATTGAACATCGTTCCTTCGACCAGCATGACAGACAACTTGATACACTTGTACGTTTTCTTATCCTTACCTTTAATAGTTTCCTTTCCCAGATAACGCAGATACAAGGGATAAAACTCAGCATCAATAATAATCTGAACCGGAATTTTTTGATTGACCTGAACTTTACTGTAATCCAAATTCCGGGTATAAATTATTGCTGACAACAAGTCGTGCGTACAACTTTTAATAGCCAGCGTATCCTGACGCGCTTTTTTGTCGGTATTTTCTGTCTTACTATAAATTACATTTTTTTGGTAATCAAACACATAATGATTATCAACAAAAAATCCTCCCTCCATATTTTTTCGAGAAAACTCCAATGGTTTTAAAGGACTTATTTGCATATATACTTCGTAAAAATCGCGGACTTTAAAGAACCAATCCCACGACTCCAACGAATTTCCCCAACTTCTGATACGATAGGCGGGCTGATTATTATACATCATACTATCGCTATGAAAACGAGCGGTACCCGCTTCTACCCACACGGGTCCCCATTGATACCAAATATTGTACGAAATACGCTCACCGTTTTTAAAAGTGGTATTATTAGAATAGCATTGAGCTTCGGAACGGAATGCCCAGAGTAAAACGATCAATAATATCAGTCCACCAATTTTCATTAATGATTGATTTTGCCAATTTTATCTTCCACCGACTTGATTTTTCCTTCGAGTCTGTCTTTTGTGTTTTTTCGAATATCGAATTTAACACTGGAATAAATCCTGTCCGACACCGGTTCGAGAATATCGTGCGATTTCTGCAGTATTTCCAGTGCCTGAGCAAAAGTATCGGTCTCAACGATGGTTCCCATAGCCGTCAGTTTGTAAGACTTTGCTTCTTTTCGAATTGTAGCAATAACCTGACTTACATATTCACTTACACTACCCCCCTTATCGGTCGGGAACATGGCAAATTCCATCAATACTGACATAGTAATTTTTTGTAAATTTAGCGAAAGTCGGCGAAAAGAACAGGGCAAATGCGTCTTAATTTCAATTAAAATAAACAACCATAGACGTCATTTCGGAATTCTGTACCAACATTAAGATTCGACAAACATCGAGAATATCCGAAATCTAAGCATTAAAGTCTGTGGTTATATTTAGATACCGGATCTGCGCATAAAACGATATACAAGTATTGAAGAAACAATAGCTTCGTCCGGTATGACGTCTAGTTTTGATGCGACTGTTCTGAGCAAAAATCAATTCACCTTTTTTTCCCACTCAGTTTCTTCAAAACATTCTTCGCCCGGCTTCTCACCGATATAGGACTATCTGCAGGAAGCAATTCCAATACCACCTTCAATTCGTTTTTCAACAAAGGTTCCTCCAAACAGGCTCTGTATACAGCATCCATAGCATAAACACGAAAGGCATAAGGTTGAGACGTATCTACAATCAAGTTAAAGCAGTGATCTACCAACAAGCCCAAATCGGGCAACTTAGCAAGCTCGAGGCTCTCTGAAGCGATTTTAAGCAGCC
>PHDH01000181.1 GCA_002840935.1 Bacteroidetes bacterium HGW-Bacteroidetes-21 | reverse complement strand
TTTTTCTTTGAAAAAGGCACTTCCAATTTAGTGTCGTTGCAATCTTGCGGGGGTACAGGTTTTTGATGTCCATAAACGCGTAAAGCCATTTCAACATGAGAAAGATCTGCCAAACTATCAACCAAATCAGAAAGCAATTCTTGAGCAACAGTCATTTTTGTTCCCGATTCCCATTCAGTCAACATACTTTGCGAACCATCTAAAATAAACAGTATTCGGGTAGTTCGGGGTTCATCTTTTTTGGGTTGAGCAATCAAATTTACTGTTAAAGCAAAAAGTACAAAAACAACTAGTTTGGTTTTCATCATGTTATTATGGGTTTATTTCACAATAAGTTTTGATTTATAATGATTCAACAGATTTTTTAAAAACGCACTTCTAAAATCTCACATTTCACTTCTAATCTCTCAATTCTAAACTCTCACCTCTCATCTCTAAAATCTAAATTCTCACATCTTATTTTACGATGCGAATATAGAGAAAATACTATACTTAAGGTTAAAACCAAAATTTTAATAGAAAATTGCATTTGCAACGAATAGTATCGTTTTTGCAATCAGTAAAAAAGCCAGGATGGCTTTAATGTCAATAGCCATGGGTTTCCTGCCTGCCGGTAGGCAAGGTAACCCATGGAAAATTGAAATGTAATCAAATTGTCTCATAATGAGGGATAATTTGTGGGTGTGTTTACCTGCGACAAAAAATTCCTAGGGTGCAAAAGACTATTATATTTTTACTACTACTGTTTTTATTTATGATTCATTGAAAATCAATCATAATGAATCAAAAGTGCTGATTAAAATTACTAACTTTGCAAACCAAAAATTTAAAATAGTAATTATGTTAGATTTTACTGATGTGGGTTTGAATCAAATTGTGGTTCATAGTATTGGTAATCGTCCTGAAGATGAAGGAATAACGCTGTCAAAAGCTGAAATGAATGTTAATGACCCTGCAATTGAAAGCATATTAAAGCAGTATTTTTTAGCGCAATTTAAGTCCGATTATTTTTTTAGCTTTGCTCACGAGTCTGATTTACAGCTTAATGAAGCCTTTAATTTTGCAAAACAAATATTTGATAATCCTGCAAATTTTTATGAACAGTCAGTAAATCTCGCCCATCATTTATACCAAAGCTCTAACCATCCTAAAATAAAAACAGGCGAATTTTATGTCGTGCGGTTTTCAAATATAAATGTCGACGGTGAAGTGGTTGATGGCATCGGACTTTTTAAATCGGAAACCAAAGACACTTACATTCGGGTGTTTCAGAAAAATGAGAATTTTGAGGTAGATTATGACAATGGGATTAACATAAAAAAGTTAGATAAAGGCTGTTTAATCTTCAATACCGAAGAAGAATATGGGTATAAGGTATCCATTGTAGATTCAACCAACCGTTCTGATGCCGCTTTTTGGCGCGATGATTTTCTGAAAATAATGCCTCGCGAAAATGAGTTTTATCAAACCAATCAAATTATTGACATTTGTAAAGGATTTACCGATCATGTGTTAACCTCAAAAAACAATGTGGATAAACAAGAGCAAGTTGCCTTTGTGAAGCGAGCCGAAGCCTATTTTAACAATACCAACACCTACGATAATGAAAAATTTAAAAGCGAGATAATTGGCGATGAGCAAATTAGTGAAGCTTTTGAGGAGTTTAAACAAGATTTTGAAACACAACGAAACCTTTCACCAATTGATCAGTTTCAGTTGTCGGAACCCGCATTGAAGAAAGGTAAAAAGTACTTTCGAAGCATAATTAAACTCGATAAAAATTTTCATGTTTACGTACACTCAAACCCCGATTACATTGAAAAGGGTGTTGACAATCAAAAAGGATTAAAATTTTACAAATTGTACTTTCACGATGAGAGTTAAGTGAGAAGTTGGAAGACCGAAGATCGAAGACTGAAGCTGGACACTGAGCGGAGTCGAAGTGGCAGTCCACAGTAGGCAGTCCACAGTCAACAGGCGGCAGTCAATAATAAAACAATAAAACAATAAAACAATAAAACAATCGAACAATAAAACATTCAAACATTCAAACAATAGAACAATCAAACAAACAATTAAATAATAAAAAATGGCAAACATACGCAACATTAAAAAGGACATAAGCTTTGTGGTAAACGAATTGGTAGTTGAGTGTTTTACTTACAGTTACCTGTTTCCCGAAAAAAATAAGGAAGAGCTGGCAACAATTATTTCAGAAACGCTTGAAATGGGCAATGAATTAACCACTTTGGTGAATCAAGTAAAAGGAACTAAAGACATTCCTGCAAAAAAGCAGTTTAAAAAAATACGTGAAGAATTCGATAAAAAAATTGTGATTCTTGTTGAAAAACTTGAAAAATTAGAAAAGGTTTAACTTTTTAATTCGTAAAGTATTTAAACTTCAACATATAATACTAATTTTGCACCCTTGTAAAATTAAAATAAGTTATATAGCTCAGTTTTAATCTCATCATGCAATTAATAACATTTAGTTGACTTGTTGATTTTTATTGATTAAAACGCAATATAGAAAATTGAAAAACAGCTTAAGTATGATTAACATAACTTTTCCTGATGGACATGCCCGTGAATATGAAGCCGGAGTTACTGGTTTTGATATTGCCCAAAGCATCAGTCCTAGGCTGGCCAAAGAAGTATTATCTGTTACCGTAAACGGTAATTTATGGGATATTGCTCGCCCAATTACTGAAGATGCGTCAATTATGCTTCATAAATGGGAAACTGAAGAAGGCAAGCACGCATTCTGGCACTCATCGGCTCACCTTTTGGCTGAAGCCCTGCAAGAACTTTACCCTGGAGTAAAGTTTGGCATTGGCCCGGCTATTGAAAATGGGTTTTACTACGATGTTGACTTGGGCGAAGGAAGACAAATTACGGATGCTGATTTTGAAACTATTGAACAAAAAATGTTGGAGTTAGCCTCCCAAAAAAATGAGTACAAACGATCAGAGGTAAGCAAGAAACAGGCAATTGATTATTTTGGCGGCATTAACGAAGAGTACAAAGTTGAACTTATTAATGAGCTTGAAGACGGAACCATTAGTTTTTATAAACAAGGTTCATTTACCGATTTGTGCCGTGGACCTCATTTACCCAACACCGAATTTATTAAAGCAGCTAAAGTATTAAGTGTTGCCGGTGCATACTGGCGTGGCGACGAAAAACGCAAGCAGCTAACACGTGTTTATGGCATCACTTTTCCCAAGCAAACCTTACTGGACGAATATCTCGTATTGCTGGAAGAAGCAAAGAAACGCGACCACCGAAAAATAGGAAAAGAACTTGAGCTTTTTACTTTCTCTCAAAATGTAGGTTCAGGTCTGCCTTTATGGTTACCCAAAGGCGCCATGTTGCGTGAAAAACTTGAAAATTTCCTGAAAAAAGTTCAGAAAAAATACGGTTACGAACAGGTCATTACCCCCCACATTGGATCTAAAAGTCTGTACGTTACCAGTGGTCACTACGAAAAATATGGAAAAGACAGTTTTCAGCCAATACTTACACCACAGAAAGGCGAGGAGTTTTTGTTAAAACCCATGAACTGTCCTCACCATTGCGAAATTTACAAAAGCAAACCCCACTCATACAAAGATCTTCCTGTACGTTATGCTGAGTTTGGTACGGTATACCGTTACGAACAGAGTGGAGAGCTACATGGCCTGACTCGTGTAAGAGGCTTTACACAAGATGATGCTCATCTATTCTGTCGTCCCGATCAGTTAAAAGAAGAATTTAAGAAAGTCATCGACATTGTCTTATATATTTTTAAGACACTAAAGTTTGAGGATTTCACGGCTCAGATATCGCTTCGCGACCCAAATAATCACGAAAAATATATAGGCAGCGACGAGAATTGGGAAAAAGCCGAACAAGCCATCATTGAGGCCACACAGGAAAAGGGCATGAATTGCGTTGTAGAGACTGGCGAAGCCGCTTTCTATGGTCCAAAACTTGACTTTATGGTAAAAGATGCCATCGGAAGAAAATGGCAGTTGGGCACAATTCAGGTTGATTATAATCTCCCCGAGCGTTTTGATCTTGAATATATGGGCAGTGATAATCAGAAACATCGTCCAGTTATGATACATCGGGCGCCATTTGGGTCGATGGAAAGATTTGTAGCAGTACTTATTGAGCATACAGCGGGCAAATTTCCCCTGTGGTTATCGCCGGATCACGCTGTTATTCTGCCAATTAGCGACAAATTTAACGAATATGCAAAAACAGTTTGTAGTTTCCTAAATAATTCCGATATTCGCACCTTCGTTGACGACCGAAACGAAAAGATAGGTAAAAAGATCAGAGACAACGAGTTGAAGCGAATCCCCTACCTCCTAATTGTAGGTGAAAAAGAAGCCGAAAGCGGAACAGTTTCCGTTAGAAAGCAGGGAGAAGGTGACCGCGGAGCGATGACTCAGGATGATTTTGCCCGTTTTATTGAATCGGAAATTGAAGAAGAACTGAAAGAAAATTAATGTTTAACAATAATAGGAGGATTTAGCCATAGCCGATTTTCAACCCAGAGGGAAATTCATCAGAAAGAATGAACCTCTACACGCCATTAACGAAAGAATCAGAGCAAAAACCGTTCGCCTGGTTGGAGATAATATTGCCGAACCCGGTATTTTTCCCATTGAAAAAGCTCTGAAACTTGCAGAAGAGCTTGAGTTGGATTTAATTGAAATTTCACCCAATGCTCAACCACCTGTCTGTAAAATTACTGATTATCAGAAATTTTTGTATCAGCAGAAGAAGAAGCAAAAGGAAATGAAAGCCAAAACTTCCAAGGTAATTATCAAGGAGATTCGTTTTGGTCCCCACACTGACGAACACGATTATAATTTCAAGCTCAAACATGCCATCAACTTTCTGAAAGAAGGAGCAAAAGTAAAAGCTTATGTATTCTTTAAAGGCCGTTCTATTCTCTACACCAATCAGGGAATTGAAATTTTAACCCGCTTTGCCGAAGATCTCAAAGAATACGGAAAAGTGGAATCGGAACCCAGATTAGAAGGGAAACGCATGCTTATGTTGTTTACCCCCGCCCCAGTTAAAAGTAAATGATTCATATATAAAACCTCAGACAATGCCAAAGATGAAAACAAATTCCGGTGCCAAAAAAAGGTTCACCCTTACCGGAACAGGAAAAATCAAAAGAAAGCATGCTTACAAAAGCCACATTCTTACCAAAAAGTCTAAAAAACGCAAAAGAAACCTTGGTTACTTTGCAATTATCGACAAGAGTGTTGAGAATAATGTGAAGTTTTTATTAGCGCTTAAGTAAAACAAATGTTTAACAGAGTGAATTAGCACGAAAGATTGCGTCGAAAGGCGTGACGCTAACCATTCAAAAAAAAGGAAATTATGCCACGTTCAAAAAATTCAGTTGCATCAAAAGCCAGGAGGAAAAAAATCCTGAAGCAAACCAAAGGTTTCTTTCTCAGCCGTAAAAATGTATTTACCGTTGCGAAAAACACCCTTGAAAAAGGTCTCACGTATGCTTATCGTGACCGTAAGAAAAAGAAAATTCACTTCCGTCAGTTATGGATACAGCGTATCAATGCCGCTGCCCGTATTAATGGAATGTCATATAGCGAGTTCATGGGCGCTATTCATAAAAAAGGTATCGAGCTTAACCGTAAGGCACTCGCTGATCTTGCTATGAATCACCCCGAAGCTTTCAGAGCTGTTATAGAACAAATTAAGAATTAATAACTTGTAATTTTTCTTAAAAGGGAGGCGATTTGCTTCCCTTTTTCTATTTTTACACGTTTAATTATCGCATGAAAGTAGCCATCATAGGTTTCGGAAAAATGGGACAGGCCATCAAAACACTGGCTGAAAAGGAGAATCATGAAGTTTCTCTGATCATTGACCGCAATAACTCGCAGGATTTCACTTCAGAAAAACTGCAAGGTATTGATGTAGCTTTTGAGTTTTCGGAACCCGGAGAAGCTTCAGGCAATGTCATGAAACTCCTGCAATCTGGCGTCAGCGTAGTGTGCGGCACAACCGGATGGACTATCGAAACCGATCTTATTAATAAGGTATGTTCAGAAAAAGGTATCGCATTTTTTCATGCCAGTAATTTCAGCCCCGGCACCTGGATGTTTTTCAGGCTTAACGAATGGTTTGCAAAACAAATGACCGGAACAGCTTACGAAGTATCCATTCGTGAGAAACACCATATTCATAAAAAAGACAAACCCAGCGGTACTGCTATCACGCTTGCCAATTATATATGTCAGGGAAATCCTTCGTTTACGGGATGGAAACCCGACAACGATTTTTCCTGTGGTAACAAAATCCCTGTTTCTTCTGTCAGAGAAGGAGAAATTGCAGGAATACACACCTCCGTATGGGATTCGGATTACGACACAATAGAAATTACACACACAGCCAAAAACCGAGCAATTTTTGCTCAAGGAGCCATGATGGCAGCTACCCTAATACAGGGAAAAACCGGTATCTTTAATATGTCACATATACTTTCAGAATATTTTAACCTATGAAAAAATTCTTTAAAAATCGCAAAGTCAAGCTTGCCATTGCATTGCTAATCTTCATCCCCTGGGTTATCTGGATCGGTAATTACTGGCTGCTTTTTGCCCTCCCCATTATTTTCGATCATTATATTACACGCAAAGTAAACTGGACATTCTGGAAAAAGAGAGACCAGAAAAACTCTAAAATTATCGAATGGGTTGATGCTATCATTTTTGCCGTTGTTGCTGCTACCATTATCCGAATTTTCCTGATAGAAGCTTTTACAATCCCCACATCTTCTATGGAAAAATCATTGCTGGTAGGTGATTATCTTTTTGTCAGCAAAGTTTCGTATGGTCCGAAAATGCCCAACACTCCCCTCTCTTTTCCCTTTGCCCACCACACAATGCCTTTAACCGAATCCACCAAAAGCTATTTGGAATGGATTTACTGGCCTTATAAACGTTTGGCAGGTTTTGGCGAAGTGGAAAGATTCGACAAAGTGGTATTTAACTTCCCCGAAGGGGATACTGTTGCACTGAAACGCCAAAACGAAAGTTATTATGATCTTTGCCGTCGTTATGGACGCAAAAGAGTATGGACAGACAAAATCAATTTCGGCGAAATCGTTGTTCGTCCCGTCGATAAACAAGAAAACTATATTAAAAGATGTGTGGGACTCCCCGGAGATAGTCTGAAAGTTGTTCAGGGGCTTCTTTATATCAACGGAAAAGAAGCCGAGAGATTCGAAGATATGGAATACAATTATATTGTAACTACCAATGGTCCGGCCATCAATCCCAAATCACTGGCCCGCCTTGATATTTCTCAGGACGACCTCAACTTCTCCGAGATGTTTCGATGGGTAGAAAAAGATACGGCTACCGGTTCGGATTTACTTCGTTTCGTCATCCCATTAACCGTTGAAAATGTGGAGAAAATCAAAAAATTCCCCAATGTACTTTCAGTTGAAAGGTTTATACACACCGAAAGAGAAGATGTTTTTCCTCAGGACAGCACCATCTGTTATAACCGTGATAATTTTGGCCCCATCTGGATTCCCAAAAAAGGAGCTACGATTGAGCTGAATCCGAAAAACGTAACATTATACGAAAGGGTAATGGGATATTACGAAGGCAATACATTCGAACAAAAAGACGGCAAATACTTCATCAATGGAAAAGAAGCTACAACCTATACCTTCACGATGGACTATTACTTTATGATGGGAGACAACCGTCATAATTCGCTCGATTCCCGTTTCTGGGGATTTGTTCCCGAAGATCATATTGTGGGAAAAGCGGTTTTTATCTGGCTTTCGTTAGACAAAGACAAATCATTTCCATCCAATATTCGCTGGAACCGATTGTTTAAATTTGTAAACTAGTGCCTCTTTTCAAGAAGAAAAAAAAGACGGGTAAGAAAAAAACCGGCAGGACAATATTAATTGCTTTTTTGATTGTCCTCTTCATCGATTTTTTTCTTTTCGAAACCGTTGTGATTACCGACACCCGGATGCAAAACTCTCTTTATCCCG
>PHDH01000180.1 GCA_002840935.1 Bacteroidetes bacterium HGW-Bacteroidetes-21 | reverse complement strand
TGGGGTACTGTTGAACTGTGAAACCGTAGCGTTTTCGTTTAATATGAGTTTAGAACTGAAGGCGGTATTAAAACCATCCGACATAAAATTTCCACCGGTGGCAACCAGATCTGTTGGAGCCTGGGTGCATTCGTACATGGGAAGATTGAGGCGAGTCGCCAATGCTGCGGGTGAAGCATCGTCGGCGGGACGATCACGGTTATATAACCAATCAACAAGATATAATGAATCAACATCGTTTCTGTAGATGCTATTGGCACCAAAATCGCGTATCCAGATAGAATTTAGGGAAGTCTGAATGTATCTTGTGTTTGTTGTACTTATCCCACCGGATGTAAGATATGATTTTACGGTAGTAGAATCGTAATAATAAATCCATACAAGACCTTCCTGACTGGCATAACGAACAATTTCGCGTAAAAAACTCTTGTAAGTATTTGACCAGGAGACGCAAATGCCCTGCATTTCTTCCCATTCAGCAGGATTGCGAACCGGTGCCAGTGGAGGATGCGTAATCCCTTTGGGAATTGTTTGTACATAGCCTTTGTTGCTGTTTAATTCTTCCTGTGTGGGAAACACCGGCAAATCCTGTCCGAAGGAAAAGTTGTACAGAAGACTAATTATCAGGACTGTGAAGAAAGTTTTCATGGGTATTTTTCTTTAAAGGTAAATAATTTTCATTATAAGTTCTCGGAACAGTTCGCTATTATCGTCGTTTGACCCAAGTCCTTTACATTTTAAATCATATTCACGTAAAAGGCTGATGGCAGTAACGCATTTAGTTTGATTAAACCGGCTCGATGCCGACAGATAATTTTTTAAAAAATAGGGATTTACTCCAATTTCCATAGCCAATTCCTGGTTATTCCCTTTGTTCTTTGAAATGGAGCATTTAAGCACTTTCGTGAAAAAAACAAATAGTTGAGATATGGAGTAAATGATTTTGTCTTTCTGATGGATAGAAATATTGTGTGCAATTTTAACGATAGAACTTGAATTTCCTGTAGAAAGCGCATTTTGTAACTCGAAAATACTGTATTCCCTGCTTTTTCCCGTCAGCTTTTCTACCATAGCCGCAGTAATGTTTTTACTTCCGGCAGGCATAGAAATAATGAGTTTTTCGACTTCGCTGGCAATGACGTTGAGTGAATTTCCCACATGTTCGGCAAGTAATGCAATTCCATCGGGTTCAATTTGATATTGAAGCGATTTTACGTGTTGGGAAATCCATCCGGGAATTTTATCTTCGTATAGGGGAGTGGATTCGAAGGTTACTGTCTTGGATCCTAGTGCTTTAATGAAAGTAGCGGGAATTTTTGTTTGTGAATCTGCTGGAATTTTATACCCGATTACCAGTATGGTTGATGGTAAAGGATTGGCTGCATAAGCTGCCAGCATATTGGGTTTATCTTTGGTTGGTGCAGTGGTCAGTCCTTTAATGTCCTGTGCTTCACGAACAATAATAACCTGATGATTGGACATCATAGGAAACTTTTTTGCCTGCCCTATGATGTTGGCTAATTGCGAATCTTTACCATAAAAAATAAACTGGTTAAAAGCCTGTTCTTCGGGAGGTAGTATGTTGTCTGAAATATAATCGAGGACAAGATCAATATAATAAGGTTCTTTCCCGTAAAGAAAATAAACGGGTTTGTAAATCTTATTCTGAAGCTCTTTAATAATGTCTTCGTACTTCATAATCAATCATCAAACTTCAGATGTTTTACCGAACGTCCTTCGGTACTTAGCTCACGTATGGAATCAATACCAATATTTAAATGGTCGCTGACAAACTTTTCTGTTACCGTTTTATCACTTTCGGCTGTTTTGACACCCGTTGATATCATAGGTTGGTCAGACACAAGCAGAAGAGCGCCAGTAGGAATACTGTTGGCAAATCCTACGGTGAAAATTGTAGCTGTTTCCATGTCTATGGCCATGGCTCGTGTTTTTTCGAGATACTTTTTGAAACGTTCGTCGTATTCCCACACACGGCGGTTGGTCGTATAAACTACACCAGTCCAGTAATCACGGGCATGGTCGCGAATAGTTGAGGAAATGGCACGTTGCATGTTAAATGCAGGCAGTGCAGGAATTTCCGGAGGCAAATAATCGTTTGAAGTTCCGTCGCTTCGAATAGCGGCTATGGGTAATATAAGGTCTCCCAGTTGATTTTTTTTCTTCAGTCCACCACATTTGCCTAAAAACAGAACTGCTTTAGGCGAAATGGCTTGAAGTAAGTCCATTATTGTTGCAGCATTGGGACTTCCCATGCCAAAATTAATAATAGTAATGTTTTCGGCTACTGCACTGGGCATGGGCTTGCTTCTGTCGACCACTTGTGTATTAAAGCGCTCTGCAAAACGGTCAACATATAACTGAAAGTTGGTCAGAATAATATATTCTCCAAAATCTTTCAGCTCGATACCGGTGTACCTTGGTAGCCAGTTGCTTACTATTTCTTCTTTTGTTTTCATACTTCTTGCATTTCTGCAAAGGTAGTAAAGAAATTTGGAATGACGGGAGTTATTATAATGGATAAAAAACAAGAATTTCGTCTGAATCTTAATAGTCTTATTCATTAATTGATTGATTAAAACAGGAAGGAGGATTAATTTTATTTCTTAAAAATTTTTACAGAAAGAACGGTAATCATACTTAAAATGATACTAAGAAATGTTATTCAGAATAATTTAAGGCAGATTTTTTCTAAGAAAAAAGAAAAAAAGAGAGGTTTTAAGTCCCAAAAAAAATCGTTTGTAAAAAGTTTATAATCATTTTGAAAAAATATTCAATGCTCCGTTTGTTTTCCAAAAAATATGTTTTACCTTTGCAGACCAATTTTAAACCTATATTTTAAAGGAGAGCCTTATGCCAACTATACAACAATTAGTTCGAAAAGGAAGAAGTCAGGTAGTTGTTAAGAGCAAATCACGTGCGCTTGACAGTTGTCCACAGCGCCGCGGAGTATGTGTTCGTGTATATACCACCACACCCAAAAAACCTAACTCTGCAATGCGTAAAGTTGCAAAAGTACGTCTGACCAATCAGCAAGAAGTTATCGCTTACATTCCCGGAGAAGGACATAACCTTCAGGAACACTCAATCGTTCTGGTACGCGGAGGTCGTGTAAAAGATTTACCCGGAGTAAGATATCATATTGTTCGCGGAGCACTCGACACCGCTGGTGTTGACGGTCGCAGACAAAGACGCTCGAAATATGGCGCTAAACGTCCTAAAGTTAAAAAGTAAAAGAAATAATATCACATGAGAAAATCGAGACCCAAGAAAAGGGCGTTATTACCCGATCCAAGGTTTAAAGATGAAATGGTAACACGTTTTATCAATAACATGATGTATTCAGGCAAAAAATCTACTGCTTTTGATATTTTCTATGATTCAATGACCAATTTGGAGAAAAAAGCTACCGAAGCTGGTGTGAGTCCTTTAGATTATTGGAAAAAAGCATTGGAAAATGTCACTCCTCAGGTAGAAGTAAAAAGTCGCAGAGTTGGCGGAGCAACCTTTCAGGTTCCCACCGAAATTCCTGCTGACAGAAAACTTACAGTTAGTATGAAGAACGTAATTCTTTTTGCACGTAAACGTGCTGGAAAGAGTATGGCCGACAAACTTTCTGCTGAAATCATTGCTGCTTATAATAATGAAGGTGGCGCTTACAAAAAGAAAGAAGATACTCATAAAATGGCTGAGGCAAACAAAGCGTTCTCACATTTTCGCTTTTAGGCTCTTTGAGTGGTAGATGGGACACGATCTTTTACATACTAGGAATATTGGCATCATGGCACACATAGATGCAGGTAAAACCACTACCACTGAGCGTATATTATATTATACCGGTCTCACTCATCGTTTAGGTGAGGTTCACGAAGGTTCCGCTACCATGGATTGGATGATTCAGGAGCAGGAAAGAGGCATTACAATTACATCTGCAGCAACAACAACTTTCTGGGATTATAATACGGAGCAATACCGTATTAATATTATTGATACTCCCGGACATGTTGATTTTACCGTTGAGGTTGAGCGTTCATTAAGAGTTCTTGATGGCGCTGTCGCTGTTTTTTGTGCTGTTGGTGGTGTCGAACCTCAGTCTGAAACCGTTTGGCGTCAAGCTGATAAATATAAAGTGCCCCGTATTGCATTTGTAAACAAACTTGATCGCTCGGGTGCTGATTTTATCGGTGTACTTATCCAGATGGAAAAGAAACTTAAAGCAAATCCTGTTGCTATTCAATTACCTATTGGTGTCGAAGATAATTTTATTGGAATTGTTGATCTCATTAACTTAAAGGCTTATGTCTGGGATGACGAAAGTCTTGGTGCTCAATATAATGTAGTTGATATTCCTGCCGACATGACCGAGTTGGTTGCAGAATACAGAGAATTGCTGCTTGAAAAAATTGCAGAGGTAGATGATGTTTTCCTTGAGAAATTTCTGGATGATAAAGAATCTATCTCCTCTGATGATATATACCAGGCTTTACGCAGAACAACAGTAGCGTTTAAACTTGTTCCTGTGACTTGCGGTTCTGCCTTTAAAAACAAAGGAATTCAGTCGTTATTGGATTCAATTGTTGCTTTTTTACCCAATCCCGAAGAAGTGGGTGCTGTTCATGGCATTCATCCTTTTACCGAGAAACCTGAATCAAGAGAACCATTGGCATCTGAACCATTAGTTGCCTTAGCATTCAAAATTGCTACCGATCCTTATATGGGTCGCTTGGCTTATCTAAGAATCTATTCTGGTCAGTTCAAATCAGGTGAGACGATTTTTAATGCTCGTACCGAGAAAAAGGAACGTATCTCACGTATTTTTCATATGCATGCCAACAAACAAAACCCTGTCGACATGGTTGAGGCTGGTGATATTTGTGCTGTTGTAGGGTTTAAAGATATTAAGACCGGAGATACTTTGTGTGACGAAAAACACAGAATTGTTCTTGAGTCTATCACTTTTCCCGATCCCGTTTTAGGTATTGCTGTCGAACCTGTCAATCAGGCAGATGTCGAGAAATTGGCACTTACACTAAGAAAAATTGAAGAAGAAGATCCTACTTTTAAAGTCCGTCATGATGATTATACTGGCCAGACCGTAATTAACGGAATGGGAGAGCTTCATTTGGAAATCATTACAGACCGGATGAAAAGAGAAAATAATATCCTTGTCAATCTAGGAAAACCAATGGTTGCTTACAAGGAAACTCCTACTGAAAATGCCGAGGTACACGAAATCTTTAAAAAACAGACTGGTGGTAAAGGTCGTTTTGCCGAGATTAAAGTTATCATGGGCCCCGCAGACAAAGGTCATCATGGTCTTCAGTTTGTCAGCGAAATTAAAGGAAATACATTACCTAAAGAATATATTGTCGCTGTCGAAAAAGGTTTCCGTGAAGCTATGGCTAACGGTCCACTTGCCAGCTATCCTTTGGATAATTTGAAAGTAACTTTGATCGATGGATCATTTCATCCCGTTGATTCGGATGCTCTTTCGTTCGAAATTGCCTCCAAGATGTCTTATAATAATGGAGTCATTAAAACACGCCCAACTTTATTAGAGCCTGTGATGAGCGTTGAAGTAGTAACTCCCGAAGAACATATGGGAGACGTAATGTCTGACCTTAACCGTCGTCGTGGTCATATTAGTGGTATGGAAGAAAGAGCTGGTGCAAGAGTTGTCAAAGCACTCGTACCACTCGGCGAATTATTTGGCTATGTCACCATCTTAAGAACCATCACTTCAGGACGAGCTTCGTCTACTATGGAATATCATCATTACGAAAGTGTTCCAATCGACCTGGCCGCCGAAATCATTGAAAAAATAACCGGAAAAAAGATATACATCTGTTAACCATGAATCAGAGAATCAGAATCAAACTAAAATCGTACGACCATAATCTGGTCGACAAGTCTGCCGAAAAAATCGTGAAAACGGTTAAGACTACAGGAGCCATTATTAATGGACCTATTCCGTTGCCAACGCACAAGAGAATTTTTACTGTAAACAGGTCGACTTTTGTTAACAAGAAGTCACGTGAGCAGTTTCAGTTAAGTTCACACAAGCGGTTGATCGACATATACAGCAGCAACAGTAAAACCGTTGAAGCGCTGATGAAATTAGAACTGCCCAGTGGGGTTGAAGTTGAAATCAAAGTCTGACAATTTAAAATAAAAATCAAATGCCAGGATTAATTGGAAAAAAAGTCGGGATGACCTCGATTTTCAGTGCCGAGGGTAAAAATATACCATGCACTGTTTTAGAAGTGGGTCCATGTGTTGTGACTCAGGTAAAGACTCAGGATGTGGATGGCTATAATGCCCTCCAGATTGGTTTTTGCGATAAAAAAGAAAAACACGCAGGTAAACCCGAAGTGGGTCATGTAAAAAAAGCTGGAACAGCTCCTAAAAGAGTGTTCAGAGAATTTACAGGTTATAAAAATAAAGACTGGAAATTGGGAGACACCATCACAGTTGAAATTTTTAATGAAGATCCTTTTGTTGATGTTTCCGGTATCTCCAAAGGTAAAGGATTCCAAGGTGTTGTAAAACGTCACGGTTTCTGGGGTGTGGGAGATAAAACCCACGGTCAGCACGATAGACTCAGAGCTCCCGGATCACTGGGTGCAAGTTCATATCCTTCCAGAGTATTTAAAGGAATGCGTATGGCAGGTCATATGGGTACCAATAAAGTGAAGGTTCTTAATCTTCAGGTTATAAAAATTATGCCCGAGCAAAACATGATGGTCGTTAAAGGATCAGTACCGGGCGCCAATGGTTCATACATAATTATTGAGAAGTAATGGAATTAGCAGTATATAACATCCAGGGAAAAGACACCGGCAAAAAGGTGCAGATCAATGACCAGTTATTTGGCATTGAGCCCAATGATCACGCTATATATTTAGACGTGAAACAGTTTATGGCTAATAATCGCCAGGGAACCAGCCAAACCAAAGAAAAAAACGAAGTTATTGCCAGTACCAAGAAGATTAAGAAACAAAAAGGTACAGGTACAGCCAGAGCTGGTAGTGTTAAATCACCAACCCGCAAAGGTGGAGGTCGTACTTTTGGTCCTAAACCCAGAGATTATAGCTTTAAACTCAACAAAAAGGTAAAAAACATAGCTCGCTTGTCGGCTTTGGTTCATAAATTAAAATCAGATAATTTTATTGTTATCGAAGATTTTGATTTTGAACAACCAAAGACCAAGAATATTGTTGATTTGAAGAAAAATTTCAACATTGACAATAAAAAATCGTTATTGATTTTGCCTAATCAAAATAATAACATATATTTGTCCTCCCGAAATTTAAAGGATTTCGATGTTCTAAATGTTTCTGCCATAAATACATATGAGATTTTAAAGGCACAAAAACTTTTAGTATTCGAGAGTACTTTGGAATTTATGGAACAGAGTTTCAATAAAGTTAATTGATTTTATGAGCATAATTTTGAAGCCGTTAGTAACCGAAAAGATGAACCTGCTGGGCGATAAGCTTGGTAAATATGGTTTTGTTGTTTCGAAGACTGCCAATAAACTGCAGATTAAAACTGCTGTTGAAAAGATGTATGGTGTGAAGGTTGTAACCGTAAACACATTCATTTATGGTGGTAAGAATAAAATGCGTTATACCAAGGCAGGTATTATATCCGGACGTACCAATAGTTTTAAAAAGGCTGTTGTGACTTTATCCGAAGGAGAAAAAATTGATTTCTACAGCAATATTTAAGTAAGATGGGCATTAAGAAATTTAAACCAGTAACACCGGGACAACGCCAGAAGGTGGCCAGTACTTTCGAGGAAATTACTGCATCGACTCCCGAAAAGTCGCTTTTGGTAAAGAAAAAAAGCTCAGGTGGTCGTAATAATTCCGGAAAGATGACAATTCGCTATATTGGCGGTGGTCATAAACGTATGTTACGTACAATCGATTTCAAACGCGATAAAGATAATATACCAGGAACAGTAAATTCAATTGAATACGATCCGAATCGTTCGGCACGTATTGCGTTGATTTTTTACAAGGATGGTGAAAAGCGTTA
>PHDH01000179.1 GCA_002840935.1 Bacteroidetes bacterium HGW-Bacteroidetes-21 | reverse complement strand
CTTTTGGCATGGAAACAATTATTTCTAACGGGTTTCATAAAATCACCTATAAAGAAATTTATCCCGGTATTGATGTTGAATTTACTTTGCCTGAGGATAAGTCCGGAATAAAATATTCCTTTATTGTGCAACCCGGAGCCGACATAAGCAAGATAAAAGTAAAATATTCGGGCGATGTAAAAGATATTTGGAGAGATACTACAGGCAATATTGTAATTAAAACTCCCGCCTGGAATATTACTGAACATACACCCGAAACATACCAAAACAACCGTCTGATTTCTTCCGAATTTTCGATTGAGAATAAGGTGATTTCATTTCTATTACCCGAAGGTTACGATAGCCATCAACCCCTCATTATCGACCCCTGGATTTCAGGAATTACAATTTCTGCCAATGACATTGCTTATGACGTCGATTATGATTATGCCAGCAATCTGTATGCCTTCATACGTCCACAGGGAAACACGTCCATTTACGTCAATAAATACTCCCCTACCGGAGCATTACTTTGGTCACATTTAAGCCCCTATGATTTCAGCATAGCTGAAGGAAATTTTATTGCCGAAAAAAATACCCAAAGAGTATATATTGGCGAAGGATTTAACGGAAGTGGTGCCCGCTTATACCGACTGGCAGCCAATGGTGTGGCAGACGGATTTGTCTCAACACAAAATTCAAATTACAGAGAGATATGGGATATTGGTTTTGACTGTAACGGGAATAACAGTATTATCGTTGTAGGAGGCGGAACATCATCCAATCTGACCGGCGGAAGAGTTAACACGGCAACGGGAGGTCTTACCATTTCAAATTTTACAGGTGTTGCCGGAACTTGTCAGGATATTGTAAGCTATTCTTTGGATAATCAGAGTAACCTTTTTGTTGTATATGCCAGAAGTAGCGACGTTACATCCTCTGCTATTGACGATAAAATTTCATTGGTCAATGCCGCTCTCAACGGCAATGTATGGATGGTTTCCCATGGGATGTACGGATTCGACGAAGTTTCCAATCACTGGCCTACTCTAGCAACCTATGGTTCTACTTCCAACGGCTTTAACGCCCTTTGTGCCAACGATAATTATCTGTACTACTATGATGGCGGTGGACTGGCAGCTTTCAATAAAACCAATGGAGGTCAATTGGCAGCTACTTCTGTTGGATTATCTGGTACATGGTACACCCCACTATTACAAGGAGGAATTGGGGTTGACGATTGCGATAACGTTTATCTTGGAGGTAGTAACAATAATATTCTCACCTACCATTTTACGGGTAATAGTTTTACTCAAATAGGAAGTACACCTTTAGGATGGCCTAACGGGAATCAGGTTTTTGACTTAAAATATGACAGAAACACAAACCTAGTGTTCGCATGCGGCAATCACAATGTAGGTGTCTTTTTCGCTGCCCAGAGTTCTTCCTGTAACCTGATGACTACTTCGTCTACCTGTATTGGGCCAAACAATGGCTCGGCAACGGTTACTATCAATACCCCTGCGGTCAATCCAGCAGTTACCTACACCTGGACAAATATGACTGGAACCGTAATTGATCAAACTATTAACAGCAATAGCCTGACCAATACTGTAACAGGACTGGCTAATGGAAGTTTTATCGTAAATGCGCAAATAAATCCGCCTTGCGGACCTGTTTTTATAGATACAGTGGATGTTTCATGTCCCTCTTGCAGCACAACAATTACACCCACTCATGTTTCCTGTATTGGAGGAAGTAACGGCTCAGCTACAGCAACACCATCGGGTGGAATCGGCCCCTATACTTATTTATGGTCGCCTGCTCCAGGAACCGGACAAGGAACAAATACAGCCGGCGGATTGATTGCAGGAATATATGCCATATCAGTCACAGACGGAAATGGATGTACATCTACAGCAAGTGTTACCATTACTCAGCCAACCGCAGTGAGTCCGGTCATTTCAAATGTTACTGATGTAACCTGTTTTGGCGGCAATGATGGATCTATAACTATTACCGAATCAGGAGGAACAGCCCCCTACACACAAGTATGGACTGACGGTCAAACAACATTAACCGCCTCCAATCTTTCGTTTGGGACTTACTACGTAACGGTCACCGACGCCAATTCATGTACAGCAGTGCAATCAGCTATTGTTTCCCAACCGCCCGTATTAACTATCACTGCCACAGCCTCACCTACAAGCATTTGTCCCGGGGCATCTTCAACTCTTACAGCAAGTAATGCTGTAAGTTATAACTGGTCGCCAGCCGCCACCCTGTCTTCAAGTACGGGAACCTCTGTGACGGCCTCACCACTGACAAATACAACATATTACATAACAGGCACTGATACTTATGGTTGTACGGCTACAACGCAAGTTGATGTAATAGTTTATACTTCTCCTGTCATTAGTATCACAGGCAGCAGTATATGTTCTGGTCAGACTTCACAACTCATCGCTGCGGGTGGTGTCTCTTATGTATGGAATTCAGGTCAGGCTACGGCATTGATAAACGTTGCTCCACTAACAACAACTTTGTACACTGTTACAGGAACCGATGCTCATACCTGTACCTCTACAGCCCAATATTCGGTCGTTGTAACTACAACTCCCACTGCCAATGCAGGCCCAGATCAACAGGTTTGCGCGCTTACTACAACGCTACAAGCAACACCTAGCGTAGGAACAGGAACGTGGACCCTCAGCGGAACAGGAAATGTTACATTATCAAATGTCAATAGCGCAAACGCTACGGTAACATCAAATATTTCGGGAATATTTACACTTATTTGGACGGAAGATAATGGCAATTCATGTACAGATGCAGATACTGTCGTTATTCAGCTAACAAATCCTCCAACTTCTGACTTTAGTTTCACGCCCATATCCTGCAACGGGGAATCGACAACAATAACCTATAACGGAAATTGCAATAGTAACTGCATTTTTACCTGGCAATTTGACGGGGGTAATGCGCTACCCGGTAATGGTTCCGGACCGCATACAGTAATCTGGGCGAATGATGGAATACACCCTGTAACACTTAGTGTTTCTTTGAACGGTTGCGCTTCCACTTTGACGACCCAGAATATCTTAAATCCCTCCCTTCTTACTTCTACTATTGCTCATACTGACATATTATGTAATGGACAAACAAATGGATCCGTTGATCTCACTGTAAACGGAGGAACTATTCCATATACCTATCATTGGAATAACAATACCACATCAGAAGATCTCTCAGCAGTAGGTGCGGGAAACTATTCTGCAACAATTACCGATGCTGGCGGTTGCACTATCACAAATGGAACCATAATAACAGAACCACAACCTCTAGTAATTATTACATCCCCGGATGTTACCATTTGCCGGGGAGAAACAACCTTTTTGACGATTACAGCACTTGGAGGAACAGGAAATTATCAATATTTCTGGAATGGTATGCCGTCAACTCAGGTTTTAGGCTTCTCATTAAATCATGACTCCACTTTATCTGCTTATGTAATTGATGCAAACGGATGTATGAGTAATATTTCTGAGTCCCACATTTCTGTTGGTCCTCCATTAATTTTAACATTGACACAAAACACCGATAACATTTGTCCCGGAGATCCTGTAATACTGACTGTATCTATCTCTGGCGGATTTGGTCCTCCCTACATGCTTTCCAATCAGGATGGTTTGGTGGTAACTCCTCCTATCCTTTTACACCCCGAACAAACAATGACATATATAGTCACTGCCCAGGATATTTGCGGAACTCGAGATACTGGATTAGTTACCATACATGTTTTGCCGACACCTCCAATCCACTTTATAGCCGACACAACGGCGGGATGTTCACCCTTTACAGTACACTTTTTAGAAACAAGTCCGAATATAGGACAATCTTATTTATGGAATTTTGGAGACGATTCGGATATCAGTTTAGCCAAGAACCCTACACATATTTTTTATCAACCGGGCACGTATGACGTAACTCTGACTGTTACTTCCACTGAGGGCTGTGTTAGTACCGAAACCAAACCGGATTTTATTCAGGTATACCCAAAACCTCATTCGCAATTTACATGGGACCCACAATTTGCATCTATATTAAAACCAATTATTCAATTTACGAGTATTAGTCAGAATGCTACTATGCACTTCTGGTTCTTTGGCGATGGAGACTCTTCCAGTGTAATTCACCCATATCATAGGTTTCCCAATGCAGACACTTACATAGTGTCACTGGTTACAGTCTCAGATTTGGGTTGTACAGATACGGCACAAGCTGAAATACTCATCAAAGACGATTTTACAATTTATGCTCCCACTGCCTTTTCACCTGATTTTAATAATATTAACGATGTTTGGTTTGTCACAGGACATAATATCTCTGAACAAGGATTCCATGTAGCTATCTTCGATAGATGGGGTCAAATTATTTGGGAAACAGACAAATACAATGCATCTAATCCAAAACAATTTGGATGGGATGGACGCTATAAAGCAGGTGAAATTGTAAAAATTGACACCTATATCTGGATGATCACATGTCACGACTGGAAGGGAAATAAAAAAGAATTTACAGGTAATGTGACCATTATAAGATAATTTTTTTTATAATTGTAAAATGATCAGGCAACCTTTTACCTGATAAATGTGACTATTAATTAAATTCAGTTTTTATGAAAAAACATTTTTTAGTCTTATTGCTGATAATATTTACATTTTCAGCTTATTCGCAAAAAACTTTACATGTTATCAGAGCAGATGCAAACTCTTTGATTCAAAAAATGGAAGATAATTCGAAAGTTGTAAATTTTACTCTTTCAGGATTTACTTCTGAGCATCAGTTGCGTGTAACTGAAATGTTTATGAGAAGTTACCGGGGTGTGGAGGAATGCAATTTTCAACTGGATCCTGCAACCGGCATATGGCATGGAACTTTAAAAGCATATAAATATGCAAACAACATTTATTTTTCTTATCTGCTTGAAAAAGCAGGATTTATAAATGTTGAATTTGACAATAAGGTAATTCCAGTCGAAAACCTGAAAAATTCCGAATTATGAAAAATATAGCAAGTTTTCTTTCTATAATGACCATAAGCTTATGGTCATTTGTTGCTTATGGTCAGCTTCAAATTGATCAGAGCATGAATGCACAACAACTGGTTCCCAATGTGCTTATCAGCGGTGGAGTGACTGTTTCAAATATCACTTTCTTAGGTGCTGCTGGAAGTACCGGAAGTCCTATGATTGCCCGTTTTTTCAATGGTAATACAACCAATCTCGGACTTACTGAAGGCATAGTAATGTGTACAGGTCCAGTTACAGGTATTCCTGCCGGTGTAGGCACCTTTTTAAGTCAGGATATGGGTGCTGCTGGAGATGCCACCCTTTCAAGCATTGGCGGAAATACTTCGTATGACGCTGCAGTACTAGAATTTGATTTTATTCCTTTGGACAATACCGTTTCTTTCCGTTATGTTTTTGGTTCGGAAGAGTATCCCGAATACGTTGGAACCGGTTATAACGATGCCTTTGGATTCTTTATAACAGGAACAAATCCCGGAGGAGGAAATTACACAAACTTTAATATGGCACTTGTTCCTAGCACCACTACACCAGTAACAATTAATAATGTAAACTCCGGATCATACTCTACTTATTTTGTAGACAATCAAACACTTGGAGGCACTACAATTGTTTTTGACGGCTTCACAACGGTATTAACTGCTCAGGCAAATGTAGTACCTTGCCAACAGTATCATATAAAAATTGCCATTAGTGATATTGGAGATGGAATTTATGATTCTGGGGTATTTCTCGAAGCCAACAGTTTTGGAACAGATGCTGTGTCCATGGCTGTTCATTACACCAATCCAGCGCTCGGTTTATCAGCCATTGAAGGTTGTAGTCAGGCTCTTGTGGCCTTTACTACAGGATCGGCTGTAACATCCCCTCTTACCATCAATTATACAATTACAGGTACAGCAACTAATGGCACCGACTTTGCCTCTATACCTGCTAGTATCACTATCCCAACCGGATCTGACTCTGTTAGTTTTCTCATCAATCCCAACATGGACGGTCTTACCGAAGGAACCGAAACAGTAATACTGACAGTAAACTTAGGTTGCGGCACACAAGATATTACAATAAATTTAACTGACAATACACCTGTTACAGTATCAACTTCAAGTGATATGGTTATGTGTGCAGGAGATCCACCTGTCACATTTACCTCCTCTTCTTCAGGAGGCGTCCCTACTCATACTTATCAATGGAGTAATGGTTCAGGCAATTCAAGTATTAGTGTAGCACCACCCACATCATTAACATATTATGTAACAGTAACCGACGGATGTGGAGCTACTGCTATTGACAATGCCAATGTAATTGTCAATCCCGTTCCGACTTCAGATTTTACTGTAATCTCTCCCATTTGCGTTAACGATCCCAGCGGAGCGACTTTTGTTGGAAATGCTCAAGGTCCGGGGGCTAATTTTCAGTGGAATTTTGGCACTGCCATTAACGTTGTTGGCTCAGGTCAAGGCCCTTACACATTCACCTACAATACCGCCGGAACTTTCCCAATTATTTTACATGTCACTTCCGGAGCAGGTTGTGAAAGTGTTACAGATACTATGTGGATTCAGGTTCTTCCACTAGGAACGCCTGCTTGTTGTTTAATGCCAACACCCGATGCCGGTCCTGTTCAAAACTTATGTGGACTGACAACTTTTATGAATGCCGTTCCTCCCGACAATCCTAGCTATACAGGAACATGGTCAGTAGTTACAGCACCTCCGGGAGGTATCGCAACTTTTGGTGATCTCCATGCCTATAATTCTGGCGTTGCAGTAACCGTTTCAGGCTCCTATGAATTTATGTGGCATGAGCAAAATGGCGCTTGCGACAGTTCAGACAATGTGACCTTTAATTTTGTTGCCCAACCTACAGCCTATGCAGGAAATGACATTGAAGTCTGTGGACTCACAACAACATTAACTGGAGTACAATCCACAACAGGTTCAACTCTTTCATGGACGGGAACTGGAACCTTTGGATCAGCCAATGCAGCATCGACATCTATTACCGTTGCTACACATGGTCAATACCAATATATTTTAACAGAAACCAATTCTGGATGCTTAAGTCGTGACACAGCCATTGTCACTTTCCTTGTAACCCCAAATACAAGTGCAGGCACAAACTTTAATTCCTGTGGATATACCGCTCAATTGGATGCCGATGACACTTATCCGGGATTCTGGACTTCAAGCATAGCCAATGTGATTTATACTCCGGATATGACAGATCCCAATGCTTCTGTTAGAATCCCTAATTATACCCAGGCATCTTTCCCTGTGACATTTACCTGGCATGCCTCAAATGGCCCATGCTCTGGAACTGCCAGCGTAATTGTAACTTTCCTCAGACCTCCTCATGCAGAAGCAGGAGCTCCACAATCCATTTGTGGCACATTTGCGACACTGAATGCCGACACCTTGGGAGCAGGAATTACTAATGCGCAATGGATTGCAAATCCAGCCGGTCCAGTAATCAATACTGGAGGAAGTCTTGTTCCAGCCAATGCTACCCTAGACATATCTACATTGGGTACGGGAATCTATAACAGATCAAGAGCCGAATACTATATGTATTGGTATGTTCAAAACACGCAAGGATGTATAAGTTATGACAGTGTTCTTGTTACGTTTTATCAAATCCCGGATGCTTATGCCGGTGATAATGACTCCGTTTGCGGTAAAAATTATGACTTATTAGGTCAATATAGTCTCGATAATGCAACAGGAACCTGGACCGTGCTTCAGAAACCTTTTATAACATCAGCTGCCGATTTTCAACCAGCGACTTATCCAGATGGGGAAGTTACTGTCTCCGATTACGGCATCTACCAGTTTATCTGGAGAGAATCCAATGCTGGTAATACCCAGTGCCTCGACAGAGATACTTTGCAAATTCACTTTCTAGATGTTCCCCACCCCGATGCTGGTTTAGACTTCGCCGTATGCGGCAAATACGCAGAACTGAATGCTACTGCTACCACCGGTAATGGATACTGGACAGGACCAACAAATTCATGGTTCAATGCAACTAACTGGAACCAAAACCCGCAAGACACTTTATACTGCCCTACATGTTATACCGATGCCCATGTTGTTTATTATTATCCTTCTCAG
>PHDH01000178.1 GCA_002840935.1 Bacteroidetes bacterium HGW-Bacteroidetes-21 | reverse complement strand
GTCTTTCGTAATAACATTTTGTTTCGGAAAATCATAAACGGTTTCACGAAGATCTATGCGTGATTTGAAGCGATACATTGAACGATGTCCACCATAGGCATCTTCAAAAGTATATTTAGAGGCAATCTGGCGGGGTTTATCAATAATTGGCCAAATGATACTGATGCCTGAATGCAAGGTGCGGCTGTATTTTCCCAGTCGCTCAATGACCATGGTTTCAGATTGCTGAACAATTTTTAATCCCGATAGTGCAAACATCAGGACAAAGAATAATAGAACAAGAAGTATGACAGTTAATGCAGACATAATATATAGTTTTAAAAGGTTATTTTTTCGACGTATAATGTATTGCCATCTATTCGGATAACTTTTGCTTTTTCGCCCACCTTAAAATGTTCGCCTTGAATTGAAATCGTTCTCCACATGTCTCCGTCGACTTTAGTATATCCGGCTTTCTGATCCGGGCCAATTTCTTCAACTACCATCAGGGATTGTCCTATCAGAGAATCCATATTAGTGGCTGTTTCTCTTTTCTTTTCAATACGTTTTAACAATGGCCGGATGAGGACAAAAGCAAGGACAGAAAATCCAGTGAAAAAAAGAATTTGGATATTGATATTGTCAGAAAAATAGGCTACAAGTGAAGTGAAAATGGCTCCAATGCCGAAACTACCAGCGACAAAAGAAGGAGTGAATATTTCAAGAACCATCAGGGCTATGCCAACGATTAACCAAATATGCCATGCTTCAAATACCATATATTTTTTTTTCAAATATACGATAATTGGAAATTCTGCAAAAAATTAATTGTAGTCAGATCTTTTATGTTTCCATCTTCTGTGCGACCAAAGCCAGTTCGAAGGATTTTTTCGTATATAGCTCTCCAACATGCCCATATAGATTTCAGTAATTTTTCCTGAAGGAAGTTCATTGGGGGTATCTGTAATCTTGGAAAACTCGATTTGGTAATAACCTCTTTTTACTCTGTGAACACTAAAAAAGTAAACGGGCAGATTGAACATCGTGGCATATTTTTCGGGACCATGAAGGCAGGCTGTTTCGGTTCCAAAAAAGTTAACCCAGTAGGATTTTTTTAAATTGGAGGGACTTTGGTCTGCTATCAGTAAAAAAAGACTGCCTTTATCGATATATTTCTGAAACGACATGCCGGTTAAATAGATAGAGCATAAAACAGATCCTGTACGGCTTCTGTTACGTCGCATATAAGCATCTATTCTTTTATTTGAAAGTGGTTTGTATAAACCAGCAGGAATCATTTTTGTGTAATGGGGTGCCGATAAGATGCCCCATTCCCAATTGCCGGTATGGGCTGTTACAGCCATAATACTTTTACCTGTTTTTTCGTAGGCAGTTAGTACTTCTGGATTCAGAACCACGAGTCTTTTATAGAGCTCTTTATCGCTCATCGTAAATCCTTTCATGGATTCAACCAATAAGTCGCCTAAATTGCGGTAAAAGGCATGAAATATTTTTTTCTTTTCCTTTTCACTTTTTTCTGGGAATGCTCTGGTGAGGTTTGCATGCACTACTTTATAGCGATATCTGAATACACGGGATAAAAGAAAGGCAAAAAAATTACTCATGCCATAAATGAACCAAAACGGCATGATGCTGAATAGTAAAACAAAAAATCTAAAAATTAGATATGTGAACAAGGCTATTTATTTTTTAGCAAAGATAACGATTTACTCAGTTTATACTCAAAAAAAAACGCCGGCTGCCCGGCGTTTTTTCAATAGTTATACTTTTACTTATTTTACTTCTTCAAAGTCAACATCTGTAACTTCAGCTGTATTTGATTGTTGTTGATTGCTTTGTTGCTGTTGTCCTGGATCCTGTTGAGGTTGACCATTCTGTTGCTGTGCTTTATACATTTCTTCGGAAGCTGCATGGAAAGTTTTGTTGACTTCTTCGATAGCGGCATCAATGGCTGCAATATCTTCGGATTGTTTAGCGGCTTTCAGTTTGCTGATAGCTTCTTCGATAGGAGCTTTCTTTTCAGCCGGAATCTTGTCGCCAAATTCAGCGAGTTGTTTTTCGGTCTGAAATATCATGCTGTCTGCCATATTCAGTTTGTCGATTTTATCTTTAGCAATTTTGTCGGCGTCAGCATTAGCTTCGGCTTCTGCTTTCATGCGTTTGATTTCGTCGTCACTGAGTCCGGTAGATGCTTCAATACGAATACTCTGTTGTTTGCCCGTGGCTTTGTCTTTGGCAGAAACCTGCAAAATACCGTTGGCATCAATATCGAAAGTGACTTCTACCTGAGGTACTCCACGGGGTGCCGAGGGAATGCCATCGAGATGGAAACGTCCTATCGTCTTGTTATCACGAGCCATGGATCTTTCTCCCTGCAGAATGTGAATTTCGACGGAAGTCTGATTGTCGGCTGCGGTGGTGAAAGTTTCTGTCTTCTTGCTGGGGATAGTTGTGTTAGATTCGATGAGCTTGGTAGTAACACCGCCTAATGTTTCGAGGCCTAATGAAAGTGGAGTAACGTCAAGTAGAAGAATATCTTTTACTTCACCAGTCAGTACACCACCCTGTATAGCGGCACCAATAGCCACAACTTCGTCGGGATTTACTCCTTTAGAAGGTGCTTTTCCGAAGAATTTTTCTACAGCTTGCTGTATTACCGGTACGCGGGTTGATCCACCTACGAGTAAGACTTCGTCAATGTCATTGATAGATAAATTAGCATCTTGCATAGCTTTGCGGCAAGGCTCCAGTGTTTTTTGTACCAGCGGATCGATAAGTTTTTCGAAATGAGCTTTGGTAAGTGATTTAACAAGATGTTTAGGTATGCCATTAACGGGCATAATATAGGGCAGATTGATTTCTGAACTGGTAGTGCTGGATAATTCAATTTTTGCTTTTTCAGCAGCTTCTTTCAGACGCTGCAGGGCCATAGGATCTTTGCGCAGATCGACGCCTTCATCTTTTAAAAACTCTTCGGCAAGCCAGTCGATAATTACCTGGTCAAAATCATCCCCGCCTAAATGGGTATCTCCATTGGTAGAACGAACTTCGAAAACACCTTCGCCCAATTCAAGTATTGAGACATCAAAAGTTCCTCCACCAAGGTCATAGACAGCAATTTTCATGTCTTTACCTCTTTTGTCCATGCCGTAAGCAAGAGCAGCAGCAGTAGGTTCGTTGATGATACGTTTAACTTTGAGACCGGCAATTTCTCCGGCTTCTTTCGTCGCCTGACGTTGTGAGTCGTTGAAATATGCAGGAACGGTAATGACTGCTTCAGTGACTTCATGTCCTAAATAATCTTCGGCTGTTTTCTTCATTTTCTGAAGAATAATAGCTGAAACTTCCTGAGGGCTGTATTTGCGGTCACCGATTTTTATTCTGGGGGTGTTATTTTCACCTTTTACAACTTCGTAGGGAACGCGCTGCAATTCTTTTGTTACTTCGTCGTAACGATTACCCATGAACCTTTTAATAGAATAAATGGTATGACGGGGGTTCGTGATTGCTTGTCTTTTGGCTGGATCACCCACTTTTCTTTCGCCATTATCAATAAATGCAACTACCGATGGTGTGGTTCTTTTACCTTCGTTGTTAGGTATCACTACCGGTTCATTTCCTTCCATTACAGACACACAAGAGTTTGTGGTTCCAAGGTCTATTCCTATTATTTTACCCATAATATAATTTTTTCAATTTTCTCTTTATAGTCAATTGATATGCCAAGTTGGGCAAAGCGAAAAAATGGCAGTTTGAATGAAAAGGGATATGACTAAAAGTCGAGTTTTGACAAAAAGTCAGTCAGATTTTGGCGTATTTTCAGTACTAATGTGTACTCCAGTAATTTATCGTCTGTGCACTGGTAGCAAATTTAAGGTGAGGTGTGTATGAGCCTGTAGAAAGACTATCAAGTGTTCTATCGCTCAACGTTTTGCCATTTATCGATTGATCGTAACGGGATGCAAATAAGCCTATCCCATTTTCAATATTGGTAAAGGCAGGTTTTTCCTGTACTATACCTGTGGAAGGCTGACTGATTTGCATATAAGTATAAAGATTGTCATCGCCGGAGTAAAAATGGAAATCGAGACTTTCTTCACAAACTATCCTTTTTAGAATATTTGCTTCGTTGGGATTATTCGCCAGCTGGGATTTAACGAAGGATTGAAAGCTGGTTCCAGCAATATCCATCGAAAGTAATTGCCCTTCGGTAAGTGAAGGAGAAATGACCGTGGAAAAATTATTCCATACAAGCGTTCTGAGTGTGGTGTCTGTGGCTGTTATTTCGAGAAAATGAAAATCAATTTCGAGATTGTATACGCGACCACCGGCAGATGATTTCCATTCAACTTTATAAGGATCTGTAGAATGAAAAGCAATTTTCTCCATGGGACTTGTATAGGGCTTGTTTATTATAAAAGTACTGATGAGTTTTGTTCTTGAACTGACAGTATTTAAATTGGGTCTGTCAATAAAAAAACGATACTCTGCATCGGGGTCTAATGCGCCTGTGGTTTTATACACATGGTGATTGCCAGTGGCAAACATGCCGGTATCTTTATCAAGATATTCAATAGTAAAGTAAAAGGTTTTTTTCTTATTGCCGTTTTTCCATTCTTCCATTCGAATATATTGAGATAAATCCTGACTATAAAGAATAGAGTCGCTATGTTGTGCCATGAGATATGCACTTTCTTCACCCAAAAAGGCTTTTTGTATGCGGAGATAATGAGTTGTTTCGTGGGCATTCAATAACCCGTAAACTACAGTGATGTCTTTCCAATCATCGTTGATTTCGAAATCAGTCTTACACGAAGCCAGAATAATTGTCACTGAAAAGGCCAGGATGATCAAATTTCTCATAAAAAATATCAAATATTGTTGAAATTATGCTCAATTTTGCATTTCAATTGCAAAGTTAGTAATTATTATGTCAACACAAATACCTTTCAAAAGAATTACCACACATGTACTGGCAGAGATGAAACTGAGGGGAGAAAAGATTTCCATGCTAACGGGATATGATTTTTCCATGGCAAGGATATTAGATGATGCCGGTATTGATGTTATTTTGGTTGGAGATTCAGCTTCAAATGTTATGGCCGGATACGAAAGTACTCTGCCTATTACGCTGGATATGATGATTTATCATGCGGCTTCGGTTGTTCGGGCTGTGAGTAGAGCTTTGGTCGTTGTAGATCTTCCGTTTGGTACATATCAGGGGAATTCAAAAGAAGCACTTGCTTCTGCTATCCGAATTATGAAAGAAACCGGTGCTCATGCTGTTAAGCTCGAAGGTGGGCAGGAAATTTGTGAGAGTATCAATCGCATTTTGTCGGCAGGAATTCCTGTTATGGGACATCTTGGTTTGACTCCTCAAAGCATTCATAAGTTCGGAACATACGTGGTTAGGGCAACCGACGAAAAAGAAGCTGAGAAATTAATGCAAGATGCGCTTATTCTCGAAAAAACGGGATGCTTTTCTATAGTGCTCGAAAAAATTCCTGCCAAGTTGGCTGCTAAAGTTTGTAGTTCTGTCAATATTCCTGTCATAGGCATTGGTGCGGGCAGGGAAGTCGATGGACAAGTACTCGTGCTGCACGATATGCTGGGTATAACGACTGAATTCTCACCTCGCTTCCTGAGGCGTTACCATAATTTGTTCGACGAAATTAAAGGATCGGTACGTAATTATATATCTGACGTAAAAAATCTTGAATTCCCCAACGATAGGGAACAGTATTAATGCAACAGAGTAATTTTCAGGGCAGAGTTCTTTTTGAGGATAATCATATCCTAGTCGTTAATAAAAAGGCAGGCGAATTAGTCCAGCCTGATACCAACGGTGAAGAGTCTTTGGAAGATACACTCAAGGAATATATAAGAGCAAATACGGGTAAGACAGGTAATATTTATTTGGGGGTCATTCATCGCATTGACAGGCCTGTGAGCGGTGCTGTTATGTTTGCAAAGAGCAGCAAAGCTCTTGCCCGTCTCAATAAAATGATACAGAATCGTGAAATATCGAAAACATATTGGGCTATTGTTTGTTCAAAACCTCCTGCCAAAGAGCAAACACTGGTACATTATCTGAAAAGAATTACGACAAATAATACGACCAGGGTTTTCGATCACGAAGCAAAAGATGCTTTGCGGGCAGAATTAAGATATAGTTTTTTAGCTGCTTCCGACAAGTATTATTTGCTCGAAGTTAACTTAATTACTGGCAGGCATCATCAGATCAGAGCCCAGCTTTCTGCCATGGGAATGTGCATTAAAGGAGATTTAAAGTATAAAGCGCCCCGGTCCAATCCCGATGGAAGTATTTCGCTTCATGCCAGAAAATTGGAGTTTATACATCCTGTCACGAATCAAAACATTATTATAACAGCGCCTGTGCCCACGGATCCCTTATGGACATATTTTGAAACAAATGCAGGTTGAAAATTTTTAAAAAGTGGATTGGAAGGAAAGAACAAGATTACTGGTTAAAGAAGAAGGAATAGAAAAACTCCAAAAGGCACATGTATTAGTCGTTGGCCTTGGCGGAGTAGGCTCTTTTGCTGCTGAAATGTTATGCAGGGCAGGTATTGGTAAATTAACCCTTGTCGATCATGATATTTATAATCTTACCAATTTAAATCGTCAGATTGGTGCATTTCATTCAACGATAGGACTATCCAAAGTCGAAGTTATTAAAGCCCGTTTGTTGGATATTAATCCCGACATTGAAATAATTGCCCTGAAGGAGTATATGAAAGACGAAAAAATGGTCGGTCTGCTAACAGCCGAAAAATACACGTATGTAGTGGATGCCATCGATACATTTTCACCTAAGGTGTTTTTTATATATCATTGTCTAAATAATGGATTACAGCTTGTTAGTTCAATGGGAACAGGGGGTAAAACAAAACCGGATGATATTAGAATTGCAGATTTTTCGGAGACCTATGAGTGCCGTTTGGCCTACGTGTTACGAAAAAAATTACGTAAGAAAAATGTGACAGGTGGATTTAAAGCGGTCTTTTCTATTGAAAAATTGAATAAAAATGCCGTAATTCGCATTGAGGAAGAAAATAAAAAATCTAACGTGGGAACGATATCATATATGCCTCCAATATTTGGTGGATTTTGCGCTTCAGTTGTTATTAATTCGATTCTGAAGGAGGAATGCGATGGTTAGTAGTAAATGGTTCATATTTGTTTTGGTTTTTGTTTTCTTTTATAGCTGTGCGCCCGAAAAGCAAAAAACAAATATTGTGAAAACTGAATCGGGTTTGACTTGTGATAGTGTCTATCTTTATTATCAGAATGCAGAATATAATCTTGTAGAGTTTCCTATGGATAGCGTAGTGGAGATGGTTTTTACAGGCTTAAATGGATTTAAATTAATCAATGGCAATAATTTTATAGGGGGATCACTTATGGTTTCCGACAGTACTGGAGACGTTATATTTAAACTGGATGATGTTTTTTTAGGTCTGGAAAATGAAGGGGTAGAAAAGTCTTTGATCTCAAAAAGAGTCAGTATGGTTCTGGAAACCGGAAGTCCCATGAAAAAAGGGAATATCTACACTTGGGAAAATACAATCTGGGATAAAAAAGGGAACGGTAAAATTACTGCTAAAACAAAAATCAGGTTAATATAGGAAGCTAAAGTCTTGCGAGGCTATTGCCATAGTTGACTTCCAGTGTTTTGGAGCCTTTTTCGTCGAACCATTGCCATGTGCCATTTCTCATTCCCATATAATACTTACCATTACTCTGAACTTTTCCATCTTTAAACCAGTGATTGTAATCACCATGTCGGATGCCATTCAGAAACTCTTGTGAATATTTAGGTTGACCGCTTTCGTAATACTGAACGAGTACGTCGTTGGGCTGTACGTTAGAAGTAATTGAATTGTCCGAAATGTCTTGCGAAGTCTTTTTCTCGCTGCATCCCATCAGGATAAAAAATAAGAAGGGTAAGAAATAAAGAGATTTCATAAGTTTTTCTTTCAAATTAAAGGAAATTCTATGACAAAGTCAATATCCTGATAAAAAAGATATTAACATATGAACAGTGACTGATATGTCTAATATGGTAAACTGGCATTTTCCCCGTCTTTGCATCGCAGAGAAGTGCTGGGGGTGAGTCAAAATCAGATTCCGGATATTCAAATAGTCAGTCGAAGTTCAATGCT